>DCKO01000018.1 GCA_002320665.1 Micavibrio sp. UBA1672
CATAGGCATTTGCTCCCCAACCTGCAAGTTGATCACCATCTTGTACAGCATTAGGAGATCCTTCCGTGCCACGGGCGCGGTAACCGTACCAGTCAGGCTTGTTTGCAGCGTTATTGCTGTAAGAGTAATGATGAATATCCTCGCCGTCACCTGCAATGGTGAATATAGCGCTCGGTGTTGCTGTGCCGATGCCGATAGAATCTGTTGTGTTATAGACATAGTTACTACCGCCATTGATTGTCCAGTCTGCATCCCCTCCTGCACTAAAGGCCGTGAAAGTCGTACAATCATCGGAATATTCTAAAACATCTGTGGTATCATTAAATCGGATACATCCCGCTTCATTTGCCGCGCCGCCATCCAGACGAATTTCACCGGATTGCAGGTGTAAGGTACTGTCAATTGCATCAGAGGTAAAATCACCTAATCCCAAATTTCCAGTGCCGCGGTTAATCGACAAGACTTGTGTGACAGTGCCTGTCTCGACACGATCTATATTAAACACATTGGCATTACCATCATAATATAAATCAAAGCCGCTATCATAAGCGTCGGTTCCGCCAATTTCTTTAAGGCTTAATACCGAAGATGCTGTCGAAGAACCATCCGCCCCCGATCCAATCATTAAAACAGAATCCTGATTATTGATGCTTGGCCCGACAATGACATCATAATTTGCACGCACGCGCAGTGCCGGATCCCATGTTGTTCCACTATCATTACTGATACCAACCGCAAAGACGGATTCCGTTGTACCGCCATCTCCGAATTGTAAGGCCTGATGCATTGTACCTTCCGTACTCAGGAGGGTAAATCGACGCTCGGGGTTTGTCGCTGCACCACTCATACCAAGTGAATAGGGGTCTGCTGCTGCATTAGATGCCGTACTTAACCACATGCGCATAGTGGCATCCGCCCCCACATCCAGCGTATGGGCCGGTGCGTTATTATCTATACCGACATAATTATTCGCCAGATCCCCATAGATGAGATTACCAATATTGAGGTGGTTGGAGGTTGTTGCAGCAGGCGTATCAACATTATACCCAATCAGGATGTTATCTGTACCAGTTGTAATTGAGTCTCCGGCCTGAAAACCAAAAACAGTATTACTGCCACCTGTAGAAGTACCTGTTACGCCCATCAAAGCCCTGTAACCAACAGCTGTGTTACTGCCACCTGAATTATATCGGGCCGCTGCCAGACCAATAGCAGTTGATTGGTCATTTCCTACAATTTCACTTAAGGCGGATGAGCCAATTGCAACATTGGCATAACCTGAAGTATTTGCTGCTAGTGCATTCGGACCAATTGCAACATTGATATATCCGGTTGTATTAGCAGTTAAGGCATTATAGCCAATCGCGATATTGTTATCACACTGCGATCCTGTACAAGCGCCACCATCGAGAGATGTCAGAGCATTTTGTCCCAAAGCAACGTTGTATGTACCAGTTGTTGTCGCATTACCAGCACTATCCCCAAGGAACATATTATAACCCGTCGTATAATCCGTATAGGCATCACTCAGATCATTAATTTCAGTAACCAGACTAGCACCAGTCGCCAGCGTCACCCAGTTATCATTCCCGTCACAAAGACGATATGTATCATCCACGGTGAAATAGGCCAGACCGCCCTCTGGCGAGGCAGGGGAGGTACAATCCGCCAGAGCAGGGCTTGCCGTCAGAGACGCAAATGCAAATAATGCAACCGCCGATGTACCAAGGCATAAGTGTTTCATTATATTTTTCTTACTGCTCATGCTTGGCCTCCCTTCCTGCGTATATAAACGATAAAGCCCAGTGATCCTAACATAGCCAGCAGCAGCACCAAACCAAGAGCTGCTTTTTGAGGATCATATCCTGTATATATCTTGATGGAGTTCATATCGCTCTCCAGAGCGGCAAAGCGTGCATCCATTTTCGCCTCCAAAGCAGCCATTTTATCGTCTTGCTGCGCGATCTGTGACCTAAGTGCTTCATTCTCGGCGGCCAGCTCCTTGGTGGCTTCGATCATCGGGGCGATCAGGCCAAGATAATTCACGCTCTTTGTGCCCATCTCGTCATTGGCGGTCTGCACAAGCTCCGGGAAGACGTCCTCAAGCTCTTGCGCCATCACACCATATTCGATCTGGCCTTTTTCATCATCTTTCATGCGGAAGGAATACGTATCAACGTTCTTGATCCGGTCGAGCAGGGCACCCTTATCATTCAAAGGATGAATATCTGTTTTCAAACGCTTGTCCGAAATATCAATCAGAACACCTGTGAAGCGGATATCGCCGACTACGTGGAGTTCGGAGTCAGGTGCCACCGTACCAATACCAACCTGACCACCATTTTCAATACGCATAACCTCGGACGTTGTCGTACTGGCGCCTGCTCCGTTTTTCGTCTCGAATACGATATGCGCACCATGCGTTCCGACATGATCCTCAACACCAATTCTTGCACTGACATTAGTCGCATTTCCACTCACATCAAACGCCATATAGCTTGTGCCCAAGTTAGGGGCATCCATACGGATCAAATCACCATGCGCTGCGCCTTCAACTTCAAACAGACTGGTTGGCGCAACCGTACCAATACCGACACCGCCACTTGCGCCCATGATAGAAAAAGTATTGGCATCTGCCAGATCAACGCTATCCTGATCACCCATGAAAATACCAAATGAAGAAGCACCAGAGACAATCGGGTCTGTTCCTGCTGTGCTGCCTAGGCCTAAACCCATAGAATATTGACCTGATGTTGTAACTTGACGGCCAAGTGCAATTGCGTTGGTTGCCGTTGCATCTGCGCCAAAACCCATTGCAATTGAATAACTACCCGAAGCATCATTATTACCATTTCCGAATGCAAAGCTGTATGAGCCGGATGCCTCCGAGCCATTCCCCATGGCAAAGCTGTTACCGCCTGAAGCGATAGACGAGCCTATAGCAATAGAGTTTGCACCGATTTCGGCATCATCCCAACTTGTTAC
This sequence comes from Micavibrio sp. UBA1672, assembly GCA_002320665.1. Classification (GTDB taxonomy): domain Bacteria; phylum Pseudomonadota; class Alphaproteobacteria; order Micavibrionales; family Micavibrionaceae; genus UBA1672. Next base: position 2,986 of record DCKO01000018.1, read on the forward strand.
ACTGGATGTTCCCATGCGCAAAGCCGCTTGATCTTGAACCCAGACCAAAGAATTTGTAAGCCCACCATCAAGTCCTGCAGATGCCATAGTTTCGCCACCATTAAGGAGGTGAACATTGCCGCGCGTGATATGGGTTGTATTATCCGTCCAAAGACCACCACCAGCCCCTGCCATGGTCGTGTAGGTTGTGCAGTCATGAGAGAATTGCAGCCCTGTGCCCTCAAGGTAACGGATACACCCCTGTGATCCGGCCGTACCATCATCATCAATCAGGAATTTACCACCTATAAGAGCCATCGTATCAGTATCAGAGATATCTACACCGCTTGTCGCATCAGCCACTCCGCCATCCATAAAGATACCAATGGAACGTGCACCTGAAACAATAGGGTCTACAGCCTGATCAGCGGTATTTAAACCCATTCCGATAGTATGAGAGCCCGTTGCTTGAACTTCTTCACCCATGGCCGTGCTTACAAGTCCGCTCGCAACATTAATGCGTCCCATCACTGTACTACCGTTGCCGCTCGCGGTGTTTTGAAAGCCCGTAGCCATTGCAGCACCTCCAGAAACTGTGTTGTTTCTTCCGAACGAAATACTATGAGTCCCAGTAACAGTGTTGTTTTGACCAAACGCAGCACTATAGACGCCACTAGCAGTGTTATCTAAACCAAATGCAGCAGTATTAGTTCCCACATTGGCATCATCCCATTGCGTGCCATTAACGTTGCCGGCACGGAACGCACCTTTGGATTTGTCAAAGAACATACGAGCATCTTCATTGCCTGTGCCTGTGTCGTCCAATTGCCATGATCCGACAATGAAGTCCTCATTCGCCAGATCACCATAGATTAAATTACCGATATTCAGGTGGCTATCCGCCGTACCGTCTACTACATCAGCAGCGGCTCCAATCACAATATTACCAGATCCTGTGGTAATGCTGCCGCCTGTTTGATAACCAAGCGCCACATTATTCGAACCAGTGGTAAGTATATTGCCGGATTGACTTCCAAGAAGAAGGTTGTTACTGCCTGTGGTATAGGCAAAACCAGAACCGTAACCCATGGCAATATTATTCCCGCCAGTAGACGAACCCGATACACCATGCAAGGTGGCATAGCCAATACCGATATTGCGGGCATCCACATATCCGGTATTAGCATAGCGCAGAGCACGATAACCAATAGCAATCTGAGCATTGCCTATGGTCGAAGATGTCAAGGAATCTGAACCGATTGCAATATTACTTGTGCCGGCTGTAATAGATGTTCCTGCCAAAGTACCTATTCCAACGTTATTATGTCCACCAGCCGATGTCGCAAGCGCGGAACGACCAATAGCGACATTGCCAGCACCTATGGTTTCGGCTGTTAACGCATTATAGCCAATGGCGATGTTGCCATCACAATACCAGCTAGCGCCATCACAAGTGGCACTATCGGCTTGAGAATTCAGTGCATTCGCACCAAGAGCAATATTATATTGTGCATTCGTGCCAGCGGATGTTCCTGCACTATCGCCCAGCGCCATATTGTGATATGTGGTGTAATCTGTCCATGCATCACTCAGATCATCAATATTGATCGCGCCGGCACTGGCGCCACCCATCAATGTCCATGTCGAACAGTCATGCGAGAATTGTAATCCAGTCCCCTCAAGGTAACGGATACAGCCTTGCGATCCCGCCGTGCCGTCATCATCGATAAGGAAGTCACCACCGACCAGCGCCATGCGGTTCACAGTGCTTAGGTCATAACCCGACTGATCGCCCATAAATATAGCAAATGAACCACCAGCAGAAACTGTAGGGTTTACGCCAGAGGCATTGCTCAAACCGAAACCAACAGAACGTGAGCCTGAAACGGTTACGTTTTCACCCATAGCAAAAGATCGTTGCCCCGAAGCTGTTGTCTGATAACCAAAGGCCACACTCTGACCAGATGTCGCGTTAACTGCTTGTCCCGCAGCAAAGCTGGAATTGCCGGAGGATGTAGCATTATAACCAAAGGCAGCACTGTAATCACCCGTATTTACAACATCCCAATCATCGTTATTTGTTGAGCCAGCGCGGAAAGCCCCTTTGGATTTGTCGAAGTACATGCGGTTATCTTCTGTGCCATTGCCTGTGTCATCCAATTGCCATGACCCGACAATGAAGTCCTCATTCGCCAGATCACCATAGATGAGGTTACCGATATTAAGCTGATTGTCAGCCGTCCCATCAACAGGCTCTGCATCATATCCAATCATAATATTAGATGAGCCCGAAGTAATATCACCACCAGATAATGCGCCCAAAGTGACATTATTACTACCTGATGTCAGATTTGCAGCACTTGCTGAGCCTAAAGCAACATTCAAGTTCCCAGAGGTTTTACTGGCTAGGGCAGATAATCCAATAGCAGTGTTTTGCCCACCCGTATTATTCGCAGGCGTAGAACTACCTTCCATGGCCCTGTATCCAATAGCAGTATTACCGTATTCTGCGACAGTATTCGTTGCCGTATTATTGGCATAACGTAAAGCATAAGCACCAATAGCAGTATTGTAGCTTAGCGCTGCGTTAGAATTAAGCGCTGAATATCCTAAGGCTGTATTAAACGCCCCGGAGGTGTTTTCAGTCAGAGTATAAGCGCCAATAGCAGTATTTTCCGTGCCTGTATTATTTGCAGCCGTTGTGCTGCCTCTAAGGGCATTATGTCCAATTGCAATATTATGCCCGTTGGCTGCTGTACCATCATCATTTGCATAGCGAAGAGCAGCTGTACCAATGGCAATATTACCATGTTTTGCAACATTGGTTGATAATGCATCCAAGCCTATAGCGATATTCCGATCGCCAATCGTATTGGCACCACCTACGGCTTCTCCAATAAAGATATTGCTTTCGCCACCTGCTGCTATGCTGGCGCCCGCACCTTGACCAAGGAAAAGATTATTATCAGTAACATAATCTGTATAGGCGTCACCCAGATCATCAATATCGAGCGCACCCGCAGCAACACTGCCCATTGTGGAGTAGGTCGAACAATCATGGGAGAATTCAAGTTGATCGCTTGTATCATTAAAGCGCAAACAACCAGCCGCATTCCCCGCACCGCCATCAAGACGAATATCGCCTGATTGGATGTGGAGCTTGCTCTCTACGGCATCAGAAGAAAAATCACCAAGTCCCATATTACCACTGGTACGAACTATTCGAAGGGCTTCAGTTGCGCCGCCACTATTTATGACTTCAAGTCCCAAGTGATCTCCGGCAGAGCCATCATAATATATGTTGACGCCACGATCATATGCACCGCTATTACCTTCTAATAACTGAATTTCTGATCTGGCTGTACTGCCACTATCTACACCTGATACTAAACGTAAAACAGTATCTGTTGCGTTGTTAGCTGTTAGAATTTCAAGATTGGTGTTTGGAGACGCTGTACCAATACCAACCTCGCCAGTGGGCAAAATAACCGCGCGCTCTGTGCCGGCCGTGTCAAAACGGATCGTATCATCATCCGCGCCTTCCTCGACCTGAATTTGTGTATCACTATCGGCATCAATCAGCGTATCGCCATTTCCACCCAGACTGGAAAATGTACCAAAAGTTGTACAATCATCTGAAAACTCCAAACCGGAGCCTTCAACATAACGAATACAACCCTGCGATCCGGCTGTGCCATCATCATCAATCAGGAAATCCCCACCGACCAGTGCCATACGGTTATCCGTAGATAAATCATAATTGGTTTGCGCCCCCATGGAGATCAGGAAAGAGCGATCACCTGTGACCCGTGGGAATTGTGTAGGATCTGCAATATAAGGCGTAATATCGGCCAGCGTGGCCAGTCCGAAGGCAAAAGAGCCTTCCCCGACATCGCTGGAAGCACTGCCTTGCGCGGGATCGCCGGCGGTGTATAAACCATCACCTGCGGTTATGGCAGAACCAATCGCGAGAGCCAGATCGGCGGTTGCTATGGTACCTATTCCGTAAGATTTGCTGTTCCAGCCTGTGGCATGACCGCCGATAGCGGATGACCCCGTACCGCTTGCGATCGATCCGGAACCTGCAGCGAAGGAGTAATCTCCTAGAGCCTGAGTTTGACCGCCTAGAGCTGTACTGTATTGGCCGCTTGCTGTTGTATCTCCACCGACGGCGAAACTATATTCTCCGACATTGGTTGCAGGGTCCCACGTGCCACCGCCGGAATATCCGGCACGGAAGGCCGAAAGAGATTTATCAAAGAAAAATCGTGTGTAGTAATTCGGGTCGCCACTGCCCGATAAATTCGGGGAACCAAAAACAAAGTCATCGTCTGCCCAATCGCCATCACTTGTAGCGGCAGCTTTCATACGAACGACAGTGCCATTTAGTTCAAATATACCGGCATTCGTTCCGGAAGCTGTCCCCATATCTGAAAAGCTTGAGCAATCATGCGAGAATTGGAGAGTGCTAGTCCCGTTATTATAGCGGATACAGCCCTGCGACCCGGCCGTTCCATCATCATCAATCAGGAATTTCCCACCTATAAGCGCCATAGTATCCGTATCTGTAATATTGACGCCACTAGTCGCATCCGCAACACCACCATCCATAAAAATCCCGATCGAGCGGTCACCAGAGACAATTGGATCAGTGGTTTGATCTGCTGAATTCAGGCCCATAGCAACAGTATGAGAACCCGTTGCTCGAACTTCTTCACCCATAGCGGTACTCACCAGACCGCTTGCAACATTAATACGCCCCATGACAACACTGCCATCACCACTAGCCGTGTTCTGAAAACCCATAGCCATAGCGGCATTGCCTGTTACACTAGTATTTCTTCCATAAACAATACTATGTGTGCCCGATGCTGTGGTGTTCTCACCAAATGCGACACTATAGTTGCCACTTGCTGTCGTATTATAACCAAAGGCTGCGCTGTTTATCGCAATATTCGCATCATCCCATTGTGTTGAATCAACCAAACCTGCCCGAAAGGCAGATTTCGATTTATCAAAGAACATCCGGCTGTCATTCGTACCATCATCATCAAGTTGCGGGGAGCCAAACACAAAATCCACATCGGCATAACCCGTGCCAACCGAGCTTTTCATACGCACCACATCTGGATCGGGTGTTTCATCAACCTCAAAAACACCGGCATTAATCCCGCCAGTGCCCGAACCTGATGTATCATTCTCACAAACCCATTGTGTACCACTCCAGCGGTTAAAATTACCTGATGAACATGTCGCAGGAGTAAAGTCATTACCATTATATGTGTAATCATCAGCCTCTAAAGTCCCGCCAATATTACCGCTAGCCGCTGTAATAGCACCAGTAACATCGGCGCTGCCTGTAACATCAAGGGAGTCGCTTATGGTTACATTGCCGCCAGAGCTGGATATCGAGCCTTGCGCATCGGTTGTACCCGTTATAACAACATTATCACCAAGGGTTAGGTCACCTGTGCTATCTGATACAGTGCCCTGAAGGTCTGAAGTGCCTGAAACCTCTAGATTCGTAAACTGACCAGTATTACCGGCAATGGTGTTTCCGCTAACCGTTCCTGAAACTGTCGAAATATTACCTGTACCACTTAAGTAACTGCCGGATGCTTGAACATTCGCAACCGTTGTCAAACCATCAACATTAAGTGTCGAATCAAAATCCACAGCGCCAGTGGCGTTCAAATCGGCAACACTTGTATCCGCCAGCGCTGTATCACCTGTGACATCAAGCGTTGACCCCAGAGTAGCCGCGCCTGTCACATCCAATGTCGAGCCGAATGTTACAGCGCCGCTCGTATCTAATGTACCGACAATATCCAGTGTATCATCGGGGGTTGTTGTTCCGATACCGACTTGTGGCGTTCCCGCATTATAATATATGTCATCACCAGCACCATTCGTCCAAATACCGGCACCGCCCACGGAAACCCATCCGCCAAAGGCATTGTCACAAACCTCTAACGTATCTGGTGTCGTTGTTGTATTAATACGAATAAGGCCGTCATTCGCGCCATTACAAGTGGGAAGAGTTGTTTCATTCGGGAAAAGCATGGAGGCGGCACCGAGTTGAAGGGCAGAAGCACTGCCTGTCAGATCAATACCATCTGTAAATGTTGCACCACCGGAAACCTCGAGGTTTTTGGAAATTTGAGCTGTTGTGGGGTCGCCGCTCTTGATGTTCCACAGGCCGTTTGTCGCAGTGACAGCGCCTTGATAAGTATACTCTGTAACAATGTCGTCGCCACCAGAGACAATGTCAGGTGACGCGCCGCCGGTACAGGTCGTCTGGAAAGTCTGGTCAGGACCCGCAGAAATGACGGCGATAATGGTGTAGGTTTCATCATTGGCGTCGCCATTACCATCAAGACGATAATAATTTGAATCGGAATTCGTATCACAGGCAATCGCATCAATAACATTACCCGCATCCCATGCACAATACCCGTATTCTATACCCCACGGGTCAAGTCGTGAGGAAGATACTTCGGAGGGCAGGAAACCACCGCCGGTTGGACCATTACCAGCCGCATCGGTCCATTCAAGGGGCTCCACGAAACCGTCACTATCACAATCGCCATCGGCAGCAAGTTCTGTGGCTTCTAATAGGGCAAGGCGGGAAGCAATCGCCATTTCACTTTCGGCTTGAGTGCGGTTTTGGACTTCGACCATAGTGCTAAGGGGGCCGCGCATAGTGGTCACGACCGCCGTGCCGACAATCCCGACCAGTGCAATAGCACCAAATATGGCAAAAAAGATATTTCCTCTTTCACTTAAAAGAAATTTACTTCTTTTAAATCTTGGCATGTTTTCCTGACCTTAAAACCTTAAAAATCGTCCTGATTTTTCTCAACTCAACATGTACGCAAGTATCTTCCCCATGTGCAGTACACATAATTTCCCACTCATAAGTATGATGCCTAAAAGTTGATAAAACCTTACCAAAAAGTAAAAAAACGTAAGTTTTTCTTGGGGATATGTGAGTCTTTACTTGGAATGCACGCACAAGATGTGATTTTTACATGATTCCGGTCTATTCGGATATTTGAAGCCTGTGTTTTTCCAAGGCTTGTTTCTGAGTGCTCTCCAGTTTTTCAACATTAAAGCCCTCAATCATTTCATTGAAGACCTTATACCAGTTGATTTCAGCCTTCAGGTGTAAAAACACCGAACCTAGCCCAAGAGCAGCACGATCCATAAAGACAAATTCACGCGGCACCTGTACGCCGCCAACTTCACGGAGTTTTTTATGAACTTTTTCTGCTGTTTCACGCCCGTAAATACCATTTGTAACCTCGCCAATAGGACGAATTTTATCTTCCAGAATAGGGGAGTACAGGAAATTCGCCCAAATATTAAGAGTTTCGACTTGCTCTTTACTTAAACCATTAAAGCCCCATGTTTCATAAGCATGGACGGCCAGTTCATTATCGCCGTTTAGCAACGCATGATATAAATCAATAACACCGCCAATAAAGCGCGCAGGGAAGATGCGTACACATCCAAAATCCAGTAGATTTATATCCAGATTTTCCCGCACCGTGTAATTGCCCAAATGCGGGTCGCCATGAATAATCCCGTAATTGTAAAGTGGTACATACCACGCCTTGAACATATTCATGGCAATCTGATTGCGAATTTCAGGATCACTGTCCTTATAGCCGAGAATTCTACCGCCCTCCAGCCATGTCGAGGTCAGCAGGCGAGACGTTGAAAGCTCATCAACAACTTCGGGCACATGGACATGATCCTCATTTCTGAGCATATAGGAATAAAGTTTGCAGTATTTGGCTTCTAATTCATAATCAAGTTCTTCCTTAAGCCTTTCGGCAAGCTCTGTATAGATTTGTCCGGTTTTGATGGCTTGATCATATTTCTCATAGATTGAAAAAATAATACGAAGCTGTTTCAAATCGGCATCTATAGCAGATTGCATGTCTGGATATTGAAGTTTACAAGCCAGATTCTGTCCATCCAGTGAGATAGCTTTGTGCACTTGACCAAGGCTGGCAGCAGCGGCGGCATCTTGCTCGAAAGATTTGAATTTACTCTGCCAGTCCATACCAAGTTCTGTCTTCATACGGCGGCGTACAAATGGCCAACCCATAGGCGGCGCATTGGACTGAAGTTCTTGAAATTTATTAGAATATTCGGCCGGAAGGGCTTCGGGGATGGTGGATAAAATCTGTCCGACTTTCATAAGTGGCCCCTTGAGGTTGCCTAGAGCCTGAACCAGCTTTTCTGCATGTTCTTCACGTTCGATCTTTATCCCGAGATAACGTTCGCCCAGTAACTTGCTGGCAAGGCCGGCCATTGTACCGGAAACCTGTCCGTAGCGCTTGATTCTCTGTCCTAGAGTATTCCGGTCTTCCATTGCTGCAAATGCCTATTTGCTGTTCATGATTAGGGGTAAGGATGTTATAAATAAGTTTAACAGAAAAAGATACCGTTCAGAGAGTGCTATGAGTGAAAAAATTACCCGCATTGAAGGCAAAGATAAAAATGGCATTTATGGCCGGATCAGGGAAACTGGCTCAAGCAAGTTGATCATTCATATACATGGTATGACCCATAATATGGATCACATGTTAGAAGTAATGTCGGCTGACTATTTTGCCGATCAAGGCTTTGATCACTGCCGGATAAGCTTGTATGTACGTGTGCCGGACTCACGGAATATGGCCGAATCAACACTGAGTACGCATGTCAGTGACCTTGAAGCAGTTCTGGATCATTTTAAAAAGACGTACAGTGAAATTTATATAACGGCGCACAGCCTTGGCGCTTTGTCTGTGTTAATGCTAAACCCGCAAGGCGTAAAGGCGGTAAGCTTATGGGATCCGGCTTTTGATGTGACGCATTTTTGGGAAAGCGGCAAGTTTCTGACCTATATGCCGGAATATAAACAATACCAGATGGATTATGGTGCTGTGTTTGTAATTGGCGAAGAAATGGTCAAAGAAATAGCCGATTATCCCGATGCAAAATGTCTGGAACTCGCGCAAAGCTTTGAAACCCCTGTGCAGATGGTCATCCCCGAGCAAAGTATTTTTCTCGCCAGCCCTCATACCGCGCCGGAGAACTACAAAGAGGCCTTTGCTGGCGCCTTCGAACTCAAACGCATAGCGGGGGCAGATCATCGTTTTGCTGAACAGGGCAAACAAAATGAACTTTTTGCGGCTGTATTAAGTTATTTTCAATAATATTCGGGTTTATTAGCATTATTAGTGGAAAGAGCATAAGACATATGGCATCTTTTTCTTGGGAACTTATTTTTTATAGTTTAAGGATTATTCAGGCATGAAACTCAAAACATTATTTCTTGGTGGTCTTACAGGTTTAATATTTGTGGCAACACCTCTAAGTTATGCTCATGCTGATAATTGGTGGGACTTCCTTTTTCCGATGGCCAGAGAAGATAAAACAAAGCCCACAGATGATGGCCGTGCGCCATTTGCTGATCCTGATGCGATTATGGATGGGCCATCTCTCGAAGAAAAAATGGCTGGAAATACGTCACCTTTGCATATTCGCCATAGGTTAAACTCGGAAATTGCAAAATGGGTAGAGGCAGAGATATCCATTGCTATGACCTATGATGCAGAAAATTATAAAGATCAATATGCCCAAAAAGCAAAGTCTTTCGATAAAAAAGGTTTGGAAGAATACGTGAAGTTTTTACAAGACAACAAAATCGTTCAGACCCTGAAATCAGGGGCATATGACGTACGCGGTATTGTGAAGGATGTACCGGTATTGTTGAATGAAAAGGCTATTGGTGGACGGTATAGGTGGTTATACCGTGCCAAAGTTATGATGACTTTTGTTCCGGTAGCAATGACCGAGTATAAAAATGGTAGTGCCGAGCGTGTGATCAATAAGGAAGTCATCATTAACATGCAAATCGGACGTGTAGCAAATGCCAATAACGAACATGGCGTAAAGATAGAAAGCTGGTCCGGTAAAATAGCCGAAGAAGAATAGACATTTTATTTTCTGACAAGAATCTTTGAAATTTCTAAAAAATACCCTATAATCATGGTGTTGGCCTAGCCAACTATGACACTAAACGCTGGTGCGGAATAAACGTTATGGACCCGGGGGCGGTACCCGGCGGCTCCACCACTTGAGATAGGAAAGAGATAAAACTTGTCTCAGGCGGCGGGGCCGAAACAGGATCGACATGCGCAGTAAAGGTACTTTAGTGGTGTCCGGCATTGTATCCGCCGTTATCGGGCTAAAATCATAAATGCAAACGATAACTTTGCGTTCGTAGCCGCTAACGACAACTCTGTTGTTGAAGGTGAAGGTCGTATCGCTGCCTAATTACGGGTAGTAGCGACGCTACATAAGATTCTTAGTTAATTAACCTTGATTAAGTGGGGTTCGCCGGTACCTAGCAACAGAACACCGGCATTATTATGTCTGGAAAAACCACTTCAGTTTTGCTAAAACCGTTTTATGATAGATATTTATCACACGCCGCCACTCCTCATGATTTTTTGTGCCATGAGCGCCATGACTTTTATTGTTGCCGCTTTGGGCTGGGTTGTGATCGCAGGTATTACCAAAGATAGTTCGGATGTAAAGTCCTTAGGGTTCTTTATCTGGTACGCACAAATCCTGAATCTGACAGTGATTATGGCTTTTTCGGCTTTTGTTACCGTTTATGACTCATTAAGCGGGTATGGAGATATAACGGTTATAGGCGAAGTCTTGGTTCTTGCACTGATTTTATGCGCGTATATCATTTATGGACACAAGACAAAGACGTCAATATTCAAAGGTATCTGGAAAAGTATTAAAAATTCAGCCCTGTTAGTTTTGTTTTGCCTCGGTGCTTGGGGCGTAACACTGGCCTTTGGCTGGTCATTGGGGGCATTACTCTACATAGTGACAGGTCCGAATCCATCTCAGGATTTAGGAATTTTAGCCCCTTTTATCACTGGTATGATGTGGAATGCTCCGATTTTGATCTTCTATCTCTATTTCAAGAAGCAGGAAAAGGTATCTTCTCATCTCGAAAATGTTAAGCTTCATAATGTATTATGGCCGGTTCTGCTGGCTTATCTGGTGCTGATTTTACCGCTTTTTATCCAACATGTCGCCAACTCCGACCATTGGCGTGAAATGCAGGCATCAAAGCCTCTGACAAAAAAGATTTAAGCTGTTAATATTTTTTGAAGGTATAAATGTTAAAAAAGCTCTTTCGGTTCTTGATTTCAGGACCATATATTTGCGAAAAGTAATCTATGATGAATGAAGACGAGTTTCTAAGATATGACAAAATGGTAGAGGCCGCCCTGAGAGGTGTGGTCAAACGTGCTGTTGAAGAGGTTATGGAGCATGGCCTTTTAGGCGATCACCATTTCTATATCACTTTTATTACCGAATATCCGGGCGTAAAAATACCTGATTACCTGCGCGAGCGTTATCCGGGCGAGATGACCATTGTCCTGCAATATCAGTTTTCCGATCTGGCGATCAAAAATGAGTGTCTGGAAGTTACGCTATCCTTTAATAACGTGCCGGAAAACCTTGTTATTCCTTTATCTGCAATCAGCATCTTTGCCGATCCTTCTGTGAACTTCGCCCTGCAATTCCAGCCCTTGGAAGAGGAAATGTCAGAAGAGGAAGCGCTCCTGAATGAGCTTGAAGATGATGACGGGCCAGATGATGATGGTGGCGGCAGATCAAAAAGTGGTGATGATAAAACTGGCGAAGTTATATCACTCGATAATTTCCGTAAGAAATAATAGTTTCTCGACATGATTTGGACACCCGAAGCTGCGCTAAACCGAGATCCGTATAAGGTTCTCCTGAAACGGGGTGAGTTTATCGATGAAAGCCGTGATAGTCGGCCAGTTCCTTATAAAATCTATTACCCATCAGATTATGACCAAGCTATCAAAGCACCGGTTATCATCTGGTCGCATGGCTTTGGCGGCAATCGTGACGGCGCGTCCTTTATATCGCGCTATGTGGCCTCGCATGGCTATGTGATTGTCCATTTAACCCATCTCGGCACAGATAGCAGCCTGTGGGAGGGCAAAGAAGGGCATCCTTGGGATATACTGCGCAAAGCAAAAATCAGCCGTGAGACCACACTAAACCGTATGTATGACGTGCCTTTTGCTCTGGATCAACTAGAGCACTGGGCGCAGGAAAACCCTGATGTCGGGCAGATCATGGATATGGGGAACATCGGCATGTCCGGTCATTCCTTTGGCGCGATGACCACACAAGTCATGGCGGGGATGAAATTTCCCGATCACAGCAAAGAATTAAAAGATATGCGTGATAAGCGAATCAGGGCCGGAATACTCTACAGCCCCGTACCGATAGGTCATATTACGGATGAAAAACCGGAGCTTGTGTACGGCCCGATCTCTATTCCTTTGTTGCATATGACAGGCACGGATGATGATTCGCCCCTTGATGGCTATGACTACACATACCGCCTAGTGATACACGAACATAGCGGCCATCCAGAAAAATATCTGCATATCCTGCAAGATGGTGATCATATGGTCTATAACGGCACGCGCGGTAAGCTCGGTGTGAATCCCAACCGTGAAATCCATGAAGAGGAAATTATGGTCAAATCTCTGGCCTTCTGGGAGGGGTACCTGAAGGACGAATCCCACGCGATAGATTATCTGAAATCACAGGGGCTGTAGTTGCTGGCATGGCTCTTCTTGTCATGCCCGCCCCTGCTTTCGCAGGGATAAACTCCGGCGGGCATCCGGTAAAACACATCAGGACAAAAAATCTAACCAAAGCAAGCATGTGCAGCAAAAACGAGCGCAGGTTTGCGCTAAAACGTCATCGCCTGAATCTGTGAAACAGATTTTAGGGCGATCCAAAAATAAAATGGACTCCCTTAGAACTACCTGACGGCAATTCAGGGGATGACGGTCTATTTTCTTATATAACGCGCTGTGACTTCGTCTGTGTCCGCTGTGGTAAAAATAAACGAGGGTATTTGTGCTAATTCGCGGTAATAATCATTGACAAAATATGAATAAAATCCTATTATATGCACATGTTTATGTTTATCACACAGAAAAACCCACCATTTTACACTCTGAGTGTAATGTTTTTATTTGGCCAAAAATATGTCCAGTACTTTTTAAAACGCCCAAACGAACTATACAAAATGAGCCGCGCAGAAAAAAAAGTGCAAAACGAACTATACAGATTGGGGGTAACGAAAAAAAATCTGACATTCAAACTAGACAAACCAATGGAGCCGTAAAGAATGGTAATTAAACCGAATGGATGGAGTTACCGAATAAAAACAAAGGCTCAAGTGGTGGTTTGGCTTATATTTTAGAATGCGTCCCATCACAAAACGGCAACTTGCCGGAGCGCTTACACTGGCACAGCCATGCTTTACCCGTTTTTTCCGCCGTAAACTTCATCGATTTCAGACCGGAATCTGTTTTCTTATGCGCACCATCACAAAAGGGCTGGTTGGCTGAAAGGCCGCAGGTGCAAAACCAGTAATCCTTGCCTTCTTCCAATTCAACGCAGGCAGATGCTTTGGCGGCTATCTTTGGTAACTCTTCGCTCATAACTGCATTTCTCCCGTTTTCTATAGGCCGGATTTACGTTTCTCGATCAACTCAACCACCACGGACGGATCTGCCAATGTTGATGTATCACCCAACTCTTCGAATTCCTTCGCCGCAATTTTACGCAAAATCCGGCGCATAATCTTGCCCGAACGCGTCTTCGGCAGGGCAGGGGCAAACAGGACAATATCAGGCGTTGCGATCGGCCCGATAATCTTGCGTACCAATTGGATAATCTCGGGTTTCAGGTCATTTTCCGATTTATTACAGCTCTGACGCGGCGTAACATAAGCAAAAATCCCTTGCCCCTTGATCTCATGTGCAAAACCCACAACCGCACTCTCTGCAATATCCGGATGCTGGTTAATCGCCTCTTCAATCTCGGCAGTCCCCATACGATGCCCCGAGACATTCAAAACATCATCCATACGCCCTGTGATCCTGTAATTACCGTCTTTATCACGATGCGCCCCATCACCAGTGAAGTAATACCCTTTATAGTCAGAGAAATAAGTCTGCTCGAAGCGCTCGGGGTTGTTATAAACCCCGCGCATTTGTCCAGGCCACGAATCAGCAATGCACAGCGCTCCTTCCGCATCACCTTCCAGTGCCTTGCCGTCACTATCCAACAGGGCCAGCTTGCAACCAAAGAACGGCTTTTGCGCCCAGCCCGGCTTAAGATCAAAGCTCACCAGCGGTGTAATAACATGTCCGCCAGTTTCAGTTTGCCACCACGTATCAATGATCGGGCAGCGGCTTTCGCCAACGGTTTTGTAATACCACTCCCACGCTTCCAGATTAATAGGCTCACCCACTGTACCCAAAACCCGCAAGGATTTGCGGCTGGTCTTGGTGACATAATCATCACCCTCACGCAGCAGAGCACGAATCGCCGTCGGCGCGGTATAGAATATATTGACCTTATGCTTATCCACCACCAGCCAGAAGCGAGAAGCGTCGGGATAGCTCGGCACGCCTTCAAAAACCACAGAGATCGCCGCATTAGCCAGCGGCCCATAGACAATATAACTATGCCCCGTAATCCAGCCTACATCCGCCGTACACCAATAAACATCACCCGGACGATAATCAAACACATACTCATGGGTCAAACTGGCATAAACCATATAGCCACCTGTCGTATGAAGTACGCCTTTGGGCTTACCTGTCGAGCCAGATGTGTATAGAATAAAGAGCGGATCCTCCGCGTTCATTTCCTCGCAAGGCGCTTCTGTTTCCTGAATATCAACAAGCTCGTGCCACCACACATCGTGTTTCTCATTCCAGTTAATATCGCCGCCAGTGCGCTTGAGCACCAAAACCGTATGCACATTAATACAGCTCTTGAGCGCCTCATCTGTATTAGATTTCAGTGGAATTGTCTTGGCGCCGCGATAGGCCTCATCAGCAGTAATAACAATATTCGCCCCGCAATCCAGAATTCTATCCTTCAGAGCATTAGGTGAAAAACCGCCAAAGACTACAGAGTGAATCGCCCCGATCCGCGCGCAAGCTAGCATCGCGTAAACCGCCTCGCACACCATCGGCATATAGATAATCACGCGATCACCTTTTTCTACACCGCGGCTTTTCAGGGCGTTTGCAAGCTGGCAAACATGGCTTTTTAACTCACCATAGGTAACCTTGAAGCTCTCATTCGGATCATTACCTTCGAAGATCAGCGCCGTAGAATTGGCTTTCTCCGGTAAATGTCTGTCCACACAGTTATAACAAGCATTCAACACGCCATCTTCATACCATTTTATCGAAACAGGCGATTTAAAGCTCGTATTCTTGATCTTGGTTGGCGTTTTGTACCAATCCAGACGCTCCGCCATCTTGCCCCAGAAAACCTCGGGCTCTTCGATAGATTGCTGATATAGCCTCTTATAATCCGCTTTTGAAACCTTGGCTTGTGTTTCTGTTTCTTCTGATGGTTTATAAATACTTTGTGCGCTCATGGCGTTCCCTTAAAATTCTGTTTCATCCTTAACTTCTCGATTCAACATATCTTCAAGCATATCGTCAATAGACAGCTCACCATGCAGGCAATTATTCACAGCCTGTGAAATTGGCATATCCACGCCATGCTTTCTCGCCAGACTTATAGCTGTCTCGGCAGTATGCACACCCTCGGAAAGTGACGATCCCTTCTTTTCCATGAGAGATTTTAAGGATTGGCCTTTTGATAGGGCTAACCCTAATGAGAAGTTACGAGATTGTTCGGAAGAGCAGGTGAGCATCAAATCGCCAATACCACACAATCCCATAAACGTTTCGGGTTTCGCTCCCATCGAAATGCCTAATCGGCTAATTTCGGATAATCCACGCGTTACAAGGCTTGCTCTGGCACTTTCACCAAGGTTTAGGCCATGGGCAATGCCACAAGCAATGGCAATAACATTCTTGAAAGCCCCCGCAATTTGTGCGCCGATAATATCCGCACTGTAATAGGGTCTAAAATAAGGCGCGGCAATTAGTTTTTGTAGGGTTTTGCCGGTTTTTTCATCCGCACAGGCCAATGTCGTACCAGCAGGAAGTCCTTTTGCAATTTCCTTGGCAAAATTGGGGCCTGAAAGAATGGCAACAGCCATGCCGGGTAATATATCCTCGACAACATCGCTCAGCAGCTTTTCCGTTGATGTCTCGATCCCCTTGGAGCATAAAACCAGAACGTGATCCTGCCTGATATGGGGTTTCATACTCTCTAAAATGCTTCTGAGGGCCTGAGCAGGTGTTACCATCAATAAAATTTGTGCATGTAAGGCAATTTCAAGGTCGTTGGTGGCGTTTATAGACTTGTTTAAGGCAATATCGCCCAAATAAGTCTTATTGCGCTGTATGGCGTTTATTTCGGCAGCAAGGCCTCCTTCGCGGCACCAGAGAGTAATTTTTCGGTTATCATGGCTGCATACTTGTGCCAGAGCCGTGCCCCACGCCCCGCCGCCAATAACACTGATTTTTGGTTCTAAACTCATTTTATCCTCACGCTTTTACCCCTGCACCATGGCGGGCTTCGGCCCGTGGGTCAAGGGGCCAGCGCGGTTTGGCCTTGAAATCCAGTGGGCTGGTTTTCCCTGATCTCAGATTCTCCAAGCCTGCCCATGCGATCATAGCGCCGTTATCTCCGGTGAGTTTTAATGGTGGGGCGCAGAGTTCAAAATTATAGCTTGTTGCTAATTTATCCAATTTTGTCCGAATTGTTTGATTTGCAGATACGCCGCCACATACAACTAGTGTGGGGTTTATAGGTTTATACTCTGCTATAAAACGTTTCATGGCATTCTCAGAGCGATTAGCGAGTACTTCTGCGACGGTGTCCTGAAAAACATAGGCCAGATCAGCAATATCCTTGGGGGCTAAATCACCTTCGGGCAGGTTATCAACATGGGTTCTGACGGCTGTTTTAAGGCCGGAGAAGGAAAAATCGCAGTTTTTATGCTGGGTCATAGGTTTGGGAAGCGAAAATTTATCATATGCAGTAATTGGATTCTCAACGTTTTTAGCAATTTTCTCTAAATTCGGGCCGCCCGGATAGGGGAGGCCCATAAGCTTGGCGGATTTATCAAAGCATTCGCCAGCGGCATCGTCCAGCGTCGTGCCCCAGCGCTTGTAGATGCCAACATCCTCGGCCACCAAAATTTGCGTGTGCCCACCTGAAACGAGCAATACCAAATAAGGAAACGTCAGATTATCCGTTAATCTCGCCGTTAAAAGATGCCCCTCAAGGTGGTTGACAGCTAAAAAAGGAATATTCTGGGATGCTGCTATGGCTTTGGCGCTCATCATCCCGATCATCAGTCCGCCAATCAAGCCTGGCCCGCAGGTCGCCGCCACACCATCAAGGTCTGCTATTGTGAGGTTCGCATCAGATATTGCAGCCTTGATAATGCTATCCAGGTGCTCCATGTGCGCGCGCGCGGCGATCTCCGGCACGACGCCCCCAAAAACTTCATGTTCTTTGAGTTGACTAAGCACAACATTAGAGAGTATTTCTCTCTTATCGTTAACGATGGCTGCGGCGGTTTCGTCGCAACTGGTTTCAATGCCAAGAATAATCATAGCTAATAGGTATAACCGAAGACCATGACTGTCAAACCGGAATTAAACAAAATCATACGTTTAGGAACCAGAGGTTCACCGCTCGCACTGGTGCAGGCACATATGGTGCGGGATAACATATTAAGGGTAAAGCCGGATATCGAGGTTGAAATCATCAAGATCACAACCTCCGGCGACTGGAAACCCGAGCATGGCGAAACCCGTCTTAGAGAGGAAGATGGCGGTAAAGGCCAATTCGCCAAGGAAATCGAACAAGCCCTGCTGGAGGGCGTCATAGATATCGCCGTACACTCCATGAAAGATATGGAGACCCAGCAACCGGAGGGGCTTATAATCCCCTTTATGCTCCCCAGAGAAGATGTGCGCGATGCATTCTTGGCGGAAAAAGCATCAAATATTGCCGAACTCCCTGAAAATGCAGTTATTGGCACATCAAGTGTCCGCCGCGCAGCTTTTCTAAAAAATATGCGCCCTGATCTGGAAATTGTGCCTTTCCGTGGCAATGTTCAGACCCGTATAGACAAGATGAAATCTGGACAAGTTGATGCAACTTTTCTTGCTTGCGCGGGGCTTAATCGTCTGGGGCTGGCTGATCAGATTACATCAATCGTACCAGAAGATGAATTCTTGCCTGCAGTGGGGCAAGGCGCTGTAGGTATTGAAATTCGTAGGGAAGATATGGATAAGTTGTCCTATTTCAGCCAATATTCCTGTGCAGAAACATATTTTAACGTAGAATGTGAGCGCGCTGTTTTGCGTGAATTGGATGGGTCATGCCATACCCCAATCGGTGTTTATGCCATAAAAGAGGGGGAAGAACTCTATTTGCGGGTGTACGTGGCCTCGGAAGATGGTAAATTTATCCTCAAAGAGGAATTGCGCAGCTCCTATGGTGATCTGGAAGATATGAAATCCCTAGGAAAAGCAGTTGCTAAACAGATTAAACCTCAATTGCCGGATGGCATATTATGAGCGCAAGAGCCAAGGTTTTAATTACGCGACCCTTACCACAAGCTCTGAGCTTGAAATCACGCATCGAAGGGCAAATGCCAAGCGTTGAATGTCTGATCGCACCATCCTTAGAGATTAAAACGATTAATGCAGAGCTTCCCAAAGATGGATTTGAGGCGTTGATTGTGACGAGTATTAATGCGCTTGCAGTAATTGAAAATCAGCCATTTTTTGACTTTTTTGTGCCATTATTCTGTGTGGGGCAAAAAACAACAGAACAAGCACGTGAATTGGGGTTTAAGAATATCTATACAACGGCGCAAAACGCCCAAGAGCTATGTGCCACTATCCAAAAGAGTAAATTGAAACGCTTTATGTACCTAAGAGGCGAGAACATCTCTTTTGATTTTAAACAGGAATTACCCAACATCAAGATAGATGAGCATATTGTTTATGATGCCAAAATGGCTGAAACCTTACCATCTGAAATAATCACGGCATTAAAGGGTGAAAAAATCGACATCATCACTTTCTTTTCCAAGCGCAGCGTGCAGAGTTTTCTGGAGTTGTTAGATCAGCATAATATTCCATTATCATCTCTGGAGGGCATAAAAACTTTATGCATAAGCGATGCCGTGCTAAAATCATTATCCGGCATTCATAAGGGCGATGTGTACGTGTCGCGTACACCAAATGAAGACGGAATGATTGAAACCCTTGATTCAATATGCTGTAAAGCTTGAATATTGAGGTGTAAACAGGCATTGTAGTGTTTGGTTTTATCTTGGAAAGACTGTAATTCGTAACTTTTAAGGGGCATAAGATGTCAAAATCCGCTAATCAACCTCTTGAGCATGCAGAAGAAATCATTGAGCGTTTCGGTGGAATTAGGCCGATGGCATCAAAAATCGATGTCGCTGTAACAACCATTCAGGGCTGGAAAAAGCGCGGTGTTATTCCGGCTAATCGTAAAAATAATATTATATCCTCGGCTCAAGAGCATGATATTGACCTATCCGATTTGATCGAAGGATTATCCCCGCCGGCCAATCAGGATATCCCCGAAGAGCAAAGAGAAGATGAGGCCCTGCAGACAGAGCAAGAGGCACCGGAGAAAACACTTGAAGCCTCTAAAGGAGAAAATGAAGATATCGCCGAAGATATAGAAGAAAGCGAAGAATCTGAAACTATAGAAGCCGGTGAAGATGACACCCAAGAGGAGGAAGCTCAAGTTGAAGTGGACGAAGGCGAGGCTGATGAAGATACTCAAGAAGAAAGCGAAGAAATTCGTGTAAAAACAACAGATTTTGAAATCAAAACAAGAGCTCAAAAGAATCCCGATCATCAGGAAAATGAGCAAGATTTCACTGAAATCGCAATAGAAACGGAAAAACGCGCCGTAACAAAAAGCGCCGTGGTCACCTTTGCTGTAATCTTGGTGGTCTTGATTGCCGTTGTGATGATTTTAATGCCCAAGATGGATCAGGTCGATAATCACGGGCAGCGTATAACATCCCTTGAAGGCGAGATGATTAACGTCCAGCAGGAACAATCCATGTTTAAGGGACTCGTGCCGCGTGACTGGTCAAAACAACTGGAAGATCTAAAGAAACAAGTCGCTAATGCACAGCAAGCGGCTGCGCCAGCCATTCAAACCATACAGGATGTATCAGGTGATCTGATGGGGGGTAATACCGAAGCCATTCAGGATCGCGTTGTGCAATTAGAATCTTACGTTTCCGAGATGACAGAATCAACATCCCTTTCAGGCCTTATGGACCGCTTGAACGGCATGAGCAAAACAATGGTTGGTCAAGAAGTTATTGGCCAATCCATGCAAGACTTAAACGCGGTATTTGCCTCTCTTGGCCAAGCTGAAGGGCAGGATGGTCAGAAGGTCAATGGTTTACTGGATATGGCGCGTCAGCAAAGCGCAGCGTTAGGACAAACTTTCGAGAATGTTCCACAAAAGGATTTGCAAGCGGCTGCTATGCTTCTGGCAATGTCCCAAATGCGTACGACTTTGGCCCGAAACGAAGAATCCTTCGATGGAGACTTACAGCTTCTCATGAATATGGTGCCCGAGGAAAATGTTGAGCTTCGCGAGTCATTGGCGCGTCTGGCCCCATACGCCAAAGACGGTGTGTTATCGTCAAATGCGCTTTCCAACGAATTTCGTGGACTTGCCGGTGATGTTGTCGCCTCATCCTTAAGTGGCGAAGATGTATCCTTGATGGATAAGGCGCGCGCGCGCATGAATAATTTGCTGGCGATTGAAAAAGACGGGGAACTCATTACTGGTACTGAAACACAAGCCACATTGAGTAAGGCCCAAAACCAGATTGACCAAGGCAATGTTGAAGGTGCAATTAGTCTTTTACAAACAAATCTGGCACCTGCAGAATTGAAAAATCTTTCAGGATGGATTGATAAAGCGCAAGGCTTTGTCAGCGCCAGAAATGCTAAAAAATTGATAGAAGACACAATTAATATGAATCTCGGTAGTGGTTATCTAGGGGGCACATCAACGCTCTCGGAAGGGCGCAGCCGCATCAAGGGAAAAACTTACTAAATTTTAATGAAATGATCATATCACTAGCAACGTCAAACAGTAGAATAACGCTGGATTTTATAAGGAAAATATATTCATGATACGTGCTTTATGGGCCTTGGCTAAAATCTCGATAGTTGTTGCCGTTGTTGTATGGATCGCTGAGCGTCCTGGCACAATCACTATTGACTGGATGGAATATAAGCTAAGCTTCCATGTTGGGTTCTTCCTCTTGGTTTTGCTGGGGCTGATTATTCTGGGCATTACAATTTTCAGCTTGATAAAATATGTTTTGGATATGCCCAAAAACATTCAGCGCTATAATGATATCAGAGATAAGGATAAGGGCTTGAAGGCCCTGACAATTGGTTTGAGCGCTGTAGCCTCGGGCGATACAAAAAGTGCAATCTATCAGGCCTCACGAGCAAGCCGATTTTTAGGCAAAGAAGAGGCCTTGCCATTATTACTCTCGGCGCAGGCCGCGCGTATGGATGGACGAGAGCATGATGCCGCTACACAATTTGCCAATTTGATTGAAAGTAAAGATGGATCGTTTCTAGGCTTGCGTGGTTTATTGCAAGCCGCTCTTGATTGTGGGGATTATCACGGGGCGCGTGAGATTGGTCATGAAATCCTGAAAAAACACCCGAAACAGGACTGGGTTTTGCAGGTGGTCTATGATCTTGATATTCGTCTCCGTAACTGGGATTCTGCGGTTAAAGTGCTATATCGCGCTGAGCGTCAAGGCATCATTCCGGTCAATAAGGCCAATAGTGATCGCGTGGCAATGATCTTGGCCCAAGCCGATGAAGCGAAAGAAACGGAAGATGAAACTGTGCTCTTCCGCATGCTGCAAAAGGCATATAAATATGATTCAGGCTTTGTCCCAACGGTTACCCGTTTGGCGGGCATGTATCTTGATCGCGGTAAAACCAAAGCCGCCATTTCTATGATCAAAAAAGCATGGAGCGTAAGCCCGCATCCTGATCTTGTAGCGCTTTGGGATAGGGCTGCGCCTGTTGCAAAAGAGGGAGATGAGGATATGTCCCGTGTGCGATGGTTTGAAAAGCTACTGGATATAAATCCCGATAGCGTTGAAGGGCGACAAGCCCTGATACGGGTTTTAATCGAAGCAGGTTTATTCGGGGAAGCCAGAAAACATCTGGACGCCGCAGAAGAAATCCGCCCTAATGTAACGCTTTATAAATTATGGGCCAAGCTCGAAGACCGCACGACACATAATGATGAGGCTGTACGAGAATGGTTGAATAAGGCGGCGGATGCGCCGCGTGAACGCGTATGGCTATGCGGCGAAACAGGCCGGATTTATGATCATTGGATGCCGATTTCAGATCAAGGCTTGTTCAATACAATCATCTGGGATTTCCCCCAAGCGCGCCCTGTGGTTTCAAATGATTGGTTGGAACGCCGGAATGCATCCTCTTTCTTGCTCGAGGCCAAAAAGAAAATAGCTTAAAATCTAATCTTGCCGATACGCCAGAGATGATAGAGCAAAGTGCCACCCAAAAAACCACCCAAATGGGATTGCCATGAATCAGTTGGAAAAATGATTCCCAAACCAACAATCACACAAATCCAAATCAGGATGAAGGGCAGAGGACCATGACTATCGCCCATACCCATAGAGGCTTTGCGCTGCTCCATCATCAGGATAACAGCGCCAAATAATCCACTGATCCCGCCCGAGGCACCAATAACTCGTGTTGTGGCAAAAGGGTCATACATGAAGTAAAAAAGATGACCGCAAAAGGCGCTGGCAAAAAACAGAGCCACCATATATTTTGCGCCGTAATTACGCTCGAATAAAGACCCCATAATTAAAAGCATAAATGAATTAGTTATAATATGCATCCAGCCATCATGTATAAACAGGCTTGTAATCGGGGAGATCAGGGCAAAGTTACTCCACGCCATAGAGCCTGTATACATACCCGGCATAAATCCCAGATGCATGGTCAGAAAAATATTATTTTCTGGCCTGACAAAGACCAATAGCAAAATATGAGTGACCAGAATCAGACCAGTTAGAATGCGCACGGCTGGTGGTATATTTTCCCAATTAAAAAAAGGCACTTTTTCACCTGAAGAGCCGCGTGCCTGTTGGGATTGGCGTTTGGCTTGCTCGGCACGATATTGCGCACGGTATTGCTCTTCAAGCTTGTGACGTTTTTTGTCTTCGCGGCGCTGCTCGGAACCTTCCTGTTTTTTGTTTTGCTCCAGACGTGCCCTTTTCTCAAGGCTGGGAAAATGGATGATGTTCTTATCATCATCCTTGTCTTCATTCTTGTGATTATTATCGTCTTCGGACATGCGCTTACCCGTATTTATTTCCTAGTGCTCTATCCTTATAACGGCACAGAGCAACGGGCAAGAAGATTATAGGAATAAGGTGAAGGTGAATGTCACATCTTTGGCCGGAAGCCAATATTGGCATTTTTCTCGCGGTCATAATTATATTTAACTGTTTCATCACCTTTTGGCTTCATAAAGCTGGGCGGTTGCACGCGTGTGACAATATCGCTGGCTTTGGCCAGTAATTCAGTCGCTGCTATATGAGAAGCTTTCATCTGTTTTACCAGTTCGCCAAAGACATTATTAAAGGCTTCTTCGGCCACAGCCATACCCATAACCATCATCTCAACTATTTTACCGGCAGAGGGGATTTTACCTTCGG
The DNA here is from genome assembly GCA_002320665.1 of Micavibrio sp. UBA1672. Classification (GTDB taxonomy): domain Bacteria; phylum Pseudomonadota; class Alphaproteobacteria; order Micavibrionales; family Micavibrionaceae; genus UBA1672. Next base: position 26,810 of record DCKO01000018.1, read on the forward strand.
CTTCCTTACCAAAACGGGCTGCAATTTCCTTGATATCCTCCAGTTTTTTCTTGGCGGGCTTTTTACCACCGCTTGAGCTACCGCTTTTACCTTTTTTGCCTTCTTCTTCCTCGTCTTCATCCTTATCGTCATTATCATTCACGACTTCGATTTTTACGTAAGTTGGCATTTGAAGACAGACAGGATATTTTCTTAAGTCCTGATTGGGTAGGCTTCGACCACTAAGTCCGGCTTTGACCTCCATATGAATCATATCGGGATCGTGCCAATCCATAACAACACAATGGCTTTTGAATTCACCTGTTTGTTTGCATCTTTTGATGGTCTTT
>DCKO01000001.1 GCA_002320665.1 Micavibrio sp. UBA1672
GATTGTATGGATGATACTTCAATATTATGGGGGTCTGCCTCGGTTCTAAGTCCACCAGAAGCAGCCAGAAGACCTGCAAGTGTTACCCCGTTAGAAATCGGATATTTGCCTGGGTTTTTAACAGCACCACGTAAGTTTATAGCCTGGTTTTTTAGAAAATTTATGAGGTCAATATTGTAGCTAAGTTTTACATTTTCAATATTAGTTGTGTCGTTTATTTTAGCATTTAAAACTTTTTTTATATCTGCGTTTGAGAAGATGTGTACTATATCTGAACTCTGAAGTGCAAAGTCTATTTTTTTATCTAATACGATCCGAAGTGGAAACGATATAAATTGGGTTGAAAAGTACTTTTTATCTTTTCGCTCTATGATGCCGATTAGCGGATATGTGTCCGGCTTAAGGTTCTCTTTTGATCCCAGAATATCGGACAGTTTCAAATTGTATGATAAATCATGCAGTCCAGCCATATTGCTATGACCTTTAATCTCGATTGCTCCGGCTCTACTGGACAGAGATCGATTGACAATCAGGATGCTGGAATCAGTTAAAGTGCCTCGATTTAAATCAGTCAGCATTTGAGAAAAATCTTGTCCCGTGCGTGCATCCTCCCGCAACATCATATAGCGGTTATTTTTACCACTGGAGATCAGTCCGCCGCTTAAGGATAAAGCCTTATTAACAGAAAGTGTTTCGCTGCCACGCTTTCCACGCATCCCGCCAGAGGTCTCTCGTATCTCGTAAATGGCAGGCCGCTTCACATCGCCCGAAATTGCCAAGGTTGGACCAATGGGGGGGACAATAATACGGTCACCATCACGTAAATTAAAATCTTCTATGCTAAGCCCATCCAGAAACAAGCTATAAAGATCAAGGCTAGAACTGCGCCCATTACGCACAATCTTGATTTTCCGCAATGACCCATCCTTTTTCACGCCACCAGCCATAATCAAAGCATCGAGCGCGCTGTGGAATCCTGTTAGGTTATACCGTCCTGGATTTTCGACTTCCCCGACAATCAAAATGCCGATTTGCCCGATAGATGCCAAAGAAACATAGGCTTGCAGATTAAGCTGTGATTCGGAAATCTGGCTTATTTCTTCACGCACTTCGGCAATCGTACGCCCAGCGGCGGAAATAGGCGAGAAATCAGGAATAAACAAAGTCCCTTGTGGGCTGATTGTATATTCATCCTGATCATTGCGCTGTCCTGTAAAGGCGATTTTCAGAGAATCACCGATATTAAGAACATAATTATCCTGAACAGCGCCAAGAGGCGCATCATAGGAGGGGGCAGGTTTATTAAATATCTCGTAACCGAATTGTGTTAATTCTTGTTCGCTCAACCTGCCATTATAGTAGGTTTCAATAGCAGAGGCCTCTGGCTCAATACCTACTCTTTTGGTTTGCTGTTCTGTTATATCTGCTTTTAAACCATCATTTTTAAGATGAATTGGTTCTATCTTGATTGATTGCTCGTCCAGCCATGGTGCGGGTGTACCCTGATATACAGAACTGTCAGCCAAGGCAGGTGTGACCGTAAAGCACAAAAATAATGCAGTTTTAAGAATATTTGAAGACATTGGAATATTGTAATAGGCAGGTGGTGAATACAACCGTAAGCATGTTACCGCAAATACAGTCCTTTGTGAATCCTAAAGTTTTTTCTTTATTGATTAGCCTTTACGCATGTCTTTAAACTTTTCAGCTGTATCCAAAATAGAATAGGCAACATTTGTTACATAGGAATTCACGCGGCGATAATCTCGAATTAAGTCTGTATGCAGGGAACTGGTGGAGATAGCATCAGGCAGGCCTTCACGTAGGCGCTGGAAGTGTTTTTGGGTGCTTTTACTCGCAGCCTTACGCACGGCGGCCTTGCCTTCAACAAGATCGCGAGCAAGTTTTGGATCTTCTGACATAAAGATAGCTTGCGCAATTTGCATGTTTTTCAAAATAATCTGGTGGAACTCAATAATTTCCTGAAAACCTTCCGGAGAAAATCTAACTCGATTATCAATTTTGGATTTGATAAGCTCACTAATGCTCACATCAATCACATCACCAATATGCTCCAGACTTGTTGAAAAGCTTAAGATTTGAACAAAACGATCTGATTCTTTTGGATCTAACGATTCTTCACTCAAGCGTGTCAGGAATATTTTTATTTCATGCTGAATCAAATCGACTTGTTTTTCTAGCTTATGAATACGGTTAAGTGCCTGTAAATCGTCTTTTCTCAAGGCCATCATAGATGCCGCAAACATTTCCTCAACGATTTCTGCTATGCGTAATGTTTCACGAGCTGCGCCCGCCAACGCAATAGTTGGTGATTCTAAACTTGAGCTATCAAGGTATAAGGGTTTTTGTTCCTTATTCTCTGGTTCTTCAGAAGTAGGAAACAGATTGTGACATAATTTGGATACGACGGTAACGAAAGGCAAGAATGCCAAAGCCAGTATAATATTGAAAAACGTGTGAAAGTGAACAATTTCACGACTGCCAGCAACGCCAAGATCGCTAAAAAAATCAGCAAAAACGTCAATAAATGGAATCATAACCAAAACCGAAGAGGCCCGCATAATCATATTGCCGCCTGTAATTCGCTTTGGACGTTGCCCCATCTTGAAGGTCATAAAAAATGCTATGAACGCGCCGCCCAGATTTGCGCCAAGGACCAGAAGTAATCCAAGATGGATGCTGACCAGCCCGCTAGCAGCAAATGAAGAAATAATAAGAACGGCTGCCAGAGATGAGTGCAGCAGCCATGTCATTAGAGCCGCAAAAATGATGGCAATTAATGGCTCGCTCTCAAGAGGCTTTAAAATCAGGGGTAAAGTTTCCGATTGCCCGAGGGGTAGGGCCGTTTGCTTGATCAGACTCAACGAAAGCAGAATAATGCCAAGGCCTATAAATGCTCTGGCCAAATGCTTTTTGCGGCCTTTATGCTCATAGAAGTGATGCATAGTTACGCCAACTAGTAAAAATGTTGGAATAAGCCATGACAAATCAAATGTTAAAACTTGTGCCACGAGTGTTGTGCTAACATCCGCACCAATCATTACAGAAAGTCCTGCGGCAGTGCCGATTAAATTTTTTGAAGCAAAAGAGCTAACAACAAGGGCTGTGGCAGTAGAGCTTTGCAAGACGGCCGTCACACCAAGCCCGGCAAAGAAGGCTTTGACACGGTTATTGGTATTTTGGGCGATGACCTTTTGCAGATTTGTGGCATAGGCACGGGTGAAACCGTTTTTCACCATTCTTGTGCCCCATAGCATAAGGGCAACAGCGCCTATAATATTCAATAATGCAAAAGTCATGGAGCTCCCAGATTTCTAAAAACGTAAAGTTGTACAGCGCTTATGACTGCGTTTCAAGAGAGATTTTATGAATAGCTATTTCTGAGCAGAACAATTTATTATGAATAGCTATCATTGATAATTAAAGTTTTTAGACCATTTTTCTATTTGTAAATACAAAACACGATAATCAAGCCAAATAAAAATACTGGAAAACACTAGAGAAATCGCCAAAAACAAAAAAAAATTAAAAAAATGTAAAAACTTGTTTGACAGGGGTAAATGATATGGGTATAACCCCCCTCACGTCTCGACGGCAGACACGCTTTTGAGAAAAAGATTTAGCTCTTCGAACAGACGTTTTTTGTTGACCTTTATATAACGATATGTTCTATATCAGGTCATTCAAAAATCAGAAATAAGGTTTAACCTTTTTCGCATTCTTGTACATCGTGAACAGGAAAGAAGAGATACGCAGGCAGCAGTGTTTGTAATCATGTATTGGATACATGAAACAAAAAGAAGAACTGATGCTTAAAGCGTATCTTGGATACAAGACGCACAGAAACTGTGTTTCTATGGAAACACAGTTTCGAAATAAAGCAAACAGCAATTCTTTGAAGATATTTATACTTCAAATAAACCAAATTCTTTTGGGCATTTGATGGATTCAAACTTAAGAGTTTGATCCTGGCTCAGAACGAACGCTGGCGG
>DCKO01000125.1 GCA_002320665.1 Micavibrio sp. UBA1672
CGCCGAGTATATCGCCCCGCGCATGGTTCTGGTCGCCGACGCCGCGCATGGCATTCACCCGATCGCCGGACAAGGCTTGAACCTTGGTTTTCGGGATATCGGGGAATTAGGCAATCTTTTGAAAAACGCCTACGAACAAGGACTTGATCCCGCTGATCCTGATCTCTTGGAAACCTATCAGCGCCGCCGCCGCCCTGATAATATGGCCATGATTGCGGTCACTGACGGGCTAGTCTATTTATTTTCAAATAACATTCCGCCCATAAAATTCCTGCGCCGTCATGGCCTCAAAGCCGTTTCACGTCTTGGCGCTGCAAAGCAATTTTTCATGCGCCGCGCTATGGGGGAGTAATCACTCTTCTTCCGAAGAAAACAGACCTTTCAGAGCCTCAACACCGGACCCAACGCCTTCTTTGAGATCTTTAACATCCTCATCATAGGCTTTCTTGAGGTTTTTCTTGAATACCTCGACAGTACTAACGCCGATCTCATTCAAGGCATCAAGCGATAACCCCTCAAGGAAACCTGCATGATTGGCAGCTTCATTTAATTCGACAATTACAGCCGCCAAGACTTGCTCTATGGCCTCACGCGCAACAATACCGTTTTCCTTCTCGCCAACGCCCTGCACATGAATATCCGGCACAGTAATATAAGCAAGATCCTTATTGATCAGGGTCACAGACGGATTAAGCTGTGCCTTGCGGACATAAACATCGCGGATAATCACTTTCATATCCGTCTTGGGCTTGGCCTGTTCCTGCGGCGTTGTTTGGGCGATATTCTTCTTGATATCACCCAGATTTGTGCCGCCCTGCTTGACCTCCAGATTAACATTGGTTTCATGAACCTCAACACGGTCGAATAAGAGTAAATCACTCCCCAAGCTTTCCGCAGCAATCACAATAGATTTGATCTTGATTGCTTCAGGCCGCTTATAGCCCTGAGGATTACCAATGCGAATATCACTGACCGTGACTTTCTTTTCTTCTATGACCACATCAATATCACCAATCGTGACATCCACCCCCAAAGCCCTACTGCCGACATCCTCAATCAGTGGCTTTAGGAACTCATTCATGTTCACATAGACATAAACAGTCACACCAATGATAATAAAAACAAAGGCACTCAAGAGCAGTAAGCTCGCTTTGGCAGTTTTCTTAACAGCGGACATAGAAGATGGCTTTCCTTATGTGTTTTCAGAAAGCCAATCGGCAAGCTGGGATTTCGGCATACCGCCAACACGTGTGTCAACGACCTTCCCGCCTTTGAACAGCATCAAAGTCGGCACGCCGCGCAAACCATATTTCGTAGGTGTTTCGGGAGATTCTTCAATATTAACCTTAACAACTTTGACCTTATCACCCATTTCCTCGGCGATTTCCTCAATTGTCGGCATCAAAGCCTTACACGGGCCACACCATTCCGCCCAGAAATCCACCAGAACAGGCACATCGGCGCTCACCACTTCATTTTCGAAATCTTCATCCGTAACAGGCTTCACAGACATATTCTCAATCCTTTTTCTACTTATGATTCATAACTGGATTAGGATTGAATCATATGAGACAAAGGTCAAGTATTTTACATCAACAATACAGCTGTTTTTAAAACCGGTTCTGCCAGATTACGGACAAGCAGCTTCCTCACCATCGGAATCCCCGTTAAACACCGCCGAAGGTTTGGTTGTAATGCGCACACGAAAACAAGTATACCCGTTTGTGCATGTTGTCTCGGCGTTACTATCCAGATTAATAGCGCCGCTAGTGGCATCAACGATATCGGTTTCACACTCCCCGTATTCATCATCCAGCTTTTGCAAACTTGTCGCTAGAAAAGCATCGCTTTTATTCGTCTTCGTCCAGAAAAATACGCCATCTTCGCCGTTATAATATTCCCAATCATCAAAAAGATCAGGCGGCGCTGGCAAGAATTTCCCCGATGTTGAACCAAAGATCTTCACGTGATTTTCATCATTCCCGCCGGGATTTCCAGGACAGCGTATATCTTTCACCAGTCTTCCGGCAGTCGGTCCAATGGTTGCCGTATTATAATGTGTAGAATTTGGCTTGATTGGATAATTACGGCGCGCGTTCGGATCACTACCCCCACCCGAGATATCGATGCTTGTATCACCCTTTTTATAGACAATCCTACATTCCTGCACAGCTGACTGAATCAGGCTGATCTGGTTATTCAGCATCGTCATGGTCCGAAAACCACTTTGTGAGGATGTTTGCTGGCTAGAAGAACCCATAAAAGATAATGTCAAAGCGGCCAAAAGCGCAATAGCGATCAGGATATAAACCAGAGCGCTACCTTGTTCTTGCTTTTGTGCTGTTTTTAGCAAATCAATGTCCTGCTTTCTATTATCTGTCAATCACGACATGAAAATAGACATAATCTCCCCCGCCACCACCATTTTGGAAGCACCCGAAGGGCTGACCATCAAATGTACCGGAACCATCATCAATATCGGGAACATCGGCCGTTGGCAATGTATAATCAGTCGTCCCGTCATCATACATACGATCATTATACTGCGCGGAGCGATCCGCATTCAAAACAGGAATACCGGATATGCCGTATTTCTCATTAACCTTCGTGCAAATCGAAGATTTAATACCCGCCAGAAAAGCAATAAGCTCATTACCGCCAGCGCCACCCGTTCCAATATCCGGTACTTCAAGCTCTCCGTTAAATGTCCAGTCACCCGCAGAGCCGGAAACCATTATATTTGCGGGAGCACGAACATAGGTTGCTCCGCCACCGGCAGGATGAAAAACACCCAAAGACGTTGAATCCAAGTCGGTAAATTCCGATGGTCTGTTAAATCGTATCTCGGAAATAGCCGTGCCCCCAATTATCATTTTCATGATGGCTGTATTAATGGATGCTGGGTATTGTGTAATCTGCGCACTTTCGATCAATGTCGTTTCGCTGCTTGCCCCACCTCCGGCATTACGTGTTGATGAAGTCACAGCATAAGATAGCGCCGCAAACAACGCGACTGCGATCAAAATCAGAAATAAGACATTTCCCTGTTCATCTTTCATAATGGCTGCCTTTTTATTCTTAACTCATTCATTATATTAATATTTATGTCTTTTTATTATGTTATTCAGGCTCAGTCCACCGAAATCCTATTTATTTTCAGAGCAGCACCAAGCGGATATTGCTTACATTCTTTTCCAACGCATAAACGATCAACATTAACGCGCCAGCCACTGCCCCCATTTTGTACATGGCCTATTGCTTCTCTGAATTCACCGAATTGGGACGTAGACTTTGCCCTAATAACAATATTTGACGAATTACCTTTTATTTCAAGTCCTTTATACGTTTCTTGCAATTCTTCCACAAACGAGACCACTTGCTGAGCATCCACAGGTGTGTCCTTAACGGCTGGAACGTTCGGCACAAGCGCAGCCGATTCCTCGCGCTCTCTGGCAAGTTCTGAAAACTCCTGAATCTTCACCGTCGTAAACAGCCCTAAACCAGCCGCAGCAGCCCATATTATACCGGCAATAATCAAGAGCATCTTATTCGTATTTTGCGGTAATTTCTCAAGAAAATGGTTTAGATCATCCATAGCCTTAGGGTCGGCGTAACGCTTGAGTGACCGCCAATCAAAATTCTGAAACTTTTTCATATCCATCTTCATAATATCACACCCATTTTACCGTTTCCCCAATATACGGACCTGATCACCCTCTTCACGCCGGATGACCTTTGAACCATTATTGGCTTTTGTTACATTATCGGCAAAGGCTTGGGGCACAATGGCTTCCCATTCGACTTGTCTGCCATGGACCTCATAGCGCACCAGATAACCATTTGATAAAGCCAGACTATCAAGTAATTTTTGAATACGCACCATATGGCGGATTGTATCACTCTGCATAACATTAGCTGCATTCTTCAATAAATCAGAAGCAGCCTGATTAGATTGCTTTTTTATCTCGGATAGATCACTTTTGACATAACCAATAGAAACGAGATTTACAAGCAAGATCAACGCCGCCAGAATATTCACAAAAAGACCGGAAAAGATCAGCATGCGTACTATACCACGCGATAATTTTTCCGTCCGCAGCGTCTTATTCTTCCATGGCACAATGTCGGCTACGCTTGGGTTAATCGTCACAAAATTAGCATCCATACTTTGAACACGTGGCAAAATCGTACGCGAAGCCCCGACATAAATTTGCATACGATGCGTTTCAGGATCCCAGCGCAACGCCGAAGCAATACCTTCTTGCTCATAAAGATAAACTGTTTCCTTATCCCAATGCTCGCTTTTCCCGGGCAAAGCCGCCGCCAGAGGACACCAGCTATTTGGATTTGAGGCAAAAGCCGAAGATGGACACGCCAGATACCATATTTTTTTACCCTCCACAGAATAAGTATAATGCACTTTTTCAGTACCGCAAGCCTGTGACGCCGCATTCCAGACGGTTTCATCTTCATTTCCCGGAATATGCGGCACAGAACCACCAATAAGATCTTGTGGCAAATATGGCGATAAATCTGCGATGAATTCCTTGGTTTCACCTGCCATCATATCGGCCATACCCGCACTAGGTTTAGCCCCTGACGATCTTTGTTCCTGCTCTTGCTTTAAACCAGTCTCATCCATATTCCCACGTCCAGTCATAGACATCATTATAGCGCTCCTTGCATCAATCCGCCCATCATGGAGTCCATGCTCATATTCATGACGGTCAGCGCGTAAATCGCACTACCAAATGCTATTGCCAAAAACACGCCTGTCAGCAAGAATGCAATCCAGACAATCAACTTGTGCTTTGTTTTCGCAGATGCAGAACGCATCTCGGCAATAGACTCCATTACTGTAGCAACTTGGCCAAGATCGGACAAGCCCGCAATTTCCAGACGTTCGCTTCGCGTCAAGGGTGCACGGTCAAGGGCTGGCCCTAATCCGACGCCACGTCCCAGATTATAGGATGCCTCTTCCCAATATGCGGCCACATCGGGCGCCGAAGACGCATCGGCTGATTGCTTTAACGTATCATCAATGGGCACTTTACCACGAAGCATCCGCGCCGCCGCTAACATAGAATCGGCAAAGGCCAAGTCTCTCAGATAAGCACCAATGAGTGGTATTTTCCTTACAATTTTAGCGGTTGGCCAGTCTTTCTTGCCCCTATTCCACCAAAAGGAAAAAACACACCACGCCAGAAAAACCCCGAATGCCACAGAGGACCAGATCAGAATATCCCAAGTCAATTCAAGATTATTCACAACAAAATCGAAGCGTTCTTTCTCTTTGGCATCTGATGGTGGATTTTCACGAAACCAACCCAAAACCATATCCTTACCCGCCCAAAGCGAGGTCACAATCGAAAACACGTCAAAGCCTAACCAAGACATCGTCCCGACAATCGCCCGCGTATTTTTACGCTTTTGTGTAATAGATTGGATGGCATGCGGAATCCCCTCTGCCAAGCGGTTTGCCCGCTCACTACCAGCCAGAATAGCCAATGTACCATGATCAAAAATATTCAGCGCCTTAAGCGCATCAATCACGCCCAGCCCCCGCGCCAGAGCTTCCCGAGCAGGGGCAAGGATATTTTGGCGTCTTGGGTTGGTTTCTGCCTGAATAATTTTCCACAAGGCCACACCCGGTGATGTCGATGTTGATCTGAACTGAATACCACGTAAAAGCTGGACCTGCCACCAAGTCGAACGCGCCAAAAGGCGCTCTAGGGGCGATCTTGAATGCGGCCTGATCTTAAGAGCATATCCGCCTTTTTTTACGATTGCTGCGCGTACATCATCAACAGTCGGCAAGTAGAAAGACTCCGTAACCCGCTTGGGACCGGAGGTCGTTTCATAGGCGATATCTGCAACCCATTGCTGCATCAATAAAATCCTTAAAATTAGCAAATATACGCAGTGTCATTCTTCAAGATAAGTAACGGCCGCCCTAGGATCGACAAGCCCTGAAACAACCAGATCAACAAGACCTTCGCGGCGTGTATGGACAACCACACCTTCTTCCTTGGTTATATTATTCACATTACTTATTAAAGCTTCGTAAATGTGGTTACGCTGCGCCGGACCTAATGTAATTAAAAGCGCATCCAGCAACAAAGTACGGCCCGCAATCCCTGTTCTGTTACACAAATCACAGCCACTTGTGTTGTGTTTACTGACGATTGTATCCGGCCCAATCTCCAGATAATGCATATCTTCTTCTTTTAGAACGTTTTTAACTTCGGTTTTATGCGCGCAACCCTGACAGAGCGTCCGCACCAAACGCTGGTTCAAAATAGCCCCCACTTGCTGGGCCAACGTATAGGTAGAAGCCCGCTCACGCTCGGCCGGCATCAAGGAACGCATCCGCTCGAATGTCTGGAGCGCCGAGTCCGCGTGAACTGTTGAAATCACCGTATGACCGGATTCCGCCGCCCGCAGCGCCGTTTCAACCGTATCAGCATCCCGCATCTCCCCAACCACGATATAATCGGGATCGTGACGCATAGCAGCCCTGATCAGATCGGCAAAACTACCGCCTTCCATATCAGGCCTAACTTGCCACTGCGTCGCATAACGCAATTCATATTCAATAGGATCTTCAATCGTCAAAACATGTTTGCGGCGGCGATCAATTTCTTGCACACACGCATACATGGTTGTCGTCTTACCGGAACCAGTCGGACCAGAAAGCAAGATAAGACCGCCTCCACCTTTAATTTCGGGTGAAAGCAGCTTGGAAAGGTAATCAGCCACATCTTCATGACGACGTAAAAGCTCGTCGAAACCTTTCAGCGCCGCACGGTCCAGAAGACGCAAAGTCAATTTCTCGCCATCTTGCGCCTGCGGACCAGCCGCCACACGAACATCAATCGTACGACCCTGCCACTGAAAGCTAAAACGACCATCTTTCGGTGTTGTTCTATCCCCGAAGTTAAGACCTGCATCCCGCTTCAAAAGAGTTGTTAAACGGGCCATAGCCTCCGCAGGCAGCAAATGCATTGGCATCAAATCACCATCAATACGATATTGAATCCAGTTTGGTGCTTCGGGATTATTATCCTGTACCAAATGAATATCCGATGCACGCATCTGAAGTGCCTCGGCAAGCATATCCCGCTGGAACTGGTTCAATAACAAACCATTATCCGTATCCCCCAACCACAAGGCCAATGTCTTTTCGCATCGATCAGCAGACAAATCCCGCACAGAGCGCAATGTGTCTGTTAATTCCTTTCTGTCCCAAACCTCAATTTCGATTTTCTCGATATGAAAACCGGAACGGCGCGTCGTCGAGATCAAGCTATCAATTTGCTTGTCATTCATCTCATAAAGCGGCGCAATTCTTAAAATACCGTCTTTCAAACCTATAAGGTGTATACTTAAAGGCAACCATGCTTGCACAGGCAAGACAGCACGAAGCTGGTCTCCTGTAGCACGATCTTTAATACTTTCTTCTTCTAAATCCGAACTTTGCGTCGCCCCTGCCATATCCAGCAATTGCTCGGCAGAGCGTGAAACCCCTTGCTCCAGCATTAAGGCACGCTCTTTTTGCACCATATCAAGATAGCGTTCCCGCCCTTCTTTATTGCGCGTACGGAAACGTTTTTGGGCTTTTGGATCGGTTACACCAGTATCCACGCCATCAGGCGCGTCCTGTCCACCATCATTGAAAACGTCGTCAACCATTACAAAACCTTAATCGAAATATAGAAATATCAACAAGATACGCAGATATTAGTTGCCGCTATCGTCACTATTAGACGATGCTACACTTGCTGATTGTGTCGAATTAAGGTTAATAGAAGATAAAGATCTGTCAAAAAGTAGCAAAACTCTATCTGCGCCATTGGCAAACTCAATGCCGTTTTTCTGGATTTTTACATCCCATATCACACCGCCAAGCATGACTTGCTCATTATCAAAGAGCAAACGACTGCCACCCGGACCATTCACGATTGCTCTTTTGGATGAAAAAGACGTAATACGCAAACCATCTAAAGAACTTGAAGCATTCGCGACATTGGCCTTGCGATTGGTTTGTTGCTTTTTCTCATGAACTTTGGGCTTTTCAGTATTTTCAGTCACATCATTGCCTTGAATAATACGGGTTGGCTCTTCAGCCCCTTCTTCACTTAGAACAATGGTTTTACTGTCCTGACTGACTGTGCCCTCTGCCGTGCCGCGCATAGGCAAAACCAAAACCCCGCGAGCACCATCATGCAAAATCTGAATATCATCCAGAAGATCACCAACACGGGTCGGAGACCATGTCACACTCAACGGGCAGGCTTCTATAGGCTCAAGTTTCAAGCCTGACACACATCCCGATGTACTCACCGTCAAACCGCTATTTGTACCGGAAACCTTGATATCCTTAAGGGTCAGAGCACTATCACCTGTATTTACCAGAGAAACTGTCATAGTCGAAGCGGCAGAAACGGCATCGCCGAAATCAAATTGCTCCTGTGAAGAAACCAGCAAACCCTTACCGGGCACAGCTTCAGGGAATAACTCGGCCTGTTCGACAGTTTCCGGCAAATACTCACCGGATAAAGTCACACTCGCCACCTTCGTCGGTCCGTCATGATTGACAACCAAAACACCGCTTGCCGGTCCTTTATTGCGTGGCGCCCATGTCACCGTCGCCACGCAAGCCTCGCCCGCCTCTAACGCCCCGCAATTTTCATCCAGTATAAATCCTGAATTCGCATTGGCACGAATAACAATATCAGAAACCTCGATCCTTTGAGATGTAATATTGCGCAAAATCACAGGCTCAACCAAAGCCTGACCGGATGTAAGATTTCCAAAATCCAGAGTATCAGGAATCATCTCAATATCGCTGCTCAAAGTATCAGAGGAATCTGCACTTGCCTCGACTGTGCCCGATAAAGTGGCCGTCACTAGACGCGTACGACCACTATGCAACATCAACATCTCAAGACGCCATGGGCCAGCTTGTAGACCCTTTACAGCAATGGCAATCGCACATTCCGCACCGGATGGTAAAGGTTCTTTTGCACATTGATTTAAGGAAACATTGGCTGAGACCGTGGAGGAAGGATAAAGATTAATCTGTCCGGTTTCTACAGGCTGGGTCCCTGCATTTCTGAATAAGACCACGACCTGCGCCGTAGCGCCGATAGGAACGGTACCGCCATCTACTTGTGCTTCTACAGGCACCAGCCCTGCCGCAACGTTTCCAGCCACACCATTACTGGGCGCATCAAAGCCCGGATATTGCGCGTAAGACGGCAAACTGCCTGCTACAAAAGTAACCATAAAAGAAAGCAGCGCACAAAGTACGTATATGATAAAAATAAAATGCGGACGCATAATTTAACTTGCAAGTTTTCCCAGAGTCTCAGGGTAAAGAACACAATAAAATAATCAATATGAGAAGCAGCTGTGGAAGCAGCCTATGCACAATTATATAGTAAATAGTAATATGAATAAAGATATTAACCCAAGTAATTAGGTCAACTTATTACATAATCAGGTAATTTTATTGCTGGTTTGATTCGATTGTAACCGGATATTGAATAATCTCTGGCGGCACTTCCTGCTGAACGGTTTTCTTGACAGCCTTCCTCATTTCATCTTGAGTATACACAATAACCCGCGGCTTAAGCAAAAATACAAGCTCCGTATTGCCTGTATTCACATTGCGTGAAGTCGGAATAAGCGGCGAATTAAACCCGGGACCGGAAGATCCAAACTGGTCATTTTCCCGCACCAATCCGGCAATAAGGAGTGAATCACCAGGCCGTATACGAATCTGGGTCGAAAGCTCCCGCTCGGTTGTTTCAGGCAATTGCAACACTGTGCCATCGGCATCAAAGTCTTGGAAACCACGAAACTCCTCAAGATCAATATCAATCGTTCCATAAACAGTAGCATTATCCCAGCTACTGGAAATCGTCAGCGTAAAGCCCGTATCAACCGAATCGGTCTCGGTAGAAACAGTCGTCTCGCCATCCTCGGTCGAACGCGTCAACGAAGACACATAGTTAATCGTATCAGCCGCCCTTAGCGTCGCCTCAGCCCCCGAAAGCACTGTGATCTGAGGCTGCGATATTGTTTTCACCGCACCAAATTCGGAAATAAATCTCAAGACATCCCCTGCATCGAAATCAACCCCGCCTATAGTCGGCAAACCAATACTGATCGGGTTGAAATCCGCACCCGTAGAGCCATCAATACGAATACCGGAAGTATATTTTCCAAAAGTCTCGATTTTTTCCCAATCAATACCTGTTGTATTCCCTGAATCAAGACTGACCTCCCAGATATAAACCTCGAAGACAATCAAAGCCGTACTCGCCCGAATGCGCTGAAAATAGCGCTCCGCTAACTCTGCCGTCCGGTTCGTCGCTTCATAAATAATCGTGCGTGTGGCCGTTTCTGTGATCGGAGATACACCTGTAATCGCCTGCAAACCCGTTGCAAGATTACCAAGAATATCTGTATCCCCGCCAATCGGCGGCACAGTCACAGTAAAAGTCTGGGTTTCTTTAACCACCAGCAAACCATCATCATAGGCACAATATAAATCCGCCAGCCCGCATACTTTTGCAACCACGCGGTTCATAGGCCCTCTTAGGTTCGTCATCGTCACAGTGCGCGTAAAAGCAGCATCAGTTTCAAAAGCCATCGGCAGCTCATAATCTGCCAAAACCAGTTGCAACGCCCCCGCCACAGTCTCGGAGCGCAACTCAAATGGCCCGACATCTTCAGTCGGCAAGCCATCACCAAAATCTGTTTTAGGCACAAGAACATCACTGCCCAAAGGCAGATAAATAACACTATCGGGCTTTTCATTCACGGCTTCAGGACGCGGCAAAGCCATCTTTGGCGACGGCACAGACAAATTCCTTGCCCCCGGCAAATCCACTTGCGCACAGGAACCTATAAATAAAAAAAGCAATAATAACGATGTATTCTTGAATATAGACTTCATTAGAAAAATATTATGCGGATAAGCATTTAAAATGATACAGGTTTTTTAAAACGATATCACCAGAAGCCCTACTTTTCCACATGTAAAGTCCGTGTAACCGTTTTAATCAACCGCTCTTTCTGGACCGGTTTTTTCAAAACAGCAGCAACATTTAACTTTGAGGATTCACTTAAAATATCGGGATTATCATCCCCCGTCACAAGAATTACAGGGGTTTTCAGCCCATCACTACGGATCGTACGAATAAAATCAAAACCATTCACAGGCTCCATACGCACATCGACAATGGCAAAATCAATTGTTTTATCAATCTGCGTCAAAGCCTCGGAACCATCAGTTGATTCGACCGTCTCAAAGCCTGCATCCTGCAAAAATTTAACAATTTGCATGCGCACAAAGTCATTATCTTCAACAACGAGGATTTTCTTAGATTCGTTCATAACCCAACAACTTTTTCCCTCAAGAACCACACAAAAACTTTATTATAGAAAAATATGCTACATAATAAGTGTAAAGATCATCCTAAGATAACATATTTATGCTGCTTCACCATATCTCATTTGCCGCCTGTTTTATACTCATAGTTTATGCGTTATATCTCCTATACAGACTAACTGTAATCGACCTAAAGCATTATATTTTACCCAATAAATACGTTTTTCCCTTTGGTCTTTGTGGCCTAATTTTTCATACAATCGCATTCCAGAATTTCTACTTCCTGCCCGATTGCCTGCTCGCAGCATTTTTCGGCGGGCTGCTTTTATACGTTGTGCGCTATTTCGCCAATCATTATTACAAAAAGGACACACTCGGCCTTGGCGATGTGAAGCTCATCGCCGCCAGCGGTTTTTGGCTCGGCACGGAATATATTTTCCTCGCCATTTCCCTAGGCGCATTTGCAGGCGTTCTGCATGGCCTAGCCATCGCTTTTGCAAAAAAGAAGAAAGGCGAGAGCATATCCTTAAGCCAATTATCCCTGCCCGCCGGTCCCGGATTTATCATTGGAATCCTGATCGCCGCAGCGATCCGTTTTTATACCATGGCAGAAATGCTCTATTTATAATTTTCCTCTGGACAGCCAGACGTTTTCCGTGCATTTCCTAATATCTATGAAACATTTAATTAGCATAGAGTCGCTGCAAAAAGATCAAATTCAGAACATTCTGGATCGCGCGAAATATTACCGTGATGCCATGATTGATGGCAAATGGGATCGCAAAAAGCTGGAAGGCAAAATTGTCCTCACCCTGTTTTTCGAAAACTCCACCCGCACGCTCACCTCCTTTGATATCGCCGCCAAGCGCCTCGGCGCGGATGTTGTAAACTGGAACGCGGAAGTCAGCTCCCTGAAAAAAGATGAAACCTTCAGCGATACCATTGACACCCTAAGCGCCATGGAACCCGATGCCATCGTCATCCGCCACCATGAATATGGCGCGCCGGATTTCGTCTCCAAGCGCGTAAACTGCCCCGTGATCAACGCAGGCGATAGCTGGCGTGAACACCCGACCCAAGCCTTGCTCGATGCCGTAACCATCTTGCAAGAAAAAGAAACATTAGAGGGTCTAACCGTGTCCATCTGCGGGGATGTAGCCCATAGCCGCGTTGCCAATTCCAATGCAAAATTGCTAACCACTATGGGCGCAAATGTAAGATTTGTTGCCCCTGAAATGCTCATGCCGCAAAAGCTCCCCGCCAAAGGGATTGAATGCTTTGATACACTGGAAGATGGCATCAAAGACGCAGATATCGTCATGATGCTACGTATCCAGAAGGAACGCATGGATCGCTCTGAAATTCCAGACGATGCCGCCTATTTCAACAAATACGGCCTAACGCCAGAGCGCCTGAAACACGCCAAACCCGATGCATTCATCCTCCATCCCGGCCCTGCCAATCGCGGCGTTGAAATCTCGGACGAGGTCATGGACGACCCCACCCGCTCTATGATGAAACGCCAAGTCGCCAATGGCGTCCCCACCCGCATGGCCGTGCTGGATATGCTGATGGAGAACTAACAGATGAATCGTCATGCCCGCGTCAGGCGGGCATCCGGAAAACCACATGAATGAAAAAGGATTTTATGTTTACATACTTGCCAAAGCTCAAAACTCGACTTTTTATGTCGGCATGACCTCGGATTTAGCCAAAAGAATATGGGAGCATAAAAACGAAGTCGCTGATGGCTTCACAAAAAAATACAGCATTAAAATGCTGGTTTATTATGAACAACATGAGACTGCCGAAGCCGCCATCACACGCAAAAAGCAGTTTAAAAAATGGAACAGGACATGGAAAATGCGCCTTATCGAAGAACAAAATCCGCACTGGAAAGATTTATATGCAGATATTTGCCGCTAGCCCCCTAATCGTCATGCCCGCGTCAGGCGGGCATCCGGCAATAAAAGACCAGACCCCTGCCTTCGCGGGGGTGACGAATAACATGCGTCCAGCACAGCTGGATATGCTGATGATGGGGTGAGGGATGGAAGAAGCAGTTTTTGGCCCTATTTGTCACCGAGAATACATTGAAAGCTTGTTATTATTTTTGCTCGGCTCAGGATATATTTTCCTTTTATCCTATTTACTGGGTTCGATACCATTTGGACTAATTTTATCTAGGTTATTTGGATATGGTGACATAAGAAAAATTGGTTCAGGAAATATCGGAACTACAAATGTTCTTCGTACAGGCAATAAAATATTAGCAATTTCAACGCTCACCCTTGATTCCCTTAAAGGCGTAATAGCACTTATAATATTGGTTTGGTTACATCAAGAAAATCATTTTAGCCTTCCCATCACCCCTTATTATGACTACTGCGCTAACTTTCCAGAGTATTGTAAACATTGTTTAAATTCACCAGAATATTTAACAAGAGTACCGCAAATTACAATGTTTACAGCTTTTTGCGCCATCCTCGGACATTGCTACCCCGTATGGCTAAAATTCAAGGGCGGAAAGGGTGTAGCAACTGCCCTCGGCGCGTTGCTGGCGGCTGCGCCTTATGCAGGATTGGCAGCCTGCGCGGCATGGCTCATCACTGCCAAACTCACCAAGATTTCATCCCTATCCGCCCTCATTGCGATTGCCATCGCGCCGCTTGTCACATTTTTTGTCTACGGCTCTGCCCCAGCCGCGATCTGCGTTCTGATCACCCTGCTTGTCTGGTGGCGGCATAGGGAAAACATCAAACGCCTTCTCGCCGGAACTGAGCCCAAGATTGGTACAAAGAAGAAAGAAGAAAATGTTCAAACCCAAGAGTAACGCCACACCTTCTTTGGAAGAAAAAGAGCGCCTTGCTTGGCTGTGCCTTTCACGTACGGACAATATCGGCCCGATCACCTTCTATAAATTGCTGGAGCATTTCGGCTCGGCCTCCGAAGCCCTAGCCGCCCTGCCCGAAATGTCCAAACGCGGCGGGCGCAAAAAGCCCCTCATCGCCCCGCCCGAAGGCCAAATCGAAAAGGAATATGCTGCACTTCAAAAACTCGGCGGTACGCTTATTACCGCGGCGGATAAAGAATACCCCCTCGCCCTTGGCGCAACTGATGATGCCCCGCCTGTCCTAAGCGTTCTGGGCGATGTCACAATGCTCAATAAATCCTGTATCGCGATTGTCGGTGCAAGGAATGCTTCGCTCAATGGACGGAAATTTGCCAAGAAAATAGCCGCTGATCTCGGCAAGCGCGGACAAATCATCATTTCCGGCCTCGCCCGTGGCATCGACACTAGCGCCCATCAAGGATCACTTGAAACAGGCACAATCGCCGTTGTCGCAGGCGGCATCGACGTGGTTTATCCAGAAGAAAATCAAAAACTTTATGATGCGATCAAAGAAAAAGGCGCGATCCTTGCCGAAAGCCCCTTAGGCCAGAAACCCTTCGCCGCTAGCTTCCCGCGCCGCAACCGCATCGTCTCCGGCATCTCAAAGGGCGTGATCGTCATCGAAGCCACACAGCGCTCCGGCTCGCTTATCACCGCAAGACTGGCCGGAGAACAGGGCCGCGATGTCTATGCCATGCCCGGCTCTCCGCTAGATCCTAGAGCCGCAGGGCCAAACCATTTGATCCGCGAAGGCGCAACATTAATCCGCAATGCCGATGATGTTCTAGAGGGGCTGATGAATTTTTCCGGCGGCACATTACGAGAGCCAGAAACCTATAATATCAATCATTTTTCCTTCCAGAATCCTGCCGCCGAACAAGATGATACAAGCGAAATTTCCCGCGAAAATTTACAGGAAATGGTACTGTCGCATTTGTCTTTTACACCCATACAACTTGACGAATTGATCCGAAGCTGTCATGTCTCTGCTTCACAGCTTCAATCGATTTTTCTTGAATTGGAGCTCGCAGGCCGTGTAAAACGACTTGCCGGCGGACGGGTTATATTGGTTGAGAATGAGGAAGAATGACAACAAATACACTAAAAAGTCACTGTCATTGCGGCAACTTGTCGGTCGAACTTTATACGGAGAAAACCGAAGAGGACTTTACGCCGCGCACCTGCCAATGCGATCTGTGCAAGCAACATGGTGCAAGCTGGATTTCCGACCCCGAAGGCGAAGCCAAATTCATCATTAAGGACAGAGACCTTGCTAATTTTTACCGTTTCGGGCATTCAACCTCTGACTTTGTCATTTGCAAGACATGCGGCGTGCTGATGATTGCTTTATGCGAATTAGAAAACAAAACCAAAGCCGTGATTAATAAAACACCCATGTTGGATCACGAGTTTAAAACACCCGAAATACTCACGAATTTTGACGGGGAAACCGTAGAGGGACGGTTAGAGCGCCGCACACAAAACTGGACGGGCAACGTAATAATTGAAGGATAAGGAAGTAAATTGTCACATAATCTAGTCATTGTAGAATCGCCTGCCAAGGCCAAGACCATCAATAAATATTTAGGATCAGATTATACTGTGCTGGCCTCTTATGGTCATGTGCGCGATCTGGTCAATAAGGACGGATCGGTTGCACCAGATGATGATTTCGCCATGAAATGGGAGCTAGGTGACCGCGCCAAAAAGAATGTCGCCGAGATTAAAAAGGCTGTGAAATCTGCCGATGCCATCTACCTCGCACCCGACCCCGACCGCGAGGGAGAAGCCATTGCATGGCATATTCAGGAAATCCTTAAAGACGGTGACTTGCTCAAGGGCAAGGACATTCACCGCGTGACCTTTAACGAGATTACAAAAACTGCCGTGCAAAAAGCCTTCAAAGAATCCCGCGAGTTGGATACACGTTTGATCGAGGCCTATCTGGCCCGCCGCGCTCTGGATTATCTGGTGGGCTTTAATTTATCGCCAGTGCTTTGGCGTAAACTCCCCGGCTCACGCTCAGCTGGCCGCGTGCAATCAGTTGCACTAAGACTGATCTGCGAACGCGAAGCCGAAATCGAAATCTTTAAGCCGCAAGAATATTGGAGCATCGAAGCGCACCTCCACACACCGGACGGCGCGCCCTTTATCGCCAAGCTTACCCATCTGGCAGGCAATAAGCTCGGCAAGTTCGATATCCCGAATGAATCCGATGCCACCCATGCCGTCAGCCGCATTGAAAACAAAAACCTATCAGTTCAAAAGATCGAGAAAAAACAGGTCAAGCGCAGCCCTTACGCCCCGTTTATCACCTCGACCTTGCAAATGGAAGCCTCCAGAAAATTGGGCATGTCCGCCTCTCGTACGATGAGATTGGCGCAGCAACTCTATGAAGGTATTTCAATCGGCGGCGAGACCACAGGTTTAATCACCTATATGAGAACCGATGGCACAACCCTATCCGAAGATGCCGTTAATCAATGCCGCAACCTGATTGCCAAAGATTACGGTGATAAATATCTACCCGATGCACCGCGCCTTTATAAGTCCAAGGCCAAAAACGCACAGGAAGCACACGAAGCAATCCGCCCGACCGAGCTGAACCGCACGCCGGATTCTCTGCGCGGCAAACTGGATAACGATCAATGGCGTTTATATGATCTGATCTGGAAGCGTACCGTCGCCTCACAGATGGAAAATGCCCTGATGGATCAGATGAAGATTGATATCTCGGATGGCACAGATGACGTAGTCTTGCGCGCCAACGGCCAAGTTGTGGCCTTTGATGGGTTCCTGACCCTGTATCAGGAAACATCAGATGATGATGACGAAAACACGAATGAAAATGACCGCCGCTTACCGCCCATGAGCGAAGGCGATCACACGAAACTTGTCAACACCAAACCCAACCAGCATTTCACGCAGCCACCCCCGCGCTATTCCGAGGCCACTTTGGTTAAACGCTTAGAAGAGCTCGGCATTGGCCGCCCCTCGACTTATGCCTCTATCCTTCAAGTTCTGCGAGATAGAAATTACGTGACCATGGATAAGCGACGCTTTGTGCCTGAAGATCGTGGACGGCTTGTGACAACCTTCCTAACGAAGTTTTTCAAGCGCTATGTTGATTATGATTTTACCGCCAATCTAGAAGAAGAGCTTGATGCAATCGCCGCCGGACACGTTGCATGGAAAGAAGCCCTAAGGCTATTTTGGGTAGACTTCAAATCCGCCGTTGATGACACTAAGGAACTCACCATCACCGATGTGATAAATCACCTTGACGCAGAGCTAGGACCACACTTCTTCCCCGAAGAACCGGATGAAAATGGCGAGATCAAAGACTTACGAAAATGTAGCGCGTGCGCCGAAAATAAAGACCTGCCCGAAGGGCGTTTGGGTCTAAAACTTGGAAAATTCGGTGCCTTTATCGGCTGCTCCAATTATCCTGAGTGTAAATTCACGCGGCCTCTTATTGTGCCCGATGGGCAAGATGATGAAAACGCCGCTCTGGCCAATGAACCAAAAATCCTTGGTGAAGACCCTGATAGCGGGCGCACAGTATCGCTTCGCCGCGGCCCTTATGGTCCCTATGTCCAGATCGACCCTGCGCCAGAGGCCATTGCCGAGGTTGAAACCCTGAACAAGGAAGCCGAAGCTGCCTATAAAGAAAAAGCCAAAGCCGCGGAAGAAGCCGGTAAGAAAAAGCCTAAAAAGCCCAAGAAAAAAGCCCTGCCCAAACCTAAGCGCCAAGGCCTGCCAGCAGGCACAAATGCGCATGACGTTACGCTAGAACAGGCTTTATCGCTGCTCTCCCTGCCCCGCGATGTAGGCGAGCACCCAGAGACAGGCAAGATGATCAAGGCGGGAATCGGCCGCTTTGGCCCCTTCGTGCAGCATGACGGTAAATATGCGTCCATCCCAAAAGACGAAGATGTCATGAGCATCGGCATGAACCGCGCCGTTGATCTGATCGCCCAGAAAATGGAGCGTGATGCCGCCAAAGCCGCTAAGAAGGCCGAAAAAGAAGCCGAGAAGGAAGAAAAATCTAAAGAAAAAACCAAGAAAAAGCCTAAGAAGAAAACCGCGGCTAAGAAGAAAAAATCCACGGCGAAAAAGAAGAAAACTGCATGAAAATTTTAGGATCACATACCAGCCCCTTTGTGCGTGTCGTGCGCGTTTTGTGCGAGGAAATTAAATGTGATTACGAAATGGAACTGATCCCCCCATTTGCAAAAATGACACATGCAGATATTAAACATGTCAAACAAATCAATCCCTTAATGAAAATCCCGGCTCTGATTGACGAAAATCAAACTATTCTGGATTCCAGAATTATTGCCTACTATCTGCTGGACAACAAAAATCCGAAAAACATGATCAAGAAGCCGGATTGGGAAGAGGAAAATAATATCTCCGCGATTTACGGCGCAATAGATGCCGGTATCCTGCGCTTTATCATGAGTAGCCAGAATGCCGATCTGGAAAAAGGCTATATGAAAAGGTCTCTAGAGCGTATTGAATCCGGCTTGTCATACCTTGATCAACGACTGGAAAATACTGACAAACCTTTTGGTTTATTTGAAATTTCTTTGATTTGCGGTCTGGAATGGTTCGACAAGCGCAATATTTTTGACTGGAGCACATTTGACAATATCGCCAAGATTTATAACCACCACAAAAACCGCGACTCCTTTGTAAAAACCAGAATTCCTGAAAATACTTAAAAAAACACAGCCTATTTTGACCAATATTTTCCATAACCGTTTCACGTGAAACGGAAGGTGAACATTCATGAAAAGTTTGACAAATTTAGTACTTTCATGCTGAAATAACCTTTGTTACGGAAAAGATAAAACGGGTTTAAAATGGGCGATATTATAGCAGAAGAGACGTCTTGGCTCACGCAACCAGATTATATAAGTAATTCTTTCAGCCGCACAGCAAGTGTAGTCTCTTCGGCACGGCTAAACCCTCTTGGCACCTATATTTCCAGTGATATGGCTGTGTATTACAGTCAGATTAAAGATGACAATACTGAATTAGAGGGTGACTGGGGCACAGAAATCTCGGTTGATGCAGGCCGAAGATTAACGGAAAACACATCACTATTTCTTGATGGCAATTACTATAGCGTTACCAATAAAATCCCCGGAAAAGACCATGAAGATACAGGGTTTAACAAGCTGATTATAGGGACACAATACCATATTGATCATTGGTCTTTAGGTGTTAATGGCGGACGGGAAATCCTGACCAGCCACCTCTTCGAAGTCATTAGAGAACGCGATCACGGTTTTTCACAACGCGACCTGACAACCGGATTTTCAGTCGCATCAGAAAACTTTGAACCGCCAAGAGCAGAAACCGAAACCTATGGCCTTCACGCCAATTACGCAGATGAATTTGGCCCGTATTTCAACGCACAAGTCAATGCAGAAGAGCTAGAATTCGGCGATAAGACCATTAACGGCACCGCCTATAGCCTTGAAACCGGCTATAAATTCGAAGGCGAAGCCGGAACAGATCTTTTTGCAGGCAGCAGAATCAATGACAATGATTACTTCCAAATGAGTGAAGTCTATGCAGGCGCATCCTTCTCGCCATTTTCTGATAATCTGCGAACTATGGTCTCCGCCGCGCACAGGGATTTCGAACTTGACCAGCCAATGATTGACCTCAGCTCCTCACAATTTTATGCCGACTCCCACGAAGCAGATATGGCGCTCGGCTCAATCAGCTACACATTCCGCGGTGGAGAAGGCCCAACCCTCTACTCCACGACTAGCTATATGCAGCAACGCTTTGATACGATGCCACATCTTGATGACAACATTAAAACCTATTCCATTGGTGCATCAGATACCTTCGCCGATAGTGTTCGGCTTGATCTGGAAGTCCAGAAAAGCGAAAGCGACAATTTCCAGCAAAGCGATTCAACAACCTATATGATTAACGCCTACACAAAATTCTAGGCTGCCCTATCTGAACAAATTATAGACCTTGTAATTTCCGCACCCGTCTATACAACAGGTAAGTATGACAACCACAATTCATATCATTGATGCCTTCACGACAGAAAAAGACCAAGGCAACCGCGCAGGCGTAGTTCTGGACGCTGCTAATTTAAGCGCCGAGCAAATGCAGGATATCGCAGCCTTCGCCGGATATTCGGAAACCGCCTTTGTCTTGCCCCCCGAAGATGAGAGCCATGATATCCATGTGCGCTACTTCACCCCAACCAAAGAAGTCCCGATTTGCGGCCATGCCACCATTGCCACGCATTTCCTGCGCGCCGAAGAACTGGACCTGAAAGATTGCCGCGTAACCGCCAAAACTGGCGCAGGCATCTTACCCGTTGATATTGAGGGTACAGATAAAAACCGCAAAATCATCATGACACAAGGCCAGCCCGAATTCGGACCCATCATAGAGGGCGCGCAAAAAAACAAACTGATAGAGGCTCTGGGTTTAGTGCCGGATCAAGCCCATCCAGAATTGCCCATCCAGATCGTATCAACCGGACACTCCAAAGTGATAATTCCCATTAATTCCGTAGAAACCCTTAATAATTTATCCCCTGACCTTGAGGCCTTAAGCGTCCTAAGTCACGAGATTGACTGCATGGGATATTTCGTATTTGTGATTGATAAAAGCGTTAAGCCTCTGGCGACATATGGGCGGATGTTCGCCCCCGCCATAGGCATTGCCGAAGATCCCGTCACAGGAAACGCCAATGGCCCGACAGGCGCGTATCTGACCCATCATAATGTTTTAGAGTTCGATTCTAACATCAGCTACGCCGGACATCAGGGCATCGCCATTGGCAAGGCCGGAACCGTCGAGGTGCGCCTTGAAAAAACAGACGGTCACTTGAGCAAAGTCCAAGTCGCCGGACATGCCGTCGAGGCTGGAATTGTTGAATATAATACGTAATATATATCAATAGCTGTTTCATAAAAAAACAAAAATACCTCGACAAATATGACAAAATCCAGATAAATAAAGAACAATCATAATTTTTCAGGATTATTCAGTATGCATTTTATACTTGGAATATTAGGCTCGATCATAACGATACTGTTTTATTTGAGCATGCTAAGCCGCTCAGGCGTAAACCTTAACTGGATTGGTTGGCTAAACCCATTTGCGTGGAGCCGCCGCCGTAAATGGCGCAAACTCAACACACGTGATCCTGTCAATAACATCCAGAGCCCCATGGAAGCTACTGCCCTGATGATGTACGCCATGGCAAAAGCCTCAGGCGAAATCACCCGCGAACAAAAAGATATGATCAAAAACCTGTTTGTTTCCGAATTTGAACTTTCCAACTCTCAAGCAGTGGAATTACTATCTTCTTGCAGTTTCATACTGCAGAATGACGAGCACAAAATCATTGGAAAACTGGATAAATTTCTTAAACATAGCGCTAATAAATTTACAGACGAACTTAGGGAATCCGCCTACGACATGATAATGAAAATCGCCAAGTGCGAAAATCAACTTTCCCAAAAACAAGAAGATTTTTGTATTGAAGTAAAAAATGAGCTTCTTGGTCCCCAGCAACAGAAAAAATGGGCGTAAAGAAGCTCTAAGCGCTTTACCAGGATATAAATAAAGTCTACATAGGGGCTATGAGCCACTTGGATAAACAAAAAGTTTTCGACTTCATTCAATCTTCATCCACGCCCCTGACCAAGCGCGAGATTGCCCGCGCCTTTGGCATTAAGGGCGGAGAAAACCGCGTTGCCCTGAAGCAAATTCTGAAAGCCTTGGAAAATGACGGCGCGATTGTCAAAATGGCAGGCGGCACCTACACCACCCCCGAAGGTCTACCCCCCGTTAGTGTAATTGAAGTCTACGAAATTGATATTGACGGTGATGTTCTGGCGCGCCCTTTAGAGTGGAATCAAGAAATTCAGGGCGAGCCCCCGCGCATCGAAATCATGCCGGATAAAAAGAATTTCCGCAACGTGCACGAAGGCAGCCGCGCCCTCGCCCGCCTGTCCAGAACATCAGAAAATATCTACGAAGCGCGTATTATGCGCCTTGTCGATCAAGGTTCGCGCTATGAAGGCGGCGAGGTTATCGGCCTTGTGCGCTTGCAAAAAAAGGGAGCCATCCTCCAGCCCACTCATAAAAAAGCCAAGAATGATTTTGACATTGCCACAGGTGATCTGAACGGTGCAAAAGAAGGTGATCTGGTTACGGCGGAGCTTCTGCCCTCTCGCGGCCTTAAACGTAAAAAAGTACGCATAACAAAAGTACTTGGCACGCAGGACGACCCCAAAGCCATCAGCCTTATCTCTTTGCACGAAGCCGGATTAAACGAAGCCTTCCCGCAAAATGTCCTGAAAGAAACCGAAGGCATGAAGGTCCCTGACCTCAAGGGCAGAGAAGATCTAAGACAAATCCCGCTCGTAACCATTGACGGAAGCGATGCGCGCGATTTCGATGATGCGGTTTTTGCCGAAAAAGATAAAGATGGCGGCTTTCATCTAATCGTAGCAATTGCCGATGTGTCCTATTATGTCCGCTTCGGCAGCGCTCTGGACAAAGAAGCCAAAAAACGCGGTAACTCGACCTATTTCCCTGATCGCGTTGTACCTATGTTGCCCGAGGCTTTGTCGAATGATTTATGCTCTCTGCGCCCGAAGGAAAACCGCGCCTCTATGGCGGTGCATTTATGGATTGACGAGCATGGCACGCTCCAGCGCTATAAATTTGTGCGCGCCCTGATCAAATCCGCAGCCCGCCTGACTTATGAACAAGTCCAAGCCGCCTATGACGGGAATACGGATGATACTACAGGCCCGCTCATGGATAAGGTTATCAAGCCATTATATGAGGCCTATCATATCCTTGATCAGGCCAGAGAAAAACGCGGCGCACTCGATCTGGACATCCCCGAACGTCAAATCCTGATTGATGATCAGGGCAATATGACAGGTGTCACCACGCGCTCTAGGCTCGATGCGCATAAGCTGATCGAAGAATTTATGATTCTGGCCAATGTTGCCGCGGCCTCAGCGCTGGAGAAGAAAAATCGTGGTCAGAAAAATTTCGGCGAAACACCATGCGTTTACCGTATTCATGATCGCCCTTCTTTTGACAAGCTAAACTCTGCGCGTGAATTCCTGCAAAGCTTTGACCTGTCCCTGCCCAAGGGACAAACCATCAAGCCCAAGCAACTCAATGGCCTTTTGCGCAAAGCCTCTGAAAACCCATACAGCCCGCTAATCTCCCAAGTGATTTTACGCACCCAAAGTCAGGCTATTTATTCACCCGAGAATATCGGTCATTTCGGCCTTGCTCTTGAGAAATATGCACATTTCACCTCGCCCATCCGTCGCTATGCGGATTTGCTGGTCCACCGCGCCCTGATTAAGGCCTATGGTCTGGGCGTTGGCGGAATGGATGAAGCCGAAAAAGCCAGCATCAAAGAAGCTTGCGAGCACATCACCCAGACAGAACGCGCCTCAATGGATGCGGAGCGCAAAAGCGTTGATCGTTTCACAGCCAATTATCTCTCCAGCCATATCGGCGCAGAGTTTTCCGGCAAGATCAACAGCGTCACCAGATTCGGTCTGTTTATTACTCTGGATGAAAGCGGCGCAGATGGCCTGATCCCGATGAAATCTCTGGGTGATGATTTCTATGTGCATGATGAAAAGGCGCATGCGCTTATAGGGCGGCGCAAGGGCAAAGTCTTCCGCCTCGGGGCACCTGTGCAGGTCATCATCAAAGAAGCCGATCAACTCACCGGATCATGCAGTTTCGAGCTTGCCCCCGGCCAAGGCGCAGCCGACATCCCCGGCATGGTCAAACCACGCATTCCACGGAATGATCAACGGGGTGGCGGCGGCAGAAATAAAGGCGGCAAAAGCAATAACAAACGCTTTTCTCACGTCGATAAATATAAAAAGAAGAAGAAGACATAATCTTTTTATTCGTAATGCTTGACAATCCTGCCGAAAAACTGCATAAAACGCTCTCGCAGATTATTGCGTCGTTCATATCTTGATTTTGACTAGGCATGAGTGACGCTGCGTATAGATAATACGCAAGAATACGAATAACGACGTCAAAATAAATAGAGGAATGACGCCATGGCAAAATCGACATACGTTAAAGTCCGCTTGGAAAGCGAAGCAGGTACAGGATACCGCTATTACGCAAAACGCTCCACACGCGCGGAATACAAAATCAAGAAAAAGAAATACGACCCTTGGGCCGTAAACCCCGAGACGGACAAAAAAGGCATGCATGTGATGTTCGTGGAAAAGAAAATGCCGCCATCGAAGAAAAACTAGATTTTATAAAATCTACGTTGATACGAAGCGCCTTTCTGAAACAGAACAGGCGCTTTTTTGTTGCCTCTATTTAAGATGTCATGAAACCAAAGCCATGAAAAAACCAAAGATAACATTGCCAAAATATAAAACCCCTGCCCCGATGGGCGGGTCAGCACTGTCATGGTTTATGTTCTTCCTCAGCCCGCTGAAATGGGAATATGGATGGTGCCTATTCCTGAACCTGATCCGGCAAAGCTTTTTCCGCTCCCAGCCTTTTTTCCTCGGTGTTCTGGTCGGCTGGGTCGAGAGCGGCCATATCGCAAATAACCCGTCTCTGGCCGTACTCTGGATGATCGGTTACGGCATAATATGTATGCTGGCCTTTGCCTCTATCTTGTACCTCTTACCCAAAGCCGGAAATGTGATGGATAAGATATCCAAACATATCTCCCTTTATGGCTTCCGCCACTATCTCAGCCTGTCTGAACGCTGGCATGAAAACCGCGCTTCGGGCGAAAAACTCCAGCGCCTGCTCAAAGCGCGTGATTCCTCTTTCACCTTACTAGAAGATATACACTGGCACCTGATCCAGTTTCCGGCTATTGGCCTATCGGTCTTCCTCTCGATTATGATTTTGGACGCTAACTGGTATTACATCCCGCTCTTTTACAGCATGATCATCAGCTATATCTGGCTGTCCCATGCCACAGGCGGATGGCTCAAAGGGCGCTACGAACTATTCTATAAAACGCAAGAAGATGTCGTTGGCGGGGTCTATGAATTCCTGACCTCGACCAGCACAGTGCGTTTTTTCAACCTGAAAAACCATGTTTTGCGAAATGCCGATCACTTCGAAACCCTGAACCACGAAAAACGTGCAGCCCTGTTTAAAACCTCAGCACTGCGCTGGCTTATCCTTGATTCTCTAGCCCTTTTCTGGATATTGCTGATCATTGGCCTTGCGATCTATGATGCCATCTACGGCAGCCTCAGCGTGGCAGCTTTCACCGCGATCATCTTCACAACCGTGACCATATGGTTTGAAATCGAAGTCTTTGCCATTTTATACGCCAAGCTGGTGGATTACTGGGAAGGGTTTAAACGCCTGACCGAAATCTTGAACCATAAGCCAGCCATCAAAGATGCCTCCGATGCGATAGATCTGGAAGCACAAAACCCGTCTATATCTCTCGAAAAGGTAAGCTTCGAGTATCAAGATGATGCCGCCATTTTGCAAGACCTATCCCTGCACATCAAACCATCCGAGAAAATAGGCCTGATCGGTCCGTCAGGCGCAGGAAAATCAACCCTGATCAAACTGCTCTTGCGCTTTTACGATGCCAAAGACGGTCAGGTTAAAATCAACGGGCATGACATCAAGACCCTGACGCAATCCTCGATCCAGCGTCACATCGCCGTGATCCCGCAAGACATCGTACTGTTCAATCATTCCTTGATGGAAAACATCCGCTATGGCCGCCTTGATGCCAGTGACGAAGAGGTAATAGAAGCCGCCAATCGCGCCCATGCCGCCGAATTCATCAATGATCTGCCTGATGGCTTTGAAACGCAAGTCGGCGAACGCGGCGTGAAACTCTCCGGCGGTCAGCGTCAACGCATCGCCATTGCCAGAGCCATCTTGAAAGATGCCCCAATCCTTGTACTGGATGAAGCCACATCTGCGCTCGATAGCGAATCCGAAAAGCTGTTGCAGGATTCACTTGATGAACTGATGGAAGGTAAAACTGTGATTGCGATCGCCCACCGCCTATCCACCATCAATAAAATGGACCGGCTGATCGTCATGGATAAAGGACGCATCATCGAAGACGGCACACATGATGAATTATTAACTAAGAAAAACAGTCTTTATAAGAAGCTCTGGAAAATGCAATCCGGTGGATTCTTACAGGAGTAATAAAATACGCCCTGTTTTTTTAACTAAGCTTAATTTTTACGTTGTTTCATAAAAGCCCCTATGCAACTATGCACCATCGTTAAAAATGAATAAGGAAAATATTGTGCGGAATTTGGTTTGGCTTATTGTATTCTTGTGTCTCCCCTTAACAGCTTGTGTTGAACAAACGCTAAATCAGACCGTCGATAATCTAACGCCCAATCTATCGGGATTTAATCCCAAAACCACAGAACTCCACGGCATTGTCATGGAAGTCAAAGGCTGCTCGATAACACCAGAGCGCACAGCCATATGCCGATTTACAGCTCTTAGCAAATATCGCGATAGAAACCTGAAACTCTTGGGCGGCCATTACGTAAAAATACAAGACGATACCGGTGTTTCCTATAATACCCTTGCCGCGTTCGGTCCTGATGCAACCGTTCCCCATCAAAGATCGACAACCTTGGTGGCAGACACGCCTTATGACTTTACAATCATGGCATCGAACCTCTCGACGCAAGCCACCAAAGTGCGCGCCATCACCATTACCCGTATGGATGTAACAGGCGCAGAAGGCTACAGAAAAATTGAAACAAACTTTCCGCACCCACCGATGTTAAACAATGTAAGTACATCTGCCGCAATATCAAGTGAACCTACTGCTACAGTACATAGCAGCACATCGACATCTCAAACCACCTATTCCGGTGATATGCCATATCGCTATTTATTTGCAACAATCAAGGCCGTTAGCAGTGAATTTCCTGATAATCCCAACCTTGCCAAAGGCACATATTTCTATCTGCGTGAGGACGGAGTCTTGGGCTTTAACTTTTCCAAACCCGGCCCATATGGTTATGCTCCGAACCAGCGTTGGAAAATGTCAGGCAATGAATTGGTGATTATCTTCGACCAGATTTCCTATACGTTCGACTTAACGCAAGGCACAAACCCTATGGTCACCTATCTGGATCAGGGCGGCACCTATAAGATGGTCGCCTACCCGAAGGCCAAGGGCGAGAAATAAACACTTACATTTCAAACTGGTCAATTTGTTCTGTAACAACAACGGGACAATCAGAGTCTGGAACTTGCTGGAAATCCGTACAGGCATTTACGGCATATAATGCAGCATCCAGCGCGAAACTTTTCAAACATTGAGCAGCCTCGGCTACGCCGTTCTCAACCTTATCGGCTAAATGTAACACGCCTTCAACCACGCCCCCATGTTTCTTGAGCATATCTTGCGATACATACCCTGCACCCCATAGAACACTAGCAAATATTACATTCGGGTCCGAACTCATAGCCGCACTGGCTAATAATGTCCCTGCCATCATAAGCTCTGGCTGGCGTACAATATAATCCGCATCTGCACGTAATGACCGGTCAATTGCCAACAAACTGGAAGCCGCATACCCGGCAATCAAAACTTCCGGCGCTTCTGGACTTGCAAAGGAATAAAATACTGCAGGTGCCGTAATACCTGTAATATCAAGGGTCTTGTTCAAAGCACTGCCCTTTGCGGTATTGAAAGAAAACCCTCTTGAAAGATTGGCAAGACCACTACCTACCAGCCCCCCAAAATTTAAGAAACTTTGCGGCTGAGAGACATCAATAATTCGAGCAGCATCAAGAGCTGCACCCATTTTGATTCCACCTGCTGTGATCTGTGACCCACCTTTACTTTCAAATAAAAAAGCCAAAGCCTCCGGCGTATTAATTTCATATCCTTCTTTTTTCAACTCATTAACCGCACGAACCGATCCTGAAAGAAATACAGTTGTTAAATTAATTGCCCCAGCAATCGGACTATCTACAGCAATAAAAACCGAGCCACCTGTGCTCAGCAAGACCGCTGGATCACTCAGCGTATTAATAGCCACACTTGTCAAAGATTTGGAGGTATCTTCCGCCATGACACTCAAAAACCCGTTTTATAATTATTATGTCTATTATTCTAGATAGCGGATTTTTTGTCAAAAACAAAGAAATAAAAAAAAACCTAAAATTTAGCCTGCTGGCTCTCACCGCCTTCAGACGACGCCGCACTCTCGGCCTGTTCATATTCTTCATCATCATAGCTGGGACGCTCGGATTGAGCATACATATTCGGGTCAAGCTTACCAACATTTTCAAAGACCGTGCAATTCCGGCCGCCATGCTTGGCCTCATACAGACACTTATCGGCACGTTCCAGAATTTCTGTGATCGTATGCCCACCATTATTAATAACCGCGCCCCCAACCGAGGTTGTAATCGGCAAAACCCCGCCCTCAACCGCGCAAGGGATAGGCTCATCCGCGATAGAGCGACGCAGGCGCTCTGCCACCATATAAGCGCGCTCAGGCGTAACATCAGGCAAAATAGCTACAAATTCCTCACCACCAAGGCGAGCCACAAGGTCAAAGCTCCGCAAACTATCCTTCATGCGCTCGGCAAAGATTTTTAGCACCTCATCACCGACATTATGGCCATGCGTATCATTGACACTTTTGAAATGGTCAATATCCATCATAATCACAGCCATAGCCTTACTACTCTGTGCATTTTGCTGGAGCAGCTTTTCAACGTGAACTTCCAGATAACGGCGATTATAAAGCCCCGTCAAACTATCGGTCAAAGCCATAGACAGGCTGATTTCATAGGTTGATTTCAAACGGTCTTGGAAACGCTTACGGCGAATTTGCGTACGCACCCGCGCCATTAACTCGTTTTTATCCAAAGGCCGCAAAATATAATCATGTGCCCCCATCTCCAGACCATGAGCCACGCGCGGCATATCCATTTCATCGGCAATGAGGACAATCGGCAGATTTCTAGAACGCTCATTCGAGCGCAAATGCGAACAAAGCCTAAGCCCGTCCTCATTTTGCAAATTCATCGACACCATAATAATATCGAAATCATTCTGGGCAACTAACTCGACCCCTTTGATCCCGTTTTCCGCCGTCAGGACGATATTCAAATCCTCGGATAAAGTCTGTGTAATTTTCTCACGATCAAATTCTTTATCTTCAATCACAAGAATACGCGCCGCCTCTACAGGCTCGGACATCATATTGCCGGATTCCGACATAACACCGAACTGATTGGCTGCATTTTCACGCAAACGCCACTCATCCAGCGCCATTTTCAAACGCACCAACGAACGCACCCGCGCCATCAGCGCCGTATCATTGATCGGCTTACTCAGAAAATCATCCGCACCGACTTCAAGGCCACGTACTTTATCTTCTGTATCGGTCAACGCCGTGACCATCACCACAGGAATATGAGAGGTTGCCGGATCTTCCTTAATACGTGAACACACCTCAAAACCATCCATACCAGGCATCATAACATCCAGCAAAATAATATCCGGCTTGTTCGTTTCAACTTTTTCCAGAGCTTCTTGCCCGCTAGTCGCCGTAATAACCTCGTAATACTCACTGGTCAGCTTGGCTTCCAGCAACTTCACATTCGGCAAAATATCATCAACAACAAGAACGCGTGCAGACATGACTAAATTGCCTCCTTGTCTTGTTTATGTGTTTGCTTGTCAGAAGCACCATTATCATCTGGCATTTCCTCACCCAGATGTTTTTTCACCGTGCCAATAAAGCTTGTAACGGAAATCGGCTTGGAAACATAATCCTCACAGCCCCCTTCTCTGATCTTTTGCTCATCGCCCTTCATAGCAAAGGCCGTCACAGCAATCACAGGAATGCTCTTTAATTCAGGATCTTCTTTTAGGGCCTTCGTCACATCAAGACCAGAAACCTCAGGTAATTGTATATCCATCACAATCAGATCAGGCTTTTCTGATCTGGCCATATCCAAAACCGCGCGCCCGTCACGCGTTTGAATAGTGTCGATGTCATGCGCTTCCAGCAAATCGTGGAAAAGCTTCATGTTCAACTCATTATCTTCGACTATGAGCACTTTTTTCTTCATATCAAGTCAAGACCCATGTTTTCTTTGGTTTTATGTTGATTGTCACGCACGTTTAAATATAGCCCCTTTATGCCTTTCTATCCTAATAGTCCGGTATTGCCAAAACGTTAATAAACACAACGATCAAGCAGTTTTTTTTAATAAAATCACACTTATTCGTTTTCTTCTTCACCACAAACATCTTCCATAGGTTCAATAGCCACTAATTTCTGGCGAATAGCAAAATCTTCATACTCCACAACCATGTCACTGATCACACCATTTTCATGAAAAACCAGATCCATTTCATAATCGGCTTTCGCGCTATATTCATGGAGCGGGAAAAACGCCAGACGCAAAAACCACGCCTTATTCTCAACAAACGCTTCCCCGCCTTTCTCAAGACCTTCGGCAATGCCGGAAGTATCATATTCCTTGGCAATAAAGCTGTTTATATCAACCGGCCCGTCTGCGTCACTACCATCAAAAATCGTAGCCTTATAGAATTTCTTGTTATTTTTGATTTTCTCCATCACATCCAGAGTATGGGCCATAGGAAAAAGCGTTCCTTCCGGCAATTCAAACACCAGATCAGGCGGCATGGAATACACAGCCTCACCTGCCCCCTCTTCTATACCGGCATTACCCCGCAACTCCTCGAACACCATGCCATTACGCTTGCGCTTTGAGGTAAAGCTCATACTCTTGCCATCAAAGGACTCATAGGTCGAAAAATCACTGGTGATGCGCATAGAGGCCCCTTCGGAGTAATCATAGGTCACATCAAACCGATGATTGGAAATCCACGCATCGCAAGATGGTTTCCACTCATAGAACATCTGTCCGGCAATATTCGAAATCTGGCTACCGTTCTTACGCGATTCCAAAACCACATCATAAAGCGCCTTATGGGGAACAAATCCTGCCTGACGAGCCTTATCCAAAACCGCATGGGCCGGATTGGAACCCAGATGAAATACACAAAAAACAACACCATAAAATGCATATTTCACCAGTTTCTTAGCATTTATACCCATTAGCTCTCTTCGCTTATTCTTTGTATATTCGTTCACCTTCATATTGTACCGCAAAAAACCGCCTATCAAAAGACTTTGTCATCAAGAAACACTAATGTTTAACCGAATACGGAAAATATTACCCATTTTCATAAGAAAAAATGACCTAGGTGTAAAATGATAGACCATGAAATCAGGAAAAAACAGCACAATAAAATTTTACAAACCACTGATAATAAAAGAAAAAATATTATTCATAAAATTGGCACAGTTCTCGCAGATATGAAAATACAAACTGAGTCACGAGAAAGGTAACTACAATGATGAGAACAGAAAACGTTATGAATTTAAAACAAAAAGCAAATCTGGCACCTGATGACTTCACGCCTGAATTTACCGGCGTGATTGAACGCGTCAAGCAAGCCAGCGGAAGACTGCCGGAACAAAACCTCAGTTTTCTTCTTGAAAACGCCTATAAGGTCATCGCCCGCGCCGAAAAAACCATTGATACACAAGAAAAGCGTATCAACGACCTTGAAAATCTGCTGACCAAGGATGAACTAACAGGCCTGACCAATCGTCGCGGCTTTATGGAGGCGTTCAGACGTGAAATTGACCGTGCAACCCGCGGCCAGAGCCAAGGGGGACTATTGTTGATGATTGATCTGGATGATTTTAAAATCATCAATGATACATTCGGCCACATGGCAGGCGATATGGCGCTGAAGGCCGTGGCAGATTTCCTGTCCAAAGAAGTACGCGACATGGACATATGCGCCCGCCTAGCCGGTGATGAGTTTCTGGTTCTCATGCCAGATACCTCCAGTCAAAAAGCCGAACTTCGCGCGAATATCCTGAAAAACCGCCTGAATGAGCTGAACTTCTTCTGGCAAGGGAAAACAATCGGAATCAAAGGCTCTTTGGGCTTAAAAGACTACAGCAAGGGTGCTGTGATGGATGATATCTTGCGTGATGTCGATCGCCATTTATACGAAAACAAAACCGAAAGAAGAAAAAAACACAAAAAATAAAGTTTATCTCCCCGGTTTCCATCGGAGAAATAGGGCCGTTTTGCAATAACCCTCAAACCCGAAAGCAAAACAACAGACCCGAAAAAATGATGGAAAAACAACCCTGCCGACCTCTCTCATCTAA
Source organism: Micavibrio sp. UBA1672 (assembly GCA_002320665.1). Taxonomy (GTDB): domain Bacteria; phylum Pseudomonadota; class Alphaproteobacteria; order Micavibrionales; family Micavibrionaceae; genus UBA1672. The sequence goes on from DCKO01000125.1 coordinate 32,576, forward strand.
CCAAACCAAACTGGCAGGATTTCTAAAACGGCCCGGATCGCTTCCCACCTTCCCCCTAAAGCATCCGGGCCTATTTTTTATTTGAATATACTTTGGAACACGTTTTATATTTGTCTCGATTATGAAGTACGTTATTTCTGCACTAATTTTTTTATATCTAAGCTTTCTTAGCTTAGAATCATGCTTATTTTATGGGTTACAGCTATCACCTTTATATGAATATCCAGATGAAACCGTCACTCACCTCAAAAGAGCATGGTTATTGTCTAATGTAAGTTTCTTTTTTTGCCTATTTATGGGCATTTTGATGCTGTGCTTATATTGGCAGACAAAAAGTAACAGAAATCAAAAAAACCAAAACACAAAGCTTTTGCTATAGAAATTGCTATAGAATCAGATTTGATTTCATCAAAAATTATTCAGCATGCGAAATCTAAGTTCAGCTAACTTTGCTTAACTCTGTTCGCAAATCCGCCTCAACAGACGAAAAAGAATCCTGCAAACCTATGAAATATTGCCTGAGGCTCTCAAAATTACCTGACGGGTTTTCAAGCATGTCTTTTCCTGCATACTCCAATGTTTCGGCAGCCTTATGAACATGAACAACCCCTAACAAACCACTGGCAGACTTCATACTATGCGTGGCTTCGATTAAGCCTTTCAAATCACCATCTGGAATATTGATTTCTATTGTTGCCAAATATCCTTTACAATCCTTGATATACCCCTCAAGAAGCACCGGAAACTTTGCTTTCATACGCTCCTTGATTTTATTAAATGTATCAAAATCAATTTTTTCCATGACATACCCCTTGTAATATTACCATTTAATACCTGATCCGGTTTTAGCCACAGCCGTTACAATATTGCCCTTATCATTATAGTGCAGCTCATCAAAACTGATTTTATTGGCCTGTGCTATGCCTCGCCCATGCGTTTCAAGAGCTCTCGCCGGATCAATATCCATATAATTTTGCCAATCAAAGCCATTACCTTCATCTTCAATAATCACACGGATTTCATCGTCATTGCGCTCCAAAATCACATGCACTGACCGCTTTGAATATTTAGCCATATCTTCACGACGATCAATCTCGGCGCTCAATGATCCTTCTTTCAAAAGCTTTGATTTTTTATCATAGGTAATCTCCAAATTGCCATGCTCCACAGCATTAACCAAAAGACAGGCTAAACCGGATAAAATTCTATCCGGATCAGGAAAACAATTAGCAAGGAAACAAGCCAGATCTTCGGCTTCTTGCACCTTTCTGATTGTAAATTCTGCACGAGTAATAAATCCGAAACTGGTCTGGTGCTTTTTCAAATCCTGCTTTAGACTGGAACGACGATTGGCTTCACGCATCGCCGACGTAATTACCGATTTGAATACATCATCTTCATAAGGCTTGGTCATGTAATAAAATACACCGGCATCAATACCTTCCTTAACCTCTTCAGCCTTAGTAGAACCGGTTACCATGATCACGGGAATATGCTGAACTTTAGGATCTTCTTTAAGCTGGTCAACAACCTCCAGCCCACCCATTTCCGGCATAACCTTATCCAGCACAATAACATCAATATTTTGCGATTCACGCTCGATAATATCCAGAGCTTCACGCCCGTCCTGCGCCTCTAAAACATCATAATGCAAATCCTCCAGTAAACTCACCAGAATCGCCAAAGATGTTGCTTCATCTTCTACGGCCAGAACACGGCCCTTTTTATCTTCAACAGGTTTTATAGCTGCTTCACTCATAAATCACTCCTTGATTATCTTTCTCTAAAAGCCGTATCCAAAGACGTATGGATCGGTTTCAACAAATAGGCCAGAATACTCTTCTTCCCAGTAATAATATCCGCTTCCACAGTCATTCCTGGCAAAATAAGGTTGCGAGCAGGATCAGCCCCGACATGATCTTTATCCAGCTTTATCCGGCCTTTGTAGAAACTCTGATTATTCTCGTCGGCAAAAGTCGTCGCTGATAGAAACTCCAATTCGCCTTCCAGAACACCATGACGTGAAAAGTCAAAAGCACTAACTTTGATGCGGGCGGGTTGCCCAACCCTCAGATTTCCGATTTCACGCGGTAAGATACGTGCTTCCACAACCAAAGTACTATCCAGCGGCACAATCTCCATGATTGGCTCTCCTGCGCCAATAACCCCGCCAATAGTATTAACACGCAAGCCCTTTACCAAACCGCGCACAGGCGCGCGTATGGATTGACGATCAACCCGCCCTTCCAGCTTGGATAAAATTTCCTTATTCTCGGCAATTTGAGTTTCGACTTCCTCAAGCTCTTTTAAGGCCTCATCTTTTGTTTTTGCGGCCAATGTTTGCAATCTACTTTGCGCTTCACTCAATGCATTATTAGCTTCGGAAACTTGCGCTTTAACAGAGTTCAGCTCTCCCTCCAGCCTGTTCACTTCACGCTGGCTATCTATTAAATCCTTTTTTGAAACCGAACCTTTAGACTCCAGCTCTTCCCTCATTGCCAAAAGCTCACGCCCCGAAACCAACTCCTTCTCGGCCGTTTCTTTTTGCGATTGTAATCTGGTAATAGCTTCCTGTCTTTGCGCAAGCTGATCTTCCAGAACTTTTTTCTGGGCATCATAAGACTGACGCGCAGACTCCAGAATATTCTGCTGATATGAAATTGCTTCCTCATTATTGCCTGAAATCACATCGAAATCAGGATTTTTATCATAGGCCAATGCCTTCAATCGTTCGGCCTGAAGCCTAAGTGTCATCTGCCTTTCGGCTAGCGAAGAATAATCAGACTCAGCGCCTATTCCCCCCATACGCACAAGAACATCACCTTCTTCAACAAGATTACCTTCCTCGACCAGAATTTCAGAAATAATCCCGCCTTCAAGATGCTGCACAACTTGCGCATAACCACTTGGCAAGATTTCACCTTTCGTGCGAGCCACTTCATTAACCTGCGTGATACCTGACCATCCGAGAAAAAGAAAAAAACCTGCGCCAATAACAAGCATAGTCAAACGCAGCAAATCCTGATTTGGCACTTCCTCGTATAAAACACTACGAGTCATATCATTCAAATCTCTGTTCTTATCCATTTTTCTTCTCCTTAACCTGCGGACGTTCATCGTCATATAATTGAATGACCAAATCGGCCAGATCAATATAATCCTGACGATACGTAATATAGAAAATGGTTTTCCGGCCTTTTTGCTTTTGCAGGAATTTATAAAAATTCTCTCCGGCCTTGCTGTTCAAAAACTCATAGGGCATCTCATCAATCAGTATAATGGGATTATCTTGCAAATAGGCCCTTACCAGTGCCAAATGAGGCCGAAGAGCACTGGGCACATCATAAGAAGATGCATGCCCGATAATCGTTTCCAAGCCATCCGGCAAACTACGCACCCAATCCTCAAGTCCTGCCTGCTTGATAGCTGACCCGATCTCCTCATAAGAAACATCCGGTTTCATAAGACGCAAATTTTCTTCTACACTCATTGTAAAAAACTCCGGCTCTTGCCCGACATAAGCAATATTCTGGCGAAGCTTGACCGGATCAATCTGTCTGATATCTGTGCCATCAATACGCACCGCCCCGACTTGCGGTGGATACAGCCCCGTAACAAGTTTAAGCGTTGTCGACTTACCAGTGCTATTGGCTCCGGTAATGGCTACTAATTGTCCCTGTTTTGCAATAAAGGAAAGCCCTGCATAAACTGGATCAGCATCCTTGCTGTAACGTAAACCCACATTATGAAACTCGATTTCACCTTTGAAACACGGCGTATCCTGATGACTTCTAATCGGATCACATTCAGGTTTCAACTCCATCAAACGGTTGATCTGCTCTATATTGCGCTTCACCTGATCCAACCTTGGCAAAGCCGTACACGCCATTTGAAGCGGCGCTAATGTCCGCCAAGTCAGAATCAATACTGCAATCATCGCCCCCATGCTCATCTGTTCGGCCCAAATGCGCTCTACACCAAAATAGATCATGGCAACACTACCCAAAATCACAAGCCCTTGTGAAACCGTATCAATAAAATTGATAGAACGATTATATAAATATCCCGCATAGGAGCTTTCCGCACTGGTCTTTTCATAACGCTCCAGCCATGCATCAAATCCACCTGAACAACGTAACGTCTCCTGCTTGCCTAATGTTTCGATCGTCATATTCTGCCTTGCACTATTAGCCTCAGCCAAGCGGGCTGTCAGCGCCTTTAAACGCCCTCTCATAGAAATAAGAAGAACGACATAAAGTGCAGAAATTACAATCGGAACAAAAACCAGAGGACCTGCGATTAAGGCAATAGCTGTTAGCAAGATCAACGTAAACGGAAATTCAACAAAAGATAAAAACAATGGACCAGTAAAAAACTCGCGCACCGATTCAAAAGCTTTCAAACGTGAAAGTTGTGCAGCCACACTGGCACGTTCTGTATAAGAAGCCGGCAAGGCCATAAGCTTTGCTAAAATAGTGTTACTGACGATGTAATCAATACGCGCACCAAACCATGACAAACTTTTTGTGCGCAAAAACCTCAAGGAAAACTCGACACCCACCGCCAGAACAACACCAATTAATAAATAATTGAGCGTTTCCCTTGAATAAGCGCCAATAACCTTATCATAGACACTCATCATAAAAAGCGGTGTTACCAGTGCCAGAATATTAATAAAGAAACTTGCCAGCAAAACTTGCCCGAAAATACCTTTAAAACGGTAAAGTAATCTGGCGAACCATGGACGCCCCGAAACCGTAATGGTCTTATCCGGAATAATATCGGCATTGCCATGATCTTCTTTAAAGATAAAAGCGCGCCCTTTTATATCTTTCTGGCTCGGCTCATGCAGGATTTCGCCTGCCTCATCTTCGCCCTTCGGAATGAACAAACATGGATAGGCTTCCTCTGGGATATCCTTGGCTTTGGCCTTTAGAATTTTTGGCGCATAACCCAAAAGAGCCATGACATTCAGAAAATCTGTAAAACCCAGCCCTTTCTTCTCTTGCGTGTACGGTAATGAATCGCTTAAGGCCCGAATATCACCGCGCCAGTTCAAAGCCTGCAAAATACCGCTTAAATAAGGTGCATAATTATCTGCAGCCCCCTTATCCGTATTGAAACGGCTAGCAAAAAAATTCTCCATATTTTCAAATGTTGCATCACTCATAAACGCAACTCCTTGAAAGGTCTAATAACATCACCGGATTTACTAACCGTTTCATCATCCACAGAGACCAATGTACCATCACTGATCATATATTCTTCTTGCGCCAGATGCAGGATATTCCGGTCATTGGAAACCAGCACCATACTTGCCTGCCCTTTGAGCTGACCGAGCAAACGAAAGACGTGGTTATACCCTTCTTTATCCAGTGACTTATCCGCATGGTCAAAAAGCAAAATACGGGGTCTATTAACCAGAACCCGTCCGATTGTGATGCGCTGCTTCATGCCCGGCGTTACCGGATCGGCCGGCCCGTCAAACAAAACTGTTCTATACCCCGCCGCCAGTTTTGACACCACGCGGTCAATTCCCAGATACTTCGCAATTTCCAGAGCCTGTTCCTCCAGCTCTGGCCTGAAGCCTGTCAAATTATCCATAATGCTACCCTGAAAAATATCGGATTCAGATGGCAAATAGCCAATATATTTTGCGATCTCCCCATAAGGAATTTTTGAAACATCCATGCCATCGATCAAAACCCGCCCTATATCCGGTTCATATAATCCGGCAATGAGTTTCATCAATGTTGTTTTGCCATCACCGGGCGGCCCAACCAACGCGATAACCTTACCAGAGTTGAGTTTGAGATTAAGATTGTAGAATAATGGCGCTTTATCCTCATAAGAAAATCCTAGCTTTTCAAGCTCCAGCTTACCATTGGGTGTTTTTAACTCATCGACGCTTATTTTTTCTTGCTGTGCCAAAGCCAAAAGCTCTTCAATTTTATCCTTTGCCAATAAATATTCCTGAAAAGAAACCCAGAAGGATAAAGCGCGCTGCACAGGTTGCATAATGCGCCCTGAAAGCAAAACACAAGCAATTAGCACGCCCATAGTGATCTGCCCGCTAAGCGCCATAAGCGCACCAACAGAAACCATCATAATCATCATTATTTGTGTAAAAAGTGATGCTGCGTTATAGCCTTGGGCATTATGTGACGTCAAAATGTGCAGGTCGTGGATATTCTGACCTTGCAAAGCTTCATGACGACGCAGAAAAGACGCCTCTAGACCTTGCATCTTAACCGTATGAATATGCTCCAGAATTTCAGAGACAAAATTGATGCGTCTATCATCATCCTCATCACGCATCAAAATAGTTCTTTTCATATTATGACCCAATACTAGCGCGAAAACCCCGAAAAGACACAATAATACGACAGGCACAAGAACAAGCCACCCTGCAAGATAAGCAATAAAACCAAGAAAAACCAAAACGAAAGGCAAATCTATCAAACTAATAAGAGATTGACCGCTATAAAAGCTCTTGAGCTTGGCAATTGCGCCGATACGATGAAGCTGCTCCGCCGATGAATAGTCTTTGAGTTTTTGAAATTTTGCCCCCATCAAATGACGCAAGGTCCGTGAAAAAGCAGCATGCTCGAAACGCGCAGATGCCCACCCAATCATGGAAGAACGACATAACCTCAAGACAATATCCAATGCAACAATAACTGCCACACCGGCAACTAAAACTTGTAATGTCCCTATGCTTTGAAAGGCCAGAATACGATCGTAAACCTGCAAAGTCACAAGCGGTACAGCCAGAGAAAATAAATTGATAACCAGAGAACAAAAAACCAGAATGCCTATATCCCTTTTATCAAGATAAAGACCAAAGCTTCTCTTCTGGCCCTGATGATTCAAGGCCTTGTTATCATTATGAGTATCACCAATCATTTCGGCTAACACCCTCCCGCAAGCAGGGTACATGATTTGCACTATAAATTGTAGAGGGCTTTTATGAGACATGGCTACACAATGCCGCCAGCATCATCCACCTGATCCGCTCCATCAGGTGTAATATCAGCTAAGTCCACAGGGGCTTGGGCTTCTATACCTTCATTATCCTCATTTTGCGCATCAACATTTTCGGCATCGGCTTCGACTTCCGCCAGCCAATTATTATCATCGCCGCCTTGTGCATCAACTAAGGCATTCTCATCTCCAGCCTCAACAGCCGCCAACCAGCTTTCAGATCCTGCTTCCTGCGTTCCGTCATTAAAATCAAAAAACTCGGTTTCATAGACCGTATCCGCACCATCGCGACCTGCTACTGTATCTTGAATGGTGTAGCTTCCATCGTCGTTTTGTGAAATATTATATTCTGAAAAGTCACCGCTGTAATGGGCAGTATCCTTGCCATTACCTCCGTAAATCGTGTCATCACCACCGCCGCCAGTAATATTATCTTTGCCGTTACCACCGCTGATAATGTCATCACCATCAGTTCCAATCAGCGTATCTTTTCCATTCCCACCATCAAGCGTAATACCTTCATTTGAACCCTGACCATCATCTTCCGGATTTGGATCGGCTCCTGGTGTTTCATCATCTTGATTGCCCAAAGCACCTTCATCCTCATCACCATTATCATCTTTTCCGGCATTCGGGCCGCCTTGGCCCTGCCCCGGATTATCATCATCAACGCCATCCAGATTATTCCCGTGACCGTTATTATTCCCCGGACCATTTCCGTTGCCTTGATTATCATTCCCTTGACCGGGATTGCTATCATCTACGCCGTCATCATTGCCATGACCATTATTACCGTCATCAGTTTCATCGACTACGTCATCATCATCGGATGCATCATCGTTTTCGTCATCCTGATCTTCATCGACAACATCATCTTCTTCGTCTTGACTATCTGTGACATCGTCATCATTCTCATCAAGAACTTCATCCTCTTGGTCATCATCATCGCTTTGTGTATCGTCATCTTCTCCAACGGCAGGCAAAATCAAAGCCTCTGGCGTAGCATCGACTTCTCCATCACGGAACTCGACCCTTTCTATGCCTAACAGAGTATCTGACCCATCACGTCCTTCTACAGTATCTGTAATGGTGATACTTTCATCTTCATTGAATGTAATTTGGTATTCTGCATGATCACCGCTGAAAACTGCAATATCCGTATGATTACCCCCATCAAGCCTATCATCACCAGCACCACCAATTAGCCT
>DCKO01000060.1:0-3971 GCA_002320665.1 Micavibrio sp. UBA1672
GCGCTCCGCTCTGCCTCTCAGATGGTATCCTATGAAGTGTCTATGGGCTTGATCATCGTATGCGTTCTTCTGGTAGCTGGATCTTTGAACCTGCAGGAAATTGTACTCGCGCCAAGACCATTTTGGGTGCAGGTGCTGCTCTTCCCAATGTTTATTGTCTTCCTGATTTCTATTTTGGCCGAAACAAACCGTGCTCCATTTGATTTGCCGGAAGGTGAATCCGAAATCACTGGCGGGTTTATGGTGGAATATTCTGCTATGGCCTTCGCACTATTCTTCCTAGGTGAATACGCGAATATGATCCTCATGAGCGCGATCACAGTAACGCTTTTCCTTGGGGGCTGGCTGCCGCCATTCGGGATGAGTTTCTTGGCATTTGTTCCAGGTATTATTTGGTTTGCCATGAAAACAGCGCTGATCCTATTCGTCTTCATTTGGGCGCGTGCAACATTACCACGCTTCCGTTATGACCAGCTTATGCGCTTGGGTTGGAAAGTGTTCTTACCGTTCACCTTGATCTGGGTTGTGTTTGTCGCTGGAACTTTAATGACATTCAAGGCTTTGCCTGGGCAAGCCGAGAGTTATAATCCTGTAGCAACCATTGCCAAAGATATAGAAATAGAATCTGGGGCCGTTCAAAAGGAAGTCGAAAAAGTCATTCATGAAATTGAAAAACCTATAGAAGATAAAAAAGTAGAGGACAGCACCAAAGGTCCGGAAACTATGGAAGAAAAAGTCGAGTAATCATGTATAACTATGCGTGTACATTTTTTTTGATTACCTTAGTATGTTATATCGGAAGCATTCATTCGGCTTTTGCTCAAATCAAATCTCAAGATGCAGAAAGCGTGAAATCTCGGTATGTTGTTACGGATAGTTCTGTATTTGAATATTTTATTGAGGAGCAGGGGCTTCCATATAAAATTTATGATTTTTCAACGCGTAATGTTTATGTGTATTTTGGCAATGAAAAGAATTTTCTTGTATCACACAGCTTTTCAGATCTTGATCAAGACGAATTAATGTACATAATAAAAATAGGATGCAATTCAGCGCCCTTAAGTAGCGGATTTAGAAGGTTTTGTAAGTAGGGTTTAAATGGATAATTTCGCACGAGCATTTTTCTTAACTGAAATCGTTAAAGGCTTTCTTTTGACGTTGAAATATATCTTTTTTGTGCCGCGTGTGACGATCAATTACCCGTATGAAAAAGGGCCAATATCGCCGCGCTTCCGTGGGGAACATGCGTTGCGTCGTTATCCAAATGGCGAAGAGCGCTGCATTGCCTGTAAACTATGTGAGGCAATTTGCCCTGCGCTAGCCATAACAATCGAGGCAGAGCCACGTGAAGATGGAACGCGCCGTACAACGCGATATGATATTGATATGACTAAATGCATTTATTGCGGTCTATGTCAGGAAGCGTGCCCTGTCGATGCAATTGTCGAAGGACCGAACTTTGAATTTTCGACTGAGACACGTGAAGAGCTGTTCTATAATAAGGACAAACTTCTAGCGAATGGTGATCGCTGGGAAGCACAGCTGGCCGCTAATATTATTGCTGATGCGCCGTATCGCTAATCTATAGTGATTTAAAGTAGTGAAGAGATAGTGACTCAACTCCCGTATTCGTATCACCTAGTCCGGCATTTGAGAAATGACTGAAGGATAAGGCAAGTTTATCTTCATTTCTGAGCTTATAAGATACTTCAATCTGACTGCGGAATTCTATCGGATGTCCGAGATCAACATCATTGCTACCATCTGTGTAAAGACCAACGCCCAAAGAGGGGGTGACGGCCCAGCGTTCATTCAGGGTAAAATCATAATATAAGCCGCCACCGCCCCAAAAAGATCCGTCTGTCGTACCTAAAATGCCAACCCATGGCTTCACAGGTAGTTTTTCAAAAAAAGCAGTGCCATGTCTGTATTCTAGGCGGATATCCTGAGATTGCTGATCACCGTCCAGCACATTATAAAATCCGATCGAAAGCCCTAAAAAGTTAGAAGCTCTCGGTTCTTCAGCAAAAGCAACACCTGAGAAAAATTGTATTCCAATCAAACTTGCAACAAAAAAAACTCTTTTTGAGTCCAAAACGGGGCTCCGAAAAATGAATGTGAAAATGAAAGCAGTGGGGATTGTCAAAAATATAGCTAAAGCATGACGTTATTTCCTAAAAAAATCAAGGACACATGACAGTTTTTTGCTCTATGGCTCTTGCGATTAAGGCAATAAAGGATTAGAAAAGGTTTGAAATAAAAGAAGAGATTATTTCTAATGCTCGTTCAGGCTTTCGCCTTTTATTTATTTGCTGGTATTCTTATCCTAAGCGCATTGATGGTAATCACGGCGCGTAATCCCGTGCATTCTGTACTGTTTCTAATACTTGGTTTCTTTAACTCAGCAGGATTATTCGTCCTCTTGGGCGCAGAGTTCATAGGCATGATCATGGTAATTGTTTATGTCGGCGCAGTCGCGGTGTTGTTCCTCTTCGTTGTGATGATGCTTGATATTGATTTTGGCAACCTCAGAAAAGGCGCCATGCAATATGTTCCGGTTGGCTTAGTTATTGGTGGAATATTGCTATTTGAACTGGCAGCCCTATACGGGTCTTGGCATTTTGCAGAAGATGTGAGTGATAACTTCTCTATGCCCAACGCTGATTTCAAAGAAGTAACAAATACAGAAGCACTGGGCTTGGTGCTCTATACAAAATATGTCGCGGCCTTCCAGCTTGCAGGCCTAATCCTTTTCGTGGCAATGGTCGGCGCTATTGTTCTGACGCTTCGTGTGCGCCCCGGGGTCAAGAAGCAAAAAGTCAGCGAGCAACAAGCCCGTAAATCAGAAGATGTCCTTGAAATCGTCAAGGTTACATCGGGTACGGGGGTTTAGAATGTTGGAAATCGGTATGGAGCATTATTTGGTTCTAGCAGGCATCCTGTTCACAATTGGTGTATTCGGTATGTTTTTGAACCGTAAAAACGTGATCGTTATTCTGATGTCTATCGAATTAATGTTGCTTTCAGTTAATATCAATTTTGTTACATTTTCTGCCTTCCATGGTGACCTTGCAGGACAGGTTTTTACGATGTTTATTCTTACCGTAGCAGCAGCTGAGGCCGCTATTGGTCTTGCGATTCTGGTCGTATTCTTCCGTAATAAAGGCTCTATTGCGGTCGAAGATATTTCGAGTTTAAAGGGGTAGGGCAGATATGGAATTATTAGCTGTCTTTTCACCGTTAATTGCATTTCTGGTTGCCGGACTTTGGGGGAAGCAAATCGGCGATAAAGGGTGCCAGTTAGTAACATGCACGGCCGTGATCATAGCAGCGATATGCTCGGTGATCTTGTTCTTCGACATGATCGGAGGCCTCAAGGATGGTGGCCTGTCCTATACAACCGACGTTATGCGCTGGGTGTCTTCCGGTGACTTCACTGCGAATTGGAGTCTTCGCATTGATACACTTTCCATTGTTATGATGTGCGTAGTCAATATCGTCTCGGCATGTGTGCATGTCTATTCGGTAGGTTATATGAGCCATGACCCTGCTAAAGGACGCTTTATGGCATATCTTAGCCTTTTTACCTTCGCTATGTTGATGTTGGTGACATCCGACAACTTGCTCCAGCTGTTCTTTGGCTGGGAGGGAGTCGGCGTGGCCTCATACCTCTTGATCGGATTTTGGAATCATAAGCATTCGGCAAATGCCGCCGCCCAAAAAGCCTTTGTTGTTAACCGCGTAGGGGATTTTGGTTTAGCGCTCGGGATTATGGCAACATTTTATGTTTTCGGCTCTATCGAATTTTCGACCATCTTCAACAACCCCGCGGAATATGCCGAAAAGACAATCTCTATTTTAGGGTATGAGCTTCATGCCCTTACCGTAATCTGTATGCTTTTATTTATGGGTGCAGTTGGTAAATCTGCACAGCTAGGCCTTCATACGTGGCTGCCTGATGCGATGGAGGG
>DCKO01000060.1:4284-45194 GCA_002320665.1 Micavibrio sp. UBA1672
TGCCTGATGCGATGGAGGGGCCAACTCCCGTCTCTGCATTGATCCATGCCGCAACTATGGTTACCGCAGGCGTTTTCTTGGTCGCTCGTTTCTCTCCAATATTTGAATATGCGCCAGCCGCCTTGATGGTAGTGACAATCTTTGGCGCATGTACAGCTTTTGTTGCAGCAACAATCGGCATGACCCAATTTGATATAAAACGCGTTATTGCGTATTCAACAATGAGCCAGCTTGGCTATATGTTTTTTGCGCTTGGTGTTTCGGCGTATGGCGCAGCTATGTTCCATTTGATGACCCATGCTTTCTTTAAGGCGCTGCTATTCTTGGGCGCTGGTTCGGTTATTCATGCTATGTCGGATGAGCAAGACATGCGCAATATGGGCGGAATTTGGAAAAAAATACCCTTTACCTATACACTCATCTGGATCGGGTCTTTGGCATTGGCAGGCTTCCCGTTCTTTGCAGGATATTATTCCAAGGATATCGTCTTGGAATCAGCTTGGGCGGATCAGACATGGTTCGGGAATATGGCCTATTGGCTTGGGATTGCAGCCGCTTTCATGACCGCCTTTTACACATGGCGTATGCTGATCATGACATTCCATGGCCAGCCACGCGCTAGCAAAAAAGTTATGGATCACATCCATGAATCTCCGCCAACGATGACGAGCCCGATGACGCTATTGGCTTTTGGGGCTCTGTTTTCTGGAATGCTGTTCTACGGGGCGTTTGTCGGATCAGGCACAACCCACCATACGCAAGACCATGTTAAGGCGATTGCCTCATCAATGGAAGGCCATGGGGCAGGCAAGAACACAAATGAAAATGCGCACGCAGAAGAAAACCATAAGGAAGAAGATGCACATGATACTGCAGAAGATCATGCCACACATGAGAGTGCCGAAGAACATGGTGTAAGTCTATGGGCTCGTGAGCACTTCTGGCAGGGTGCTCTTGTTGTGCTGTCTGAAAATGATACGATTGAAGCTGCACATAATGTTCCCTTCTGGGTCAAGAAAATGCCGCTTCTTATGGCCGCCCTTGGCGTATTATTGGCATATATTCTCTATATGTGGCGACCAGCTATTCCGGCCATGATCGTTAAATCTCTTAAGCCTATTCATAGCCTGTTCTTCAAGAAATGGTACTTTGATGAGCTTTACGACATTGTGTTTGTAAAAAATTCCTTCCGTTTAGGTCGTTTCTTCTGGGTCAGCGGAGACCAGAATACAATTGATCGCATTGGACCTAATGGCGTTGCCGGTTTTGCCGGTCGAGTAGCAAATGGTCTAAGCAGATTCCAAAGTGGTTATGTTTATCAATACACCTTTGTTATGATGATAACTGTGATTGCCATTATGTCATGGTTTGTTTTTAAGGCTGATCCATCATTCTACACGTCAACATTGGAAACTGTTTCTGACATTAAAGACGTGATCATGCAGGAAGGGGAAACATTGCCATGAATACACCAGCACTCCTTTCTATTATGATATTTTTGCCAATTGTCAGTGCATTTCTGATTATGCTTGTACGTGGTGAAAAAGACGATGAGGCTATTGTGGAGCGAAATGTTAAGAATTTGGCGCTTCTAGGCTCTGTTTTTGTATTCATTATCGGCGTATTTTTATATCAAAGTTTTGATCCTACTGTTGCTGGCTTCCAATTTGTAGAAAAAAGCGAGTGGTTTAGAAATATAGGTATTAACTACCATCTGGGTGTTGATGGTATTTCTATTTATTTTATTTTGCTTTCAGCATTTCTGACACCAATTTGTATTCTCGCTAGTTGGAATTCCGTTAAAAAGCGTGTGAAAGAATACATGATTGCGTTCCTCATTCTGGAAAGCTTTATGATTGGTACATTTAGCGCTCTGGACTCTGTATTATTTTATGTATTCTTTGAAGGTGTTCTGATCCCGATGTTCTTGATTATCGGTGTTTGGGGTGGCCCGCGCAGGGTGTATGCTTCGTATAAGTTCTTCTTATATACATTTTTGGGATCGGTGTTGATGCTCGCTGCTTTGCTGGCTCTTTATATCACTGTGGGCACAACAGATATCCCAACATTGATTGAAAATCCTGTAAGTTTTGAGATGCAAAAATGGCTCTTCATTGCTTTTTTCGCTAGCTTCGCTGTGAAGATGCCAATGTGGCCTGTTCATACATGGCTGCCTGATGCTCACGTTGAAGCGCCAACAGCCGGATCAGTTATTCTGGCTGGTGTGTTGTTGAAAATGGGTGGCTATGGTTTCTTGAGATTTTCTCTGCCAATGCTCCCCGAAGCTAGCCTTTACTTCTCCGAAATCGTTATGTGGATGAGTGTTATTGCCATTATCTACACATCTCTTGTGGCGCTTGTGCAAGAAGACATGAAGAAAATGATTGCTTATTCCTCAGTTGCACATATGGGTTTTGTAACATTGGGTATTTTCAGTTTTACCCAGCAAGGTATAGACGGTGCTGTTTTCCAGATGATTAGCCATGGTGTTATTTCAGCGGCACTCTTCTTATGTGTTGGTGTTGTTTATGATCGCCTCCACAGCCGCGAAATCAGTAAATATGGTGGCATCGTTAAAAATATGCCTGCCTATGCCACAGTCTTTATGATATTTGTGCTGGGCTCGGTCGGTTTGCCGGGGACAAGCGGCTTCGTCGGTGAGTTTCTTACGCTTTTAGGAGCTTTTCAGTATGATATCATCATTGCTGCATGTGCTACAACTGGCGTTGTATTAGGTGCTGCCTATATGCTGCTGCTATACCGCCGTGTTGTTTTTGGTCCGGCCGAAAATAAAAAGGCAGCTGCCATGAAAGATCTCAATCAACTCGAAAGAGCTATTTTCGCACCACTTATTGTACTTGTCTTCTTTTTAGGCGTGTATCCTGCGATTGTTATGGATCAGATTTCACCGCCAGTTTCAAGAATTGTATCTCAATATGAAATGTTGCAAGAACCTTTGGAATATAATCAAGCCACACTCGAGCAAAATACGTCAGAGCAAGAATTTGCAGATAATCAAAATGATAATATAAGTGATGAGGTGGGGCATGAGTGATTTTGATATCGTCCCTTTAGTACCAGAAATTTTTATGGCTATGATGGCTATGGGCTTTTTGCTAGTCGGGGTTTTACAAGGGAATCGTGCGACATCTGTTCTGATTTGGTCATCATGTGTCACTATGTTTATCACGGCAATTTTATTGATGAATTTTAGCTGGGATCGTCAACCTACAATGAATAACATGTTCATTTTGGATGAGTTTGCCGGATCTATGAAACTTATTATCCTATTAGGCCTTCTGGCAAGTTTGGCGCTTTCTGCGGAATACCTACAACAAGAGCGCATAGCCAAGTTTGAATATCCGGTTTTGGTAATTTTTGCTGGGATCGGTATGATGCTCATGGTTTCTGCCACCAATATGCTCAGCCTTTATATGGCTTTGGAACTACAATCTCTGAGTTTATACGTGCTAGCAGCTTTTTACCGTAACTCTCTAAAATCGGCAGAAGCTGCCTCCAAATATTTCATTCTTGGCGCACTCTCATCCGGTATGCTGCTCTTTGGGATATCTTTGATTTACGGCTATAGCGGCTCTATTGATTTTGCGACAATCAAGCAATCCATTTCAGGGCTAGAGCAAATTCCGCCAGGTTTTGTGGTCGGTATGGTTTTTGTTTTGGCTGGTTTAGCTTTTAAAATTTCAGCAGTACCATTTCATATGTGGACACCAGATGTATATCAGGGCGCGCCTTTATGTGTTACGGCCTTTTTTGCCATTGTGCCCAAAGTGGCTGCTGTGGGGTTATTGATGCGCTTATGTTTGGATACGTTCGCACCTGCCACAGATCAATGGCAGCAAATTATCTACTTCCTTGCTATTGCATCCATGATTGTCGGCTCTTTTGCTGCAATTGCACAAACCAACTTAAAGCGCCTGATGGCCTATAGCTCCATTGGTAATATGGGCTATGTTCTAATTGGATTAATTGTAGCAACCTCAGAGGGCGCCGGAGCAATTCTGTACTTTCTACTAATTTATGTTTTTATGACAGCAGGCGTTTTTGCCGTCCTTATGACCATGAGAAAAGCGGGACGGGCTGCTGTTGAAATTGATGATTTGGCCGGCCTGTCCAGAAATAGTCCTATTATAGCTTATGCTGTGGCCATTCTGATGTTTTCCTTAAGTGGTATTCCGCCTCTGGCCGGATTTTTTGGAAAATTCTTTATTTTCCGCGCGGCAATAGAGCAGGAATTTTATGTTTTGGCTGTAGTGGGTTTGCTATCCTCTGTTGTCGCCGCTTATTATTATTTGCGCGTTGTAAAAGTTATGTTCTTTGATGAGCCAGCTGATAAATTCGACAATATTATGGGTTTTGAAAGACGCGCTGTTCTCTTCATCTCAACAGCTTTTGTGATCGGCTATATTTTTGCACCAAGCCTAATTTTTGACTACACAATGAACGCTGTTTCTTCGCTGTTTATGTAGATGATAAAATTCTCAATCCAATCCTTTGATACTGTTTCCAGCACACAGGACATTATCAAAGAAAAACTTCACAAAATCGAAGAGGGTTATGTTGCCGTTGCCAAGGTGCAGACACAAGGACATGGTCGCTATGGTCGTGTCTGGCAAGGGGATGAAGGAAACCTTTATACGTCTACATTACTAAGACCCCAAAATATTTCACAAGAAAAAATCGGCCTTATATCTATGGCCGCAGGATTAGCAGTTTATGAGACAATAAAGCCCTACATACATGGTCAGTCTATTCAGATAAAATGGCCCAATGATATTTTGGTAGAGGATAAGAAAATCAGTGGTATTTTGATAGAAGCGATAAGAGATGAAAATAACAATATCTCGGGTTTCATAATCGGTGTAGGCATTAATATCAAAGCAGCGCCTTTGGATCAGGCAATATGTCTGAATGCAATAAACGGTCAGGAAAATGATAAAAATAAGGTTCTTGAAGGGTTTCTAGAAAACTTGGCATATGGCTATAGTAATCTAACACAAGGCAATGAGGACAGGATCATTAATGCCTATAAAGTTTGTACCTTTGAACAGGGGCAGAAAATAGCGGTAAAGCTACCAACTAAAACCCATGAAGGTAGATTCCATGATATAGATCATACAGGTAGCCTGATTTTGGAAAAAGAAGACGGAAGCCTTGTCACAATAACATCTGGTGATGTATATCTGAGCGATTAAAAATTATGAGGCTTAAAGATGCTTCTGGCAATTGATATTGGGAACACAAACACAGTCTTTTCCCTCTTTAAAGGTGATGAGATGGTTAATTCATGGCGGTGCAAGACACTTGCTTCTAGCCCTTGTGATGAATATGCATCATTCTTATCACCGCTTTTGACACTTGATAATCTGGGCTGGCATGAAATCAACCACGTACTGGTCAGCTCGGTTGTCCCCGATGCCAATATCCATGTCGAAAGATTTTGTAGGAAATATATCAAGTGTCAGCCGCAATTTGTCACGCCGGAAATTTGTGGTTTGGAAATAGACCTGACAACGCCAACAGAAATAGGGGCTGACCGCTTGGTCAATGCTGTAGCCGCTAGTACGCATTATAGCTTACCCGCTATTATCGTAGATTTTGGAACAGCCACTACATTCGACGTTGTCGATGAAGGGGGCATCTATCGCGGCGGCGTTATCGCACCTGGTGTACGTTTATCAATTTCTGCACTAGCCAGCCAAACAGCCAAGCTCTCTCAGGTAATGGTCGAAAAACCCGATAAAATTATTGGTAAAAGTACCAAAGAAGCCATGCAATCTGGCATGTATTGGGGGTATATTGGCTTAATCAACGAGATAATAGGTAAAATCAAAACCGAAATGGGCAAAAGCCCGGTTGTGATAGCCACTGGCGGACTGGCACCTCTCTACACGGAAAATACGGATATAATTGACCATGTTGATGAAAACCTCATCAGCAAAGGTCTGCTTGAAATTTATAAGAAAACAAAAGAGTAATTATGCGGGACATATTCAAAAAAGATGAGTTCTACTTTGTGCCACTTGGCGGCAGTGAAGAATTCGGTGTTAATTTCAATCTTTATGTCAATAATGATGAATATCTCTTGATCGATTGCGGGATAGGTTTTGCGGATGAACGCTATCCGGGGATTGATCTACTTTTGCCTGACCCTAAATTCGTTGAGGAAAACAAGGATAAGATCAAAGGGCTGGTTATTACGCATGCCCACGAAGATCATATTGGCGCTGTCGCCTATCTTTGGGAGCGTTTGGAGTGTCCGATTTATACCTCTAAATTCACAGCCGCCGTTTTACGCCGCAAGCTTGATCAAGAGGGGGTAGATGATGTTCCTGTTCATGTCATTGAAACAGGAAAGCCTTTTAAGCTTGGGAGTTTTGATATTGAGTCTATCCATGTCGCACATTCCGTGCCCGAAGCACTCTCCCTGAAAGTCACTACCAGTCACGGCTCTGTTATTCATAGCGGAGATTGGAATCTTGACCCTAATCCTGTTATTGGTGGCAAATCAGATGAAAAGCGTTTTCGTGAAATCGGCAAAGAGGGCGTGTTAGCCTATGTTGGGGATTCCACCAACGCAAATGTGGCAGGATTTTCTGGCTCGGAAAGTGATGTCGCCAAGGGTCTGGCTGAGGAATTCCGAACTCATAAGGGGCGCATAGCTGTTACAATATTTTCCTCGAATATTGGGCGTATCCATTCCATTGCCAAGGCCGCGCAGGAAACTGGACGCAGTGTAATCCTCTTCGGGCGCTCACTTCACCGCATGGTTGGTGCAGCGCGGGAATGTGGATATCTGAATGATATCCCTGATTTTCTGGAAGAAGATGATCTGACCGAGCTAGCGCCGGAAAATACAGTGATGATCCTGACTGGTTCACAAGGTGAGCACCGCGCCGCTCTAGCCAAGATAGCTCGTGGTGAACACCGCTATGCTGAGCTGAAAGCTGGCGATACAGTAATCTTTTCCGCCAGAACTATTCCGGGGAATGAGCGCCGCATTAATACGGTTAAAAATAATCTAAGTGCCGCGAAGGTCAATGTGGTCGATCCCAAAACAACGACCAATAAAATTCATGTCTCGGGTCATCCTTGTCAGGATGAAATTCAAGCCATGTTGCAATGGTTAAGACCGGATTGTGTGGTCGCCGTGCACGGAGAACGCTATATGCTGGATGCTCACGCGGCTCTTGCCAAAGAATGTCAGGTGAACCATTCAGTTGTACCCAATAACGGATCAGTTATCCGACTTGCACCGGGGCAAATCAAGATCGTAGATCACGTGGAAACGGGGCTGCTCGCGGTTGATCAGAAACGGATCATCCCGTCTGACCACCAAACGATCACGGCGCGTCGTAAATTACAGTATTCAGGAACGGTTCATGCGTCACTGGTTTTAGATCATGATTTAAACATCTTAGGGAAAATAAAGCTGGATAATGTCGGCTTAACAACTCAAGACGATGCTGATGAGGTTTTACATGACGATCTCATAAAAAAGGTCAATGAAATTCTTGATGATATACCTCATGATGTTGTGCTGAATGAAGATGAAATCGCAGAAACAATCCGTATAGCGCTGCGCCGTTACGTGACTGACATTATTGGCATACGGCCAAAAGTCAGTGTCCATGTGACGTTATTGGATGTATAAGAGGTCAAGCCAATGAACATTTTGTCGGCCATCGTTGTTTTTGTTATCATCTGGTTGAGCGTATTCTTTTGCGTTTTGCCATTCGGCATGTCAACAACTTACGAAGAACAAGGTCAGCATATTGGCCCGGGCGCACCATCTAGTGTCAATATGAAGAAAAAATTCTTGATCACAACGGCAATCACTATTGTTTTATATATTATCGCCTATCTTATTATTACATCTGGATATATTAATGTAAGGGAATGGGCGCTGAGTGATATGTAGATAATCAGGAAAGGATAAATTTTAATCATGCGTTATCTTATAGCTATCCTGATTATATGTTCGCCCTTATCTGCAAGCGCCGAAACAATCAAAAGCCTTGATCGTTTATGTCATAAAATCGATGTTCAAAGCGCTGAGTATGTTGCTGGGGTTGATGTTCATGGCAAGAAAGTTGTACCAGCCGATCTTGGCGCTGATTTAGGTGCTTTGACAGAACCTATTATAATTCCTGTCAATGTGGATTTAGAAAAGCTACTCGGTAAAGCTATGCCTGAGCTTTCAGATTTCCAAAGTAATATTGCCAATATCAAAATCTATAAAGATGGTCGTATTACTTATAATGATAAGGAAATAAGTGTACCTCTGAATGAATTATGTTCATCCGGTAACGCCAAGGAAATACAGGAAAAAACTCCATCACAACCTGCCAAAGGGAATGGACAAGAGCGCAAGGATAACGTAACCTCTGACGACATAATTAAAGGGCAATATCCCGATGATGAAGATAAAAAGCCTGTCTATAATGACTAATTTATAAATTAAAGAGAAATCCTGATGAGTAAAAAGCCTAGAACCGCCATAACACCAACGCGAGAGGAAAACTTCCCCGAATGGTATCAGCAAGTCATTAAATCGGCTGATATGGCAGAAAACTCGCCAGTGCGCGGCTGTATGATCATCAAGCCTTATGGCTATGCTCTATGGGAAAATATGCAGCGCATCTTTGATGATATGATTAAAAAGGCCGAGGTGAAAAATACATATTTCCCTCTTCTAATCCCTTTGAGCTTTCTGGCCAAAGAAGCCGAGCATGTGGACGGCTTTGCTAAGGAATGTGCGGTTGTTACACATCACAGATTAGAGGCCGACGAAGACGGCGGGCTTAAACCTGCTGGAAAGCTAGAAGAGCCCTATGTAATCCGCCCGACATCAGAAACCATTATTGGTGATGCCATGGCGCGCTGGATTCAATCTTATCGCGACTTGCCATTAAAGCTGAACCAATGGGCGAATGTTATGCGCTGGGAGATGCGCACAAGACTATTCCTGCGCACCTCAGAATTTCTGTGGCAGGAAGGGCATAACGCTTTTGAAACTGCTGAGGAAGCGCGTGAAGACTCCCTCAAGATGTTGGAGGCTTACCGTCATTTTGCGGAAGATTATTTAGCATTGCCTGTCATAACAGGAGAAAAAACCGTGGATGAGCGCTTCCCCGGTGCGATAGCCACTTACACAATCGAAGCCATGATGCAAGACGGAAAAGCATTACAAGCCGGAACATCCCATGATCTGGGGCAGAATTTTGCAAAGTCTATAGGTATCAAGTTTCAGGGGCGTGATGGTAATGAAGAATTCGCCCATACAACAAGCTGGGGTATTTCTACGCGGCTCATCGGTGGGATGATTATGACGCATGCCGATGATGACGGCATGATCATGCCGCCCAAAGTCGCGCCTCATCAAGTTGTTATTTTGCCTGTAGTCAAAGATGATCCCGATGCTATTTATGAGCATTGCGAAAAACTTAAAGAAAATCTCGAGGTTTTAGGCGCGCGTGTCTATCTGGATAAACGTGAAATGCGTACACCGGACAAAATGTGGGATGCTGTGAAGAAAGGCATACCTTTGCGCGTGGAAATCGGTGCGCGTGAAATGGAAGCAGGGCAACTAACCCATGTGCGCCGTGATTTGGGTCGTGAGTCCAAAACCACATGCGCCGCCGAAGAATTCCTTTTAAACGTGCAAGGTATATTGGATGATATCCAGTCCTGTATTTATAATAAGGCTAAAGCCTTCATGGAAGAACGCATCACTGATGTCTCAACACTTG
This sequence comes from Micavibrio sp. UBA1672, assembly GCA_002320665.1. GTDB lineage: Bacteria > Pseudomonadota > Alphaproteobacteria > Micavibrionales > Micavibrionaceae > UBA1672. The sequence continues at coordinate 14,055 of DCKO01000060.1, forward strand.
ATGATGTTCATAAACATTTCGCGGATGGAAAACTGGGCTTTGTCCGTATTGATGTTTCTTGTCTTGAAGAGGACGCTCTAGAACCCATCATGAAAGAGCATTCTTTGACGACGCGTTGTATGCCTTTCGCAGATGATGGAAAAATGGTATTAATAGGCAAGGCATATTAGTCAGGGCTTTTCATATATGATTTCGAAATTTGAAAGAACCGTTGCATGGCGTTACTTACGCTCTAAAAAAGCCGAAGGCTTTGTCTCGGTTATTGCGGGTTTTTCATTCGCAGGGATCATGCTGGGTGTGGCTACGCTAATCATTGTCATGTCTGTGATGAATGGATTTCGGGAAGAACTATTCAGCCGTATTCTAGGCCTTGGTGGTCACATGAATGCCTATTCCCAGACAGGCCCTCTGACCAATTACCTTGAGCTGGCTGATTTGATTGAGGGCGTAAACGGTGTTAGTGCTGTTACCCCGATCATTGAAGGGCAAACCTTGATGACAACTAGAGGACGTGCTAGCGGCGTCATGGTGCGTGGGATTTCACAGGGTGATTTCGCGGCAAGAGACATCCTGTTTAACTCGATAAAATCAGGGCAGCTAGAGGATTTTAGAGATTTTAAAATCGCAATCGGCTCTGTACTGGCCAAGAAACTCCAACTTGAGCTCGGTGATAAAATTACCCTGACATCACCTGTTCTTAAAACGACACCATTTGGAACTGTACCGACACAAAGATCATTTGAGATTGCCATGATCTTTGACGTGGAGATGTATGAATATAATAGCGGCTTTGTGTTTATGCCACTTCCAGCTGCACAGAAATTTTTTAAATTTGATAATGCCGTCAGCGCTCTGGAGATTTTCTTGAGCAGGCCCAATGATATTGATGATATCCGGCGCGCCGTTGATATAGAGCTAAATGGACGTGCAACGCTCTATGATTGGCGGGATATGAATAAGAGCTTCTTTAATGCCCTGCAGGTGGAGCGCAATGTTATGTTCCTGATCCTGAGTATGATTATTCTGGTGGCGGCATTTAATATTATTTCCTCAATGATTATGCTGGTGAAGGAAAAGGGGCACGATATTGCCATCATGCGCACCATGGGGGCAACGCGCGGCAATATGATGCGCATCTTTATGTTGGCAGGGGCTAGTGTTGGACTGATCGGCACGGCTGTCGGTTCTACCATAGGAATTTTATTCGCCTTGAATATTGATGCAGTCAAAAGCGTACTGGAAGGTATGACAGGCGCATCACTTTGGGATGCTGAAATCCGGTTTTTATCAGAAATCCCTGCCGTAGTGAATTGGGCTGAGGTACTGGTTGTTATTGCATTGGCATTTACATTGTCCATTCTGGCAACGCTCTATCCTGCATGGCGAGCCGCCCGCCTTGATCCGGTGGAGGCGCTTCGCTATGAATAAATATGCTCAGGATCTTGATGAAATTGTATTACCGGATTTCGAGTTAATGGAGCTGTTTCACAAAGAAGCGCGACCACTTTTTCAAAGCTCTAAATCAGATTATTTTATCGCCGCCCCATCACTGGAGGATGAATTTGACGATGATCTGGATTTTCTTCCCGAAGAAGATATTGATGATTTACTGGATGATGACGGTTTTGAGGAAGGTTATGGCTTTGTAACAAACAAAGAAAGTGATGAAGCTACATATAATTCGCCTGAACCTGATGCACAATCTTATCAGGAAACGCTCGCCAAGGTAGAGGAAGCGGAGACCTCTCATGTCAAAGAAAATAACGAGTCTGAAGAAGATGGTCACGTCAAAGAGGGCAATCTACTTCTGGGGCTTAAGGGAATTACCAAACAATATAAGCAAGGCGGAAAAACATTAAATATCCTCAACGGTGTTGATTTGCGCATTAGTGCAGGGGAAATTACAGCGCTTGTCGGGCCAAGTGGTTCCGGTAAATCAACCTTGCTGCATATTTTGGGGCTACTTGATACGCCGACGTCAGGACAAGTCATCATTGGTGGCCGTGATGTAACAAAGGCTTCTGATTTGGTGCGCACGGAACTGCGTGGTGAATATATTGGCTTTGTCTATCAGTTCCATCACCTCTTGCCTGAATTTACAGCGCAGGAAAATGTTGCTATGCCGCAAATCATAGCTGGTAAAGACCCTGTGCAAGCCAATAAGAAAGCTGTTGAATTACTGGCGCAATTGGGCTTGGAGCATCGCATTAAACACAGGCCTGCAACCTTGTCAGGGGGAGAGCAACAACGTGTCGCTATCGCCAGAGCCTTGGCAAATGATCCGTATCTACTATTTGCAGATGAGCCAACCGGAAACCTTGACCCTGAGACATCAGACGAAGTTTTCGAAATTTTGATGGAGCAAGTCCATAGCCGTGGAATTGGTGCTTTGATCGCAACACATAATATAGATTTGGCCAACCAAATGGACCGGATTTTAGAAATGAAAGCCGGACGGGTTTTGCCTTATTAATAAGATTCTCAACTTCCAAAGCTTTACAAGAGTTATGAATAATATTATGTTGTCGTTAATAAATTTCAGATAAAGGGTATTGATAATGACTAAACCTAATAATGGCGCTAATACAGGGTTTAATAATGAACCAAAAATAACACTTGAAGAACTTGTGAATATTAGTGCTAAAAAACGTACAGAAACGCCTGGCTTAAAAGAAGCTGAAACAGCTGTCGATTTTCTTTCCAGAAATAATTTTAGTAACACAGAAGCTTATAGGATTTTACATACCGGAAGCAGACGCTTGAACGGCGGTTATGAATTAGCACTTCGTGGCAAGCAACATTCTGAAGAACACAATATTAGTGCACCAATTTATGGTGCCAGTCTTAGTGCAATGGCTGAGTTTGATCATGTTCAAGATGGGCACGAACTAATTACGATGGCACTGAAATCACTTCAAGAAGAAGATAGTGCTACTGGTACCAGTTTAGCGCGCCGGATCATTGAAGGTTGTCGCGATGGTAATTGGCCACCTAAAACAAAAACTGAAAGCCAGCCTGTTTCTGCACTTTAAATCGGGTAAAATTCAAAATCCCTTTGTTAAACCCTTTCAGGTATTGATATACTCCTTCGCATGAGTCGAAGTTTTGTTCATCTCCATGTGCATTCCGCATATTCATTGGCGGAAGGGGCAATCAAGGTCAAAGACCTTGTGAAAATGGCTGTTGCTCATAAAATGCCTGCTGTCGCGGTGACGGATACCAATAACATGTTTGGTGCAATGGAATTTGCGCTCGAAGCTGCCAAAGCTGGGCTTCAGCCCATCCTAGGCTGTCAGATCAGAACCGATAATGACGATCATCAGCTTGTTTTGATTGTAAAGAACGAAGCGGGCTATAAGAATCTATGTCGCATCATTAGTGAGGCCTACACTAAAGGCGAAGGCAGCGGAAACATTGTTCATGCGCCTTTTGATACCTTAAAAAAATATTCTGAAGGGCTAATCGCTTTAAGTGGCGGTATGAAGGGGCTGATTGCTCAGAGCATTTTGCATGGTCAAAGTGATAAGGCAAAATCCGAAGCTGAAAAACTTAAGGTAGTCTACGGCGATCGTTTTTACATTGAATTGCAACGCCATAACCTGCCCGAGGAAGATAAGGTCGAAGATGCCGTAATAGAGCTTGCTTACGAACTTGATGTTCCGCTTGTTGCTACAAATGATTGCTATTTCCCTGACCGCAAAGGCCACGAAGCCCATGACGCACTGCTTTGTATTTCCGAAGGGCGTTACGTTACAGAAGAAGACCGCCGCAAGGTCACACCTGAACATTATTTTAAATCTCCCGAAGAAATGATGAAGCTTTTCGAGGATTTACCCGAAGCCATTGATAATACTCTTGTCATAGCGCAGCGCTGTTCTTTTCTTCTCAAGCCCATTAACCCGATTTTACCTGCTTTTGATACGGCAGGCGGGCGCTCTGAATTTGAAGAACTTAAGGCGCAATCCGAAGAGGGGCTAAAATGGCGCTTGGAGAATTATGTTGAAGAGGGCGCAGATCCTGAACCTTATTTCAAACGTCTTGAATTCGAGCTAGGCGTGATCAATGATATGGGCTTTCCGGGCTATTTCCTGATCGTTTCTGATTTTATCAAATGGGCAAAGGAACATAATATCCCTGTCGGGCCGGGCAGGGGTTCTGGTGCGGGATCAGTGGTGGCTTGGGCACTAAAGATCACCGACCTTGATCCCTTGGCGCTAGGATTGCTTTTCGAGCGTTTCCTCAATCCCGAACGTGTATCCATGCCTGACTTTGACGTGGACTTTTGCCAAGACCGCCGCGACGAAGTTATCAAATATGTGCAGAATAAATATGGCTATGACCGCGTGGCACAGATCATCACCTTCGGTAAGCTCCAAGCGCGCGCGGTGGTAAGAGACGTAGGGCGTGTGCTGCAAATGCCCTATGGTCAAGTTGACCGTATTGCCAAACTTATCCCCAATAACCCAGCTAATCCTATGACCTTGCAGGAGGCTCTGGATGCGGATGCAGACCTCAGAGCAGAGCGTGATAAGGATGAAGTACAAAAGAAGCTGATCGATATCGCACTTCAGTTAGAAGGGTTATATCGCCATGCCTCAACTCATGCAGCTGGGGTTGTGATCGGTGATAGGCCGCTGCAAGAGCTGATCCCGCTATATCGTGATCCACGCTCAGATATGCCCGTGACGCAATTCAATATGAAATATGTAGAGCAAGCTGGTCTTGTGAAATTCGACTTTTTGGGCCTGAAAACTATGACGGTCGTACAAAAAAGTATCGATATCATCAAACAAGTTCGCGGCGAAGATATTGATATCCTCGAAGTTCCGCTAGATGATGAAAAAGCCTATGAACTTATGGCGAGGGGGAACACAGTCGGCGTGTTCCAGCTTGAAAGTGCGGGGATGAGGGACACACTTAGGAAAGTAAAGCCGAACCGTTTTGAAGATATTATCGCCCTTGTCTCGCTCTATCGCCCCGGTCCGATGGATAACATCCCGAAATATATTGATGTGAAGGAAGAGCGAGAAGAGCCTGATTATATGCATCCCGTGCTCCAACCATTTCTTGAAGAAACCTACGGGATTATGATCTATCAGGAGCAGGTTATGCAGGCCGCGCAGGAACTAGCGGGCTACACACTGGGCGGCGCGGATTTGCTCCGTCGTGCAATGGGTAAAAAAATCAAGGAAGAAATGGATAAGCAGCGCGAGATGTTTGTCGATGGTGCAAAAGAGCATCACAAAGTGCCCAAGGAGCAATCTTCCCATATCTTTGACCAAATTGCAAAATTCGCTGGCTATGGTTTCAATAAATCTCACGCCGCTGCTTATGCTTTGATCGCCTATTGGACAGCATGGCTTAAGGCCAATTATCCGGTGGAATTTATGGCGGCCTCCATGACTCTTGATCTGGGGAATACAGATAAGCTTGCGATCTTCAAGCAGGATATGGATAAAATGGATTTACCACTTTATCCACCCGATATGAATAAATCTCTTGCTGATTTTAAAGTTGAGGGCGAAGCCGTGCGCTATGCACTAGCCGCGCTGAAAGGTGTTGGCGAACAAGCCATGGAAGATATCATCGCCGAGCGCATGCAAAGCGGTGAGTTCAAAGACTTGGCGGATTTTGTCTCTCGTCTTGACCCCAAGCATATGAATCGCCGCCAATTCGAACAACTGATCTGTGCCGGAGCCTTCGATAGTTTATGTGATCAACGCGCCAGTATGTTGGAAGGTGCAGAATTAATGCTCCGCCATGCGCAAAGCCTAAAGGAGGAGCGAGAGGCCGGACAAGTAAGCCTATTTGGTGATGAGGGGCCGGGGGGCAATAGCTGGATGCCCGAGCTACCAAAAACGCGGCCTTGGGACCCTTTGGAAAAACTTGCGCGTGAATTTGGGGCTGTGGGCTTTTATCTTTCAGCTCACCCGCTAGATACGCGCATGACACAGCTGGAAAAACTCAAAATTGATTTTTGCAGGCATGTAGAGGAAGATTTACGCATAAAACAAAAAGGTCATTATAATATGGCTGGCGTTTTACTCAAAAAACAGGAAAAAATGTCACAAAAGGGCAGTAAATATGCCTTCTTACAAATTTCTGACCCGACTGGTGTTTTCGAAGTTATAATTTTTTCCGAAACTTTGGCAGCAGCACGTTCTTTCCTTGAACCCGGTACAAGTATCTTGCTGAAGGTCGAAGGTGAAGTACAAGATGACCAGATGCGTTTCACAGGTGGCGCACTAAAACCTCTAGAGGAGTCATTAGAGGGCAAAATCAGTGAAATTCATATCCGTCTTGAGGGTGATACATCCTTACCTAAAATAAAGGAATTTTTGGATATTGAAGGGCAGGGCAGATCACAGATCAAAATCTTTGCCAATCTTGAAGATGAACGCACCGCCGAAGTTATTTTGCCCGGACGTTGGAGCTTAAGCTCTCAGGCACGAAATATTATTCGCGGGGAAGAGGGAGTAATCGAAATTTCTGAGGTTTGATTTTTACTTGCATTCTTTGATATTTCCTCGTATAAACCGCACCATCACTCAAGAATGATCTTGGATGAAATAAACATACAGGTTCCTTAACCGGTGTTTTCAATTAAGAGAACCAAGGCCTGTAGGTGATATAACCGGACATAAAAAGGAGAAAAAATATGGCCGTACCTAAAATTACTATGCGTCAATTGCTAGAAGCTGGTGTTCATTTTGGACACCACACACGTCGCTGGAACCCTCAAATGCGCGAATACATCTTTGGTGTGCGTAATGGTGTTCACATTCTGGACCTTCAACAAACGCAGCCATTATTGGCGAAAGCTCTTGAAGAAATCCGTAATATCGTTGCCAAAGGTGGGCGTATCCTTTTCGTAGGAACAAAGCGTCAAGCAAGTGATATTATCAAGGATGCCGCTAACCGCAGTGGTCAGTACTATGTCAATCACCGCTGGCTTGGTGGTATGATGACAAACTGGCAGACAATCAGCATATCTATCGAGCGTCTTCGTAAGCTTGATGAAATTCTTGCAGGTGACCAAAGCGGCTATACAAAAAAAGAAGCCCTTATGATGACACGTGAGCGTGACAAGCTTGAGCGCGCTATTGGCGGGATCAAGGACATGGGTGGTCAGCCTGATGCTCTTTTCGTAATTGATACAAACGAAGAAGATATCGCAATCAAAGAAGCGAACAAGCTTGGTATTCCTGTTTTTGCGATTGTTGACTCAAATGCATCTTTCGAAGGTGTCGACTACATCATTCCGGGTAATGACGATGCGATCCGTGCGATTGACCTATATTGCGACGCTGTTGTTGATGCTGTTCTGGATGGGCTTCAAGCTGAGCTTGCCACCTCCGGTAAGGATGCAGGCGCAGATCCTGATGCTAAAGTTGACCTTCCTAAAGCTAAACCTGAAGAAGCGAAAGCTGAGGACAAGAAAAAGGAAGAAGAAACTTCAGAAGAAGAGCAGCCTGCCGAGGAAGCCAAAAAGGCTGCATCTGCTTAATTTTTAAAAACCAATTTTTTATATATAGAAGAGGAAGAACGACATGGCTGATATTACAGCATCTATGGTTAAAGAACTTCGTGAAAAATCAGGCGCAGGCATGATGGATGCCAAAAAGGCCTTGGTTGAAAATAATGGTGACATGGAACAGGCAATCGACTGGCTTCGCACCAAAGGCTTGGCTAAAGCAGCCAAAAAATCTGGTCGCACAGCTGCCGAGGGTCTTGTAGCTTTGGCAACAAAAGGTTCGAAAGGCGTTATTGTTGAAGTGAACTCAGAAACTGACTTCGTTGCCAGAAACGCTGAGTTCCAAGCTTTCGTGAAGAAAGTTGCTGAAAAAGCACTTGAAGTAAATACTCTTGAAGAGCTAATAGCCGCAGATCTTGATGGTAAGTCAGTTGCAGACACACTAACTGATCTTATCGCGACTATCGGTGAGCATATGAGCATTCGCCGCCTTGAAACTTTAGAAGTTCCGCAAGGTACAATTGCTGGTTATATGCATGGTGCTTTATCTGATAATTTAGGTACGCTTGGTGTGCTCGTAGCTCTTGAATCATCTACTGATGAAGGAACACTAGCACCAACCGGTGAACAAATCGCCATGCATGTTGCGGCAACAAGCCCGCAATTCTTATCGCCTGCTGATGTTGATGCAGATACACTTGAGCGCGAGCGCAGTGTTCTTAAAGAACAAGCAATTGCGAGTGGTAAGCCTGCTGAAATCGCAGAGAAAATGGTTGAAGGTCGTATCCGCAAATTCTATGAAGAGATTTGCTTGACCGAGCAAACATTCGTTATTGATGGCGAAACAAAAATCTCTGATGTGGTTGCCAATGCCGCAAAAGAATCTGGTACAGAAATTAAACTTGCCGGCTTTACACGCGTTAAGCTTGGTGACGGTATCGAAAAAGAAGACGGACCGGATTTTGCTGAAGAGGTAGCACTTGCTGCTAACAGTTAACATCTTTTTGACTTAATTTCCCGGCAGCCGCGTTGCATATTGACGCGGCTGCATTAATATATAAATATCGCTAGAGCAACAAAACACAAGAGAGGGGCCATGGTCATGAGCGCTAAAACACCGGATGATAAGGTACAGGCCGCTTATCCCTATAAACGTGTTATGCTTAAACTTTCCGGTGAGGTTCTAATGGGCGGCAAGGAGTTCGGTCTGGACTCTGATACAATGAAACGCGTCGCCGAAGATATCAAAGAAGTTGTTGATCTGGGCCTTGAGGTCTGTGTCGTTGTAGGTGGAGGCAATATCTTTCGCGGGGTGTCTGTTGCCTCACAAGGGATGGACCGAACCGCCGCCGATTATATGGGCATGCTTGGTGTGGTCATGAATGCCTTGGCACTTCAAAATGTTCTGGAGAATATGGGCGTTGATACGCGCGTTCAATCCGCCATTAGAATGGATTCTATCTGTGAGCCTTATATCCGCCGTCGTGCTGTACGACACATGGAAAAAGGCCGCGTTGTTATTTTCGCGGCTGGAACTGGTAATCCATATTTCACAACCGATACAGGTGCAGCGCTCAGAGCATCTGAAATGGATTGTGATGTTATCCTGAAGGGCACAAAAGTTGATGGGGTATATTCAGATGATCCCAAGAAAAACCCGGATGCCGAGCGCTATGATCGCGTGACATATATGGATGTTCTGACCAAAGATTTGAAGGTTATGGATGCCACTGCCATTTCTCTGGCGCGGGATAATAATATCCCGATTGTTGTCTTTTCTATTCTTGAAAAAGGTGGTTTTGGACAAGTTGTTCAGAATAAGGGCAATTATACGATTGTTACCAATTAGAAATAAAAGGAATGAGTCATGTCTTATAATAAAAGCGAAACACAAAAACTCATGGAAAAATCTGTTGAGGTTCTACAAAAGGAATTTGCCGGTCTGCGTACAGGCCGCGCTTCTGTAAACCTCCTTGATCCTGTTGTTGTGGATCTATACGGCAGCAAAATGCCTATTAATCAGGTTGGTACGGTAACCGTGCCAGAACCAAGAATGCTGGCGGTGCAGGTCTGGGATGGCTCTGCGGTAAAATCAGTTGAAAAAGCGATACGGGATTCAGGTCTGGGCCTAAATCCAATGCCAGATGGCAATACAATTCGTATTCCTCTGCCGGATCTGAACGAAGAGCGCCGCAAGGAACTGACAAAAATCGCCGGAAAATATGCAGAAACTGCACGGATCTCGGTTAGAAATGCACGAAGAGATGCTATGGATTCTCTGAAGAAGTCAGAAAAAGACGGTGACATTTCCGAAGATGATTATAAACGCCTGTCCGACGAAGTGCAGAAACTTACCGATGATCATGTTGGTAAAATCGACAAAATGCTGGCTGATAAAGAAAAAGATATTATGACCGTATAAATTTACCAAGAGGAAAAAGCAGGAACGGCTTTATGATTTTAAAAGGAAAACAAAATAAGGAAATCACAGACGTTCCAAAGCATATTGCCGTGATTATGGATGGAAATGGGCGCTGGGCAAATAAGCGTGGCTTACCCAGAACAATGGGCCACAAGCAAGGCGCAGAAAGTGCTCGTAAGATTGTTAAATATGCTGCCGAGCTTGGTGTGAAATATCTAACGCTTTTTGGTTTTTCTTCCGAGAACTGGAGGCGTCCTCAATCTGAAATCGAAGATCTGATGCAGCTCTTGCGTCAATATCTACGCAGCGAAACTGCCGAACTTCATAAGAATAACGTCAAGCTGGTTGTTATAGGTGATAAAACCGCCTTTGACGAAGATATTATAAAACTCATAAACAATACTGAAAGCCTAACCAGAAATAATACAGGTATCACCGTGATTATGGCTCTGAATTATGGGGGACGATATGATATTGCACAAGGCATTCAGGCCATGATCGCCGAGGCTTTGTCGAATGATGAAATTCCAGAGATTGGCAAGATTGAAGAAAGTCTGTCTTCTTATCTCTGCACAGCAGGTATCGCAGATCCTGATTTGCTGATCCGCACAAGCGGTGAAAAACGCATTAGTAACTTTCTGCTTTGGCAATGTGCTTATACCGAAATGGTTTTCACCCCTGTTCTTTGGCCTGATTTTGACAAGAATGATCTCATACAGGCAATTAATGAGTATGCGCAGCGTGATAGACGTTTTGGAGCAATTAAGAAGTCCGGTATTTGATCTATGTTCACATCTCTAGGCTCTTTGGAAAAACGCATTATTTCTGCAGCCATCATTGCACCGATTTTTCTGTTTTGTATCATTTCAGGTGACTGGCCGCTGACAATTTGGCTGACGATTGCTTTAATTATTTCTACTTATGAGTGGGTTTGTCTTTCAAAAAAAACTCCTTTTTTTATACCCTGCCTCATATTAGGCATAGTCTATATGTTTCTCTCCTATAGTAGTTTTTATATCCTGCGGGATATGTATTCGATTAATGTACTTCTGGTCTTTATCGGTATGATCTGGGCTAGTGATACAGGTGCTTACTTTACGGGAAAGACAATCGGTGGACCAAAATTGATCAAGGAAATTAGTCCCAATAAAACATGGTCTGGTTTTGGTGGTGCACTTTTATTTCCAGCTCTTCTTGGCATAATTTGGTATTTAGTCTTCGGCTTCCATATGGAGTTTGATGGACGAAGTGTCTACACAAATTTAGTGGTGCTGGCTGTATTAGGGGTGGTCACAGGAGCCGCCGGACAGGCAGGGGATTTACTGGTCTCCTTCGTTAAACGGCAGGCTGGTGTCAAGGATACAGGTAATCTAATTCCAGGCCATGGCGGGTTACTTGATCGCATAGATTCCTTGCTATTAGCTACGCCTGTCTTTTTTCTGGCGATGGTGATTTTATCCTATGTCTTGTAAAAAAATAAGCATATTAGGCGTTACCGGTTCAGTAGGGCAATCCGCCGCCAATGTTATTATATCAGCACATGAAAACTTTGATGTTCAGGTTGTAACAGCTGGTTCCAACGTAGAAAGACTGGCTGAGGATGCAATAAGGTTAAAGGCAAAAAAGGCAGCCATTGCAGATGAAACCAAGTATGAAGACCTCAAGACTTTACTGACTGGAACAGAAATAGAAGCTTATGCGGGCAAAAACTCAATTGAGGAAATTGCCGCTGAGCCATGTGATCTGGTTTTAGCTGCAATCGTTGGGTTCGCCGGTCTAAGACCAATCCTATCTGCCCTTAAAAACGGCATTAACGTGGCCATAGCCAATAAAGAGCCCTTAGTCGCGGCAGGTGCTCTCGTGATGGAAACAGCTCGAAAATCAGGTGCAAAGATTCTACCCGTAGATAGCGAACATAATGCAATCTTCCAGTGCTTTGAAGAAAGTAACCGAAAATCAATTGAGACTATTATTCTAACAGCCTCTGGCGGACCATTTCTGGATTGGGATATCAAGAATATAAAATCTGCAACGATCAATCAGGCGATTACGCATCCAAATTGGTCAATGGGCCGCAAGATATCAGTGGATAGCGCAACCATGATGAATAAGGCGCTTGAAGTGATTGAGGCACATTATCTGTTTGAGGTGCCGCCCGAGAAAATTGATATTGTGATCCATCCGCAATCTGTAATTCACTCGATGGTTTCTTATTGTGATGGTTCAATTTTGGCACAAATGGGCGCAAGCGATATGAGGACTCCTGTGGCTTATGCGCTGGGCTGGCCGGAGCGAATAAAAACGCCAGGCAAGACATTAGATATAAAAACGCTTTCCAAGCTTACCTTTCAGAAGCCTGATTTTGATAAATTCCCAGCTCTCCGTTTTGCTTATGAGGCCTTAGATAGAGGGGGCGTATCACAAATTGCATTAAATGCGGCGAATGAGCAGGCTGTAGACTTATTTTTAAAGGAACGTATCTCTTTTGGTCGAATTACTGAAGCAATAGAAAAAGCTTTACTTTGGACTGAAAGCGAAGCCTCTGATAAAGATATAAAAACAGTTGAAGATATTGAAGAATTCAATAACAATGTGCGTTCTTTTGTAACCAAAGACGTATTGTAATATAATGCAAACACGACTCCTGAATTAATAAGAAGAGAAAAATATATGAACTTGCTAGAAATGTTTCAGTCTCTAGGGCCCAATATCCTGATTGCAGTCGCATCATTTATTGTTGTTTTAAGTATTCTGGTTTTTGTCCATGAATGGGGACATTATATCGTAGCACGTTTATGTGGTGTGCGTGTCGAAGAATTCTCTATTGGCTTTGGTAAAGAAATATGGGGTTACACGGATAAGGCGGGTACACGTTGGAAAGTTTCACTTGTGCCGCTAGGTGGTTTTGTAAAGATGTATGGTGACGTTGATCCTGCTAGTTCTGGTGCATCTGACATGGTTGAGTCTTCTGATATGGCTGAAGATGGTTTTACGCCTATGCGCCCTATGACCGAAGAAGAACGAAAAGAAGCTTTTTTTGCAAAGCCTGTCTGGCAAAGGGCTGCTATTGTTTTTGCAGGACCTGCTATTAACTATGTTTTGGCCGTTGTGCTTTTGGCGGGCTTATTTGTCTTTCATGGTCAAAATGTAATCAAGCCTGAAATCGGAGGCATTCTTGCCGGAAGCTCTGCTGAAGAATATGGATTTCAGCCACAGGATGTAATTCTTTCCATTGATGGCAAAAGAATAGATAAGTTTCAGGATATCAGCCGTGAAATGATGGTTGCTTTGGATCAGGAAAAACACTTCGTCGTTCAGCGCGGTAAAGAGATTATAGATATTTATGCAAAGCCGACCCGCATAGAGCAAAAAGATCGTTTTGGATTCCCAAGCAGTAAAGGCGTTTTGGGTGTTTTTCCTGCTGAAAGCGGGTTTGCTGCATCAAGGATAAAAGTAATTGATGGACAAAAATACGATAATGTTGAAGAAGTGTTGGAGATTTTAAAAAGTAAAATGGGCACAACTTTTTCTGTCGCAACAAGTGATGAAGAAGGCGCGGATGTTTATATTGTCAATCCATCTGCACAAGTAAATGACGAGTTTGGAACTTTTGAAAATATGGAAGATGAAGTTCTAATCCTATCCAGCACAAAAGGTGAAGCGCTTATACCTCATAACTTCATGACAGCAACGCAAAGTGCTATTCGTGAATCCTATGTGATGACCCGCAGCTCTTTGGAGGCAATCTGGCAAATGATTGTTGGTGTCCGAAGTGCAACAGAATTAGGTGGTATTGTTCGAATCGGAGCAATAGCAGGAGATATGGCGCAGCAAGGTATTATTCCGCTAATTCTTTTGACGGCATTACTTTCTGTGAATTTGGGTTTTATCAATTTGTTACCAATCCCTCTTTTGGATGGTGGACATTTGACGTTCTATTTCTTTGAGGCCATTATGGGAAAGCCTGTGCCGGAGCCGGTTCAAGAATATGCGTTTAGAGCAGGTCTGGTATTTCTGATCGGGATCATGGCCTTTGCTAATATTAATGACCTTGTCCAGCTCTCGGGGATTTTAGAGGGGAAATAAAAAGGTATGATATGACCTTATGGGATATCACTGAAAATCTGTTTTTCTATGTCTTTGTCGCTATTTTTAGCGTTTCTTTTATCATTACGGTTCATGAATTTGGACACTATTTAGCTGCAAGGTATTTTGGCGTAGCTGTTGAAAAATTTTCAGTCGGATTTGGTAAAGAAATTTGCGGATTTAATGATAAGGCTGGCACAAGATGGAGTGTGTCATGGATACCGCTGGGTGGTTATGTAAAGATTTTCGGCGATGTTGATATCAATAAACCATTTGTTTGGGATCATGAAAACAATTGTGAAAGAAGACTCACCAAAGAAGAATTAAAACTCGCATATTGTACAAAAACAGTTTGGCAAAGACTTGCTATTGTATTTGCAGGCCCTCTGGCAAATTTCCTTTTTACATTTTTGGTTTTATTTCTTTTATACACAACGGTCGGACAATCATACACGCCACCAATCATTAATGCTCTGGGCGTGGATTCAGAAAGCTACAAAGCCGGTTTTCAGATGGGTGATCAGGTTCTGGAAATGGAAGGGCGTAAAATTAGAAGGTGGAGCGATGTATACAGGACCACAATGGCAAGTCCGGGGGCAAAGTTTGATTATAAAGTTCTTCGCGATGGCAAAGAAATTAGACTGACAGCCAAGGTTCAGGAGATGGAATATATTGATATGAAAGGCCGTCATCGAACGCACGGGCGTACAGGCATGGTGCGTTTTAGAATGATGAAACTTGAACGTATAAGATCCGTTAATGGAGTTGATACTTCGGATAATCCTGAACTTGCGAAGAAACTAATTCTACAAAACCTTGATAAAGTGATTACAGTTGGAACACGTTTTCAAGAAGACAAGGACAATGTTTTCTTGGTTAAAATACCTAGTGAGTATAATCAGCACCATTTCAACAAGAAAGAAGAAGACAAAGATATATACATCTATATCGTGGATGCTGATAAGAAATATTACCTAAGATTAACCCCATTTGAATCTTTTTATGAAATTTATCACATCATCAGCAAAGTTATTAAAGAAAGTGCCATACTTATAAAAGTATCAGTACAAGGCAAAACAGATGAGCCAGCCGTCGGCGGAGTGCCTAAAATTAGTGAAAACTTTGCCAAAGCCGCTAAGAGTGGCTGGTATCAGTATATTATTATAATTTCTATTTTTTCATTTATGATCGGTTTTATTAATTTATTACCAATCCCGATTCTCGATGGAGGCCATATTGTGTTTCTATTGTATGAGGCAATAAGCGGGAATCCGGTTTCTCCACGGATTCAAGACATTGCTTTTATGATTGGGCTGGTGTTACTTGGGGGAATCATGATATTTGCGAACATAAATGATTTAGTCATAATGATATCTAAGCTAGAATAAGCGCACTGAGTAGTAGTAATTAATCATATTTTTGTTTGATAGTAGTGAGGTTAAACCCAACCATGAAATACGCCCCTAAAACATCTAGAATTCATGTATTCCTAGCGGTTACCTTTTTAGTGATTTTATATTCTCTTCCGGTTTTGGCAGCAACAGTCAAAAAAATTGAAATATCAGGAGCACAGCGCGTTGAACCTTCGACTATTGCAACATATATGAACCTGAAAGTTGGCGATACTCTGAACAATGCTGCGACAGACAGAACTTTAAAAAACCTTTTTGCAACTGGATTATTTGCTGATGTAAAGGTCGAATCAAATAACGGCACGGTCTATATCAGTGTAATTGAAAACCCACTAATTAGTGAAATTGCCTTTGAAGGCAATGACAGCGTTTCAGATGAGGAGTTGTTGGCAGAAATTCAAATGCGACCCCGTCAGGTTTTTACCCGCACAAAAGTTCAATCTGACACATCAAGACTGTATCAAATTTACCGACGTCAAGGGCGTTTCTCAGCTTCAATCGAACCAAAAGTAATTCAACGTGACCAAAACCGCGTTGACTTGGTATTTGAAATTAATGAAGGCGATATAACAAAAGTAGAAAGCATCCGCTTTGTGGGAAACAAGAATTATGATGACAGTAAACTAAGAAGCGAAATCAGTACAAAAGAATCGGCATGGTATAGATTTATAAGTAATAACGACCGCTACGATCCTGACCGCTTATCTTATGATAAAGAATTGCTTAGAAATTTCTATTTGTCTCAAGGCTATGCAGACTTTCAGATTCTATCTGCAACGGCAGAATTATCCAATGACAAGACAGGGTTTTATGTGACTTTTACCATCGAAGAAGGACAGCGTTACAAGGTATCTGGTATAGAATTTGTCTCTGCGATAGAGACACTGGATACTTCATTGCTCAATGAACATGTCGAAGTCGAAGTTGATGAATGGTATAACGCTGAAGATGTGCGTGATAGTATCACAACAATTACAGATGCTTTGGGTGACTTACAATATGCCTTTGTAAACGTAACGCCTGATATTAGAAAAAATACAGCAGAACAAACACTCGTCGTTATCTTCAGAATTGATGAAACGCCGCGTGCCTTTGTCGAGCGTATTAATTTTAATGGTAATATCCGTACGTTGGATAAGGTCTTGCGCCGTGAGATGCTTTTGGTTGAAGGCGATCCCTTCAACCGCTCAAGGCTCTCTGATTCTGAAAGAAAACTAAAAAATTTGGATTTCTTTGAAACCGTGAATGTGGATGTTCAAAGAGGTTCCGCACCAGATAAAACGGTTATTGATGTTGACGTCGAAGAAAAATCAACCGGAGAACTCTCTATCGGGGCTGGCTTTTCCTCATCGGACGGTCCGTTGGCTGACTTGAGAATTAGAGAAAGAAACCTTTTGGGTAAAGGGCAGGATTTGGCATTCTCTACAACGATTGCGGGAGAAAAAACTGAATTTAATGTTTCCTTCACTGAGCCTTATTTCTTACAGCGCGATATTCTGGCTGGTGTTGATGCTTTCCATATTACGCGTGACTTGCAGGATGAAAGCTCTTTTGATCAGCGAAGAACAGGTGGTGGTTTGCGTTTGGGCTATCCTCTTTCAAAAAACTGGCGTCAATTGCTTAGATACCGTCTTGAAAATAATGAGATAACAGATGTCGATGACGATGCGTCGCGTTTTATCCGTGATCAGGAAGGCCAAAGAATCACATCTGCAATTTCGCAACGCCTTGTCTATGACACAAGAGATAGCGGAACATTTACAACAAATGGCTTGATGTATTGGCTTGACACTGAAGTAGCTGGTCTTGGTGGTGATGCCAAATATGTTTCAGGTAAAACAGGCGCATCTTATTTCTTACCTTTATCAGATCAGTTTATTTTGAATGTTTTGGGTGAGGCCGGCGCTATTCAGGGTTATAGTGACACTGATGTTGAAATTAACGAAAGATACTTCCTGGGCGGGAGTACATTACGTGGTTTTGATCGCTCAGGTATTGGCCCAAGAGACGTTGCAAACGGTGATGCGCTTGGTGGCAATTTCTTCTACCGCAGTAGCGTAGAGCTTTCTTTCCCTCTAGGATTGCCGGAAGAAATGGGCATAAAGGGGCATGCTTTCTCTGATGTTGGATCACTTTGGGATATTGACGAAGGCGGAACAGGACTTCTCGAAGAGGATACTCTTCGCGCAGCTGCCGGTATCGGTGTATCATGGAGATCGCCTTTTGGACCAATACGTGTGGACTTGGCTGCGCCGTTCCTAAAAGAAGATTTCGATGAGGAAGAAAACTTCCGGTTTGATTTTGGTACACGTTTCTAGTTATAACTACGTATCAATTTTTTGAATCACATAAAAATACAAAGGTGTATCTATGTTTAATCGTAAAGTTTTGTCTGTTGTAACTCTTATTCTGGCACTGATCGTTTTCATGCCACTTCAGGCAAAAGCCGAGTTTTCAATCGCTGTTGTTGATGTGCACAGAATTTTAAGTGAGTCCAAGGCGGCTGAATCTATTAAGGCACAGGTGAAAACAAAAAGAGATGGCTTTGTAAAAGAAGTTAAATCAGTAGAAGATGATTTGCGCAAAGACCAAAAGCAGCTCGAGAAAGATCGCGAAACCTTGTCAAAAGAAGATTTGATGAAGAAATTTCGCAGCTTTGAAGAAAAAAGACTGGAAGCCCGTAAAGACCTACAGAGCAGGCAGCAAAAACTCGATGAGTCCTATAACAAAGCCATGGCCAAACTATCCCAGACAATCTCTGATGTATGTCAGAAAATAGCTAATGATAATAAAATTGATCTGGTAATCACAAAGGATAATATTATTGTCGGAAACAAGGCCTTGGATATCACAACTCAAGTCCTTGAAAGCCTGAATAAAACCCTGCCATCTCTAAAATTAGATTAAGTAGGTATACCAGCTTTATTTTCTTCACATTTCAGTTGGTTATGTATATACAACAAACATGCCTGATAATCGCTTTCATACAAAAAAAGTTAAGTCTCTTGTCTTGGGAGAGCTTGCCGAAGAACTGGGATGCTCCCTCAGCGATATAAGTCGTGCAAAAGTTACGGTCGATGATGTCATGCCATTATCTAATGCAGGCAAGACCCACATTAGCTTTTTGGATAATGTGAAATATAAAGAGGACTTTTCCAAAACAAAAGCTGCAGCCTGCTTTGTATCGCCCAAAATGGTGGAATTTGCACCGGATGAGCTTATATGCCTGATCACAGATAAACCCTATAAATGCTACGCACTTACCGCGCAGAAATTCTATC
Organism: Micavibrio sp. UBA1672; assembly: GCA_002320665.1. Taxonomy (GTDB): domain Bacteria; phylum Pseudomonadota; class Alphaproteobacteria; order Micavibrionales; family Micavibrionaceae; genus UBA1672. The sequence goes on from DCKO01000060.1 coordinate 32,730, forward strand.
CTGATGAAAAGCCGGAAAAATCAAAAATCTCAGACTATGCCATCATCGAACATGATGTGACTTTGGGACAGGGCTGCGTTGTAGAAGCCAATGTCGTGATCAAATCCGGTGCCGTGATCGGTCAAAATTGTTGGATTGAGGCGGGTGCTATTATTCAAAATAATGTCCAGATTGGCGATAATGTTCGCATTGGTGCCAATGCCACGATTTCTCACGCCATTATCGGTGATTTTGTTCATATTTATACAGGCGCGCGTATCGGGCAAGATGGCTTTGGTTTTGCAATAGATCCCGAAGGCCATGTCAAAATCCCTCAACTAGGACGCGTGCTTATCGAAGATCACGTCGAGATTGGCGCCAATACCACAATCGATAGAGGGGCAGGGCCAGATACAGTCATTGGCCAAGGTACATGGATCGATAATCTGGTTCAGATTGGGCATAATGCTCAGATCGGAAGAGGTTGTATTATTGTGGCCCAGGTTGGGATCTCGGGTAGCACTGTCATCGAAGATTTTGCCGCAATTGGAGGCCAAGCAGGCATAGCAGGGCATTTGCGCATTGGAATGGGTGCTCAAATTTCTGCCCAAGCAGGTATTATGAAAGATGTTCCCGCCGGAGAAACATATATGGGCTCTCCCGGTTTTCCAAAAAACCAGTATTTTAGACAAGTCGCAGCACTAAACCGCTTGATAAAAAACAAAAAAAGCGATTAACTGCTGGGTATAATTTCAACCTACAAATTTTAATATTACCGGAAAAAACTATGAGTGAAGAAAAACACTACGCCGATATTAACAAGATCATGGAAATGATCCCACACAGATATCCTATTTTGCTGGTGGATCGTATTGTTGAGCTTAAAGCTGGTGAAAGTGCGGTAAGCCTGAAGAATGTAACGATGAATGAGCCACAATTTATGGGGCATTTCCCGGGTTTTCCGGTCATGCCGGGCGTTATGATTATTGAATCCATGGCACAAACGGCTGCTCTTGTCGTTGTCGATTTCCTTGGTGAAGAGGCCAAAGGCAAAGTTGTGTACTTCATGACCATTGATAATGCTCGTTTCCGTAAGCCTGTTACGCCCGGCGATTCCATGTATATCCACGTCGATAAGGTGCAATCAAGAGGCCCAGTCTGGAAGTTCAAAGGCGTGGCAAAAGTAGGTGATACAGTTTGCGCAGAAGCCACATTTAGCGCCATGATTACAGACACAGATAGTGCTGCTTAAGGCTCTATTTTTCTGAAATTTTTCGTAACAAAGCGTGACTTGAGTTGCGTAATATACCAGAGTAACTTTAACTATCATGACCGAAACAACAATCCACCCTACAGCAATAATCGAAGATGGCGCACAAATTGGAACTGATGTACATATCGGGCCATATTGCACTGTGGGTTCAAAGGTTGTTTTAGAAGATAATATTGAATTACGTGCGCATGTTCATGTAGAGGGCAAGACAACAATCGGCGAGGGGACAAAAATCTATCCTTTCGCTTCGATTGGAACGCCGCCACAAGATTTGAAATATGCTGGTGAAGAAACAATTCTGGAAATTGGAAAGAATAATAAAATTCGCGAGCATGTAACAATGAACCCTGGAACCGTGCAGGATAAAGGCAAAACCATTATCGGTGATAACTGCCTATTCATGATGGCCTCTCATGTGGCACATGACTGTGTAATAGGAAATAATGTAATATTGGCGAATAATGCTACGCTCGGTGGTCATGTTCATATTGGCGATTTTGCTGTTTTGGGCGGGTTAGCCGCTATTCACCAATTTGTTCGTATAGGCGCACATGCGATTATTGGCGGCATGTCTGGTGTTGAGAATGATGTTATCCCCTATGGCCGTGTTAAAGGTGATCGTGCTTTTCTAGCTGGCCTGAACTTGATCGGGCTAGAGCGTCGTGGCTTTTCCAAGGAAGATATTCGAAAGCTGCAGCGCGCATTTAACCAGCTATTTGGTGATGAAGGAACAATGGATCAAAGGATAGAAACGGTCTCGGAAGACTTCTCGGAAGATGATCTGGTGATGAGCATCATTAACTTTGCCAAGGAAAAAACCAAATTTCCATTATGTCAGCCGCGCAAGAAATAGAAAATATCCAGAAAATCGGAATGATCACAGGCGGTGGTGATTTACCACGGCAGATTTTATCTTATTGCGATGAACATGATATAGAGGTCCTACTTGTTGGATTTGAAGGTCAAACCGATAAAGAGACAGTGCAGGGTCGCAATGTTATCTGGACCGGATTAGGAGAAGCTGGAAAAATTATGAAGGCTTTCAAGGATAATGGCGTTAAAGATCTGGTCATGGCTGGAAAAATCCAAAGGCCTAACCTGCTATCCTTAAAGACCGATTTAAAAGGGGCAAAAATTATCTCCAAAATTGGTATTAAAGCTCTGGGAGATGACGGCTTGTTATCTGCTTTGCGCAAAGAACTTGAGCAAGAAGGTTTTACACTTCATGGTGCAGACCGGTTTTCAAAAGGTTTAGTCGCCCAAGAAGGCGCTCTTGGAAAGTTCGAGCCTCAAGAGGATGACTGGGTTAGCATTCATCATGGTATTAAAATATCACAGGAAATAGGGCGTCTGGATATCGGGCAGTCCGTCATCGTTCAAAGTGGTGTTGTCATTGGCGTTGAAGGGATCGAGGGTACGGATGCATTAATTGAACGCTGTAAACCCTTACTGGCCGGAGGCGCACGGGCTTTTCTTGTCAAAACCTGTAAGCCCCAACAAGACAAAGATCTGGACTTACCAACAATAGGCACGAATACGGTTACAAAGGCCTATGACTGTGGATTGTCAGGTATAGTAATTCATGCAGAGAACAGTATTGTCCTGAATACAAAAAACGTTGCCAAAAAAGCGGATCAGTATAAAATATTTGTTTATGGGTTCAAGCTTGAAGCCTTAACTAGTAACGAGGTTTAATAATGAAAATTTTCTTTATCACAGGAGAGAATTCTGGTGATGTATTGGCGGCGTCCCTTATCAAAAAGCTCAAGGCTGGGAATACAGATATCGAATGTCTGGGTGTTGGTGGACCACGCATGAAGTCTGCGGGATTTAATGAATTATTACCGATGGATCAAATTTCTGTTATGGGGATATGGGAAGTTCTGCCCAAAATTCCACGCCTTATAAAAATTAATAAGGCCATAGTTGAAGAGATTGAAAAACAGCAACCGGATATGGTTGTTACAGTAGATTTCCCTGACTTTAATTTTCGTATTGCTAAATCGCTAAAAAAACGCGGCATTTATAAAGGAAAAATTGTCCATTATGTTGCGCCAAGTGTGTGGGCGTGGCGTCCAGGGCGTGCCAAGGCAATATCCGGATTTCTTGATGCTATAATTTGCCTTTTTCCGATGGAAACCAAATATTTCGAACCTTATGGTTTGCCTGCCAAATATGTAGGTCATCCAGTTGTCGAAACTAATGCCCTTGACGGGGATGGTAATATTTTTAAAAAGGAAAATGATATTGGCCCTGATGACAATACATTAGGTATATTCTTTGGTAGTCGCGAAGGCGAGTTTAAGAGTATGGGCCCCATATTATGTCAGACAGCTAAGTTCATGGAGGATGTTACAGAAAACCTAAAAATAATTGCTCCGACTTTACCAGATCTTGAATATGAAATTCAGACCATCTTAAAGGGTTTTTCACTACCAGTTTTTGTCAGTGCAAATCCTAATATTAAATGGGATGCCTTCAAGGCCTGCGATGTTGCTGTTGCAGTCTCGGGCACAGTGGCTCTGGAACTGGCTTATGCTGGTATTCCTCATATTATTGTATATAAGGCAAACCCGATAACAGCCTTGATCGTAAAACTTATGGCGAAGGTCAAGCATGTGCATCTGGCAAATATTCTGTTAGGAGAGGCAGTAGTTCCTGAACTTCTTCAGGGTAAATGTAAACCCGAAATAATCGCAGAAGCCGCCTTAAAGCTAAGTAGTGACAAAGAAGCACAAGAAAAGCAAAAAGAGAAGTTTAAGGAGCTGCGCAGCATTTTAGGGGCAGGAGAAACAATGTCGCCTTCTCAAAAAGCAGCTAATTTCATTATGGAGTTAGCTCAAGGAACTATTGAACAAGAGCGGAATGAACCGCCTCATCAGAAAAATATCCCTCGGCAACCTGAAGAAGTAGAAAGCCAGAATACTGAAATTGTAGAAGAGGCCAGCCCGAATAACGAGAATATTGAAATAAAAGAATCCTCTACAGGCTAGCCTTATTATTTGTTATTTTCTGTCATCTAAATCAACATACGGGCGAGATTTTGGCCCGGTATAAAGCTGTCTTGGGCGACCAATCCGCAAAGCTGGCTCTTCGATCATTTCTTTCCACTGTGAAACCCAGCCCACTGTTCTGGCTAAGGCAAAAAGGACAGTAAACATACTGGTCGGGAAGCCCATGGCTTTAAGAATAATGCCGGAATAAAAGTCCACATTCGGGAAAAGTTTTCTATCGACGAAATAGGGGTCTTCTAGTGCAATGCGTTCCAACTCCATGGCAAGTTCAAGACGCGGATCATCAATACCAAGGTCATCCAGAACCTCATCACAGGCTTTCTTAAGAACATTGGCGCGCGGATCGAAGTTTTTGTAAACGCGGTGACCAAAGCCCATCAAACGGAATGGGTCGTCTTTATCTTTCGCACGTTCCAGATATTCAGGAATATTATCTTTGCTGCCGATCTCATCAAGCATCTCAAGAACAGCCTGATTAGCGCCGCCATGACTTGGCCCCCAAAGAGAGGCAATACCGGCTGCAATACAGGCAAATGGGTTTGCTTGCGATGACCCTGCTAAACGCACGGTCGATGTTGAGGCATTTTGCTCATGATCCGCATGCAGAATAAAGATTTTATCCATGGCAGACGCTAGAACCGGATTTACTTTATACGGCTCAGCCGGAACAGCGAAAGTCATATAGAGGAAATTCTCGGCAAAAGATAAATCGTTGCGTGGATACATAAAGGGCTGACCCAATGTGTATTTATGCGTCATAGCCGCCAAAGTTGCGACTTTGGCAATCAATCTATGCGCTGAAATCTCGCGCTGTTCAGGATCATAAATATCCAATGAGTCATGATAGAACGCCGATAAACCACCCATAACACCGCACATAATGGCCATCGGATGTGCATCACGACGAAAGCCACGATAAAAGAAGTTAATCTGTTCGTGAACCATTGTGTGATAGGTAATATCATGTTCGAATTTATCTTTTTGCGCTTTATTCGGCAGATCACCATAAAGCAGCAAATAGGCAACTTCCATAAAGGAACTCTTACTTGCCAGATCTTCAATACTGTAGCCGCGATGCATCAAGATACCTTTTTCACCGTCAATAAAGGTCAGGCGGGATTTACAGCTACCCGTCGCGGTGAAACTTGGGTCAAATGTAAAGTGACCTGTTTCGGCGTAAAGTTTGCGGATATCAACAACAGGTGGGCCTTCTGATCCTTCCAGAACCGGAAGTGTATATTTTTCACCTGTTTCATCGTTTGTAAGGGTGAAAGTTTTGTTTGTTTCTGTATCTGACATGTGGATGGCCTTGAAGTAAGAATGAAAAGATTAGATAACTTAATCGATAAGTTTTAATTTTTGGTATATGAATGGCAGTTTTATAAGCGCTGCACAATTAGGCTACATGATTCCCCATCGGAAATCAAAATAATCAAATAGAAGCTTGATGTATTTTGTGACTACTAAATGGCTGCTTTCAGTCGTATGCAGCACTCATCCTTGCCCAATATCGCGCAAGCCTCGAAGATCGACGGCGAGACAGTCGTGCCCGTAATCGCCGCCCGCAAAGGCATAGCCACCTTCCCAAGCTTGCCCTCCATATGCTCATCCGCAACAGCCTTACACAAACCCTTAACTAAATCTTCGCTAAGATCATCCATATTCTCAAAACCCTCTAGCAAAAGCTTCAAAACATCCTTGCCTTCGTCGATCAACTTTTGCGCCTTCTCATCAAAAGTCAAAGGAACGCTTCTCGCATAAAACACCGACTCATCCACAAATTGCAGGAGCGTCTTAGCACGGGACTTCAATTCCTCTTGCCCCTCGGTGATACGCTTCACAGCCACATCATCCAGCACTATATCATGGCGGGATTTATAAAACGGCGCGGCATGCTCAAGAAGATATCCAATATCACTCTCACTTATATAATGAGCATTCAAATTCTCCAACTTGGCAAAATCGAACTTACCCGCCGCCTTGCCAATATGATCCAGATCAAACCACTCCACAGCCTGCGCGCGAGAGATAATCTCATCATCTCCATGCGACCAACCAAGGCGCAAGAGATAATTAAATACCGCATCCGGCAAATAACCCATATCGCGCAAATCATGAATTCCTTGCGCGCCATGACGCTTAGAGAATTTGGAACCATCTTGTCCCAAAATCATAGGCAAATGCGCGAACTCGGGCACATCCCAACCCATGGCATCAAATATAACCTTTTGGCGAAATGTATTATTGAGATGATCATCCCCGCGCATAATATGCGTCACCCCCATATCATGATCATCCACCACAACCGAGAGCATATAAGTCGGCGTGCCATCACTACGCAGGATAATAAAATCATCAAGCTGATCATTCGGAACGCTAACCTCGCCCTGTACATGATCTTGTATTGTCGTCACACCATCCAAAGGCGCTTTAATCCTTACCACAGGCTCAACACCTTCCGGTGCATCCTCAGGCGACTTCTCTCGCCACCTGCGATCATAAAAAGTCTTAGCACCACTTTCCTTAGCGGCAGCACGCATCTCATCCAGCTCTTCCGGCGGGCAATAACAATAATAAGCCTGCCCCTTAGCCAGCATCTCTTCGGCAACTTGCCTGTGGCGATCCTGCCGTGCAAATTGAGACGTCACCTCTCCATCATACTCCAACCCCAGCCATTCCAGACCATCTAAAATAGCCTGCACAGCTTCCTCCGAATGACGCTTCCGGTCAGTATCCTCAATGCGCATAAGAAACTTACCGCCCTTGGCGCGTGCATAAAGATAATTGAACAAGGCCGTTCTGGCATTACCAATATGCATAAAACCTGTTGGCGATGGGGGAAAGCGTGTTACAACTGACATAGTGTACTTAAACCTTTTATAAAAAATAGACGTGAATGCGACAGGACATTATCACGACTGGACTCCTGAGCCTAGGGGCTAAGCGACAAGAAAAGCAAAATTTATGGCTTTTCGGAGCGCTGAATGCTGTGATAACGGAAATAGCAGATCAAAAAGACCGTCAATTCCTCTGGCTACCCGTCTTCCTTGCCCTCGGCATAGCCGCATATTTTTCACTCCCCATAGAACCGCCTGTCTTCATTGGCCCGTTTTTACTAGTAGTACTCGGTGCGGTTTATGGAGGAATCCTCATTCATAATAAGCCAGAAAAATTACTTAACCTTACTATCCATAAAGGGTTTCTAGCCGTGCTCTTAATCGTAGCAGGATTCTCCGCCGCGCAAATCCGAACAGCCACCATCCACACACCTATGTTAGCAAAAAAACTTGGACCGGTAACAGTCACAGGCAATATCACGGCAATCGAAGAAGTCGAAGGCGGCGCACGCAGGCTTATTCTTTCAAACCTTGATATAGAAAAACTGGGGAAGGATAAAACCCCTGTCTTCATCCGTCTAAAATTGCGTGGGGAAATGCCCGTACAAATTGGAGACCGCATCGAAGCTTTGGCCTCCCTCAATCCACCATCCAGCGCATCTCTCCCCGGAGGATTCGATTTCCGTAGGCACTTATATTTCAAGAGCATCGGTGCAGTAGGCTTTATCTATAATGATCCGGTTGTAATATCAAAAGGCGCAGTATCGTTTAGCACGGAAGGCCTCCGCCATAATATAGTCGAGCGAATTTCTAAGGCACTGCCAGAACGCAAAGCCGCCGTTGCCTCGGCTCTAATGGTGGGAAAACGAACCGCCATCACTGAAAATGATTACGAAGCCTTTCGAAATTCAGGCCTAGCACATTTACTCGCGATTTCCGGTCTGCATGTTGGTTTGATGGCAGGGGTCATCTTTTTTGTCATCAGATTAGGGCTAAGCGCCATTCCGGTCATCGCCCTGAATTACCCGATTAAGAAAATCGCAGCCTTTATCGCCATTCTCGGCGCAGCCCTCTACATGCTCTTTGCGGGCGCAACTATTCCCACACAGCGCGCCGTCCTAATGACAGGACTCGTCTTTACAGCCATCATTTTTGACCGCTCTCCTTTTTCCCTAAGGCTCATCGCCTTTGCTGCGCTAGTGACTTTAGCCTTCTCGCCTGAGGCATTGGTCTCGGCCAGCTTTCACATGTCCTTTGCGGCCGTGACTGCACTGATCGCATTTTATGATATGACGCGTCAATTCTGGTCACGTATATTTAGAAACTCAAGCTGGTTTCAAAAATTACTGCTCTATTTTCTGGGCGTATTCATCACAACCTTCATCGCCAGCACAGCCACTTCACTCTTCGCCCTCTACCATTTCCAGCAATTCGCAACACTCGGGATATTGGCTAACCTAATCTCTGTACCTCTCATGGCCTTCCTGATTATGCCAAGTGCTTTGCTGGCATTCCTGATGATGCCCTTGGGACTGGAGGCACTGCCGCTTTGGGTAATGGGGCAGGGCTTAGGCATTATTCTTGATGTTGCTTATTGGGTGGAAAATCTACCCGGCGCAACATGGACAATAGCCGCGATGCCTTTTACGGCCTTTATCCTGCTGGTACTCTCGGCGCTGTGGATTGTTCTGTGGAAAGGATACGGGAAAATCCTGTGCATACCTATTGTGGTTTGGGCTTTTCTGATAATCACGCATCATAAATTACCGGATAGCTTGGTGAGCTCTTCACACGATCTCATCGGAATTTATGATGGCAAGGATTTTTATGTCTCTAATATGCGCCGCGACAAATTCACCCGAGGCATCTGGGAGCGGCAATACGGTATAGAAGAAAACAGCTCCAAACAGCTATACAAGCATAAAGATATACTCTGCGACACGGAAGCATGCCGGATGGAATATCGGGGCAAAAAACTCTCCATCGTGAAAACCTATTACGCACAAGAGGCAGAATGCGCTTGGGCTGATATTCTGATCTCGGTTGAACCCATCCGCGCTGAAAACTGTGAAGCCCAAATAGCCATCGGTAAGTTTGATACATGGGGGCAGGGCGCACACGCAATCTATATCACAGACGGCATAGCCAGAGTAGAAAACGTTGCCGGACAAACAGGCCAGCGCCCTTGGCGTTTCGATCGATAATCACATAACAGCGGCTAATTATAACGCCGCATCAAGCTGATGAGTTTACCTTGTATTTTAACGCGTTCCGCCTCCAAAGTTCGCGGTTGGTGATCATCATTCTCAGGGATCAGAGTAATCTTACCTTTTTCACGTCTCAGGCGTTTTAAGGTGACCTCTTCACCATCAACAAGTGCTACAATGATCTCACCATCTTCGGCTGTATCACATTTCTTAATGATAACAGTATCATGATCAAAAATACCGGCCTTAATCATGGAATCGCCATCAACGCTGAGGGCATAATGTTCACCTGATCCAATCATATCTGGCGGCACAGAAGTAAACGCCCCCTCATCACGAATAGCCTCAATCGGCGTACCAGCTGCAATTTTCCCGTATAGCGGTATATCAACAAAGGCACTATTAGCGGCGTCATTATTCACAGCCAGTTGAGGCTTGTTTTGTCGCTCCAGACTATCGGGCAGGCGCTTGATCTCAAGCGCGCGGGCACGATGCGGCAGGCGCTCAATATAGCCGCGCTCGACAAGTGCCGTGATTAGTCGATGGATACCTGATTTTGATTTTAAGCCCAAAGCATCTTTCATCTCCTCGAAAGAGGGGGGGATATCACTATCCTGTAGGCGTTCATGAATGAAAATAAGTAAGTCATGCTGTTTTTGTGTAAGCATAAGGATATCCTTTTTTGCAAAACCTCGAAAATAAAAGCGAATCTGAACGCAGTATGGACACTATTTGTTCTACTTAAGTTCGTTGTTTGTGTCAAGGGCTTTGCAAAAGGGCTTATGCTGCGCCGCGCATCAAATTATTCACGGCCTTGCCAATATCATCTTCCTTCATCAGGCTTTCTCCGACCAAAAATCCTCGATAGCCAATTTGGGATAAATGTTCAATATCGTCATGGGTCTTGATGCCGCTTTCCGAGATTTTAAAGGTCGTCGGAGGTATTTGTGAAACCAAATCATAGGAAGTCTGGAGTGTGACCTCCAACGTTCCCAAATTACGGTTATTCACACCAATCATCATCGGGTCCAGCTTGATCGCACGCTCTAACTCAGCCAAGTTGTGAACTTCGACAAGCACATCTAAACGCAGCTCCAGCGCGGTCTCATAAAGGCGCTTGGCCATATCATCATCCAGCGCCGCCATGATCAGCAAAATACAATCCGCGCCAATTTTACGAGACTCATAGACCTGATAGGGATCAAGGATAAAATCCTTTCGTAAAACCGGAAGATTCACTTCTTTTTTGATATCACTCAGAAACTCGTCCTGCCCTTGAAAATAAGGCTTATCTGTCAAAACCGATAAACATGTCGCACCGGCATCTTTATAAATTTGTGCAATTTTTACAGGCTCGAAATCCTCCCGAATAACACCATGACTGGGCGAGGCTTTTTTGACTTCCGCAATCAAGCTGGCTTCGCTATTCATCATCATACGGGTCAAAAATCCACACGGCAAAGGCATATCAGCAATTTCATATTTCAAATCATCAAGAGATTTCTCTTGCTGTTTTTGCCTGACATATTCTCGCTTCTTGGCGCAGATTTCTTCTAATATGCTCATTAATTAATGCTCCCTTGCGTAAAAGCGGCATAAGCTTGGAGAATATCCAGCGCCTTTCCGCTATCAATAGCCTTTGCCGCAATATCCACTGCATCTGGCAAAGATTTTACATCTAATCCATTTTCCTGTCCTGCTATCTTAAGGACAGCAGCACTATTGACCAAAACAATATCACGATAGGCACTGGGTACGCCATTCAAAAGATCAGAGAGGGCTTTGGCGTTTTCACTCGGCGTGCCGCCTTGTAAATCCTCTGAACTGGAACGGGAAATGCCAAAATCCTCTGGCGTTAATACGCGTTCTTCTATTTTGCCATCTTGCAGACAAGCCGCATAAGTTTCATCCGTGGTGGTAATTTCATCCATACCATCTGCGCCATGCACAACCCAAGCCGCCTTTGTGCCCAAGGATTGTAGGGTTTCAGCCATAGGCCTAACCCATTTTTTATCATAGACCCCTATAAGCTGGAACTGCGTACCCGCTGGATTCGCTAGCGGCCCTAATAGATTAAAGATTGTACGCACGCCCATGGCTTTGCGCACAGGCACAACAAACTTCATGGCTTTATGATGGTTCGGTGCCATCAGAAAGGCAAAATTAAAACGCTCCAGCGCAGATTCGGTTTGCTCACGTGTGATATCCAGATTGACGCCCAAAGCCTCCAGCACGTCAGCTGCGCCGGATTTAGAGCTGGCTGAACGATTGCCGTGCTTGGCGACAGGAATACCACATGCCGCCACAACCAAGGCAACAGCGGTCGAAATATTATAAGAACCGGAATGATCGCCGCCCGTACCACAACAATCAACAGCCGCCGCAGGGGCAGAAATGCTTGCCGCCTTGTTCCGCATAACTGTGGCCGCACCTATAATTTCGTCAACATTCTCGCCGCGCATAGATAGCCCCATCAAAAAGGCTGCAATCTGTGCTTCGCTCCACTCGCCACTCATAATACCTTCCATACAGGCGATCATTTGATCTTTATGGAGGGGCGTGCCGCTTTGTATAAGATTAAGTATTTCCTGCATAGTTTATCCAACCATATCCAGAAAATTTTGCAAGAGTTTGTGCCCGTGATCTGTGGCAATACTCTCGGGGTGGAATTGCACGCCATGAATAGATTTGGTCTTGTGCGATAGACCCATAATAATGCCGTCTTCTGTGCGCGCCGTGATTTCCAGATCATCCGGCAGGCTCTTTTCCTCCGCGATCAGGGAATGATAGCGCGTAACAGGAAAGGGACTGGGGATATCCTTGAAGATCCCCGTGCCATCATGCACAACTTGTGAAACCTTGCCATGCAGCGGTTCGGGTGCGCGGATAACTTTTCCGCCAAAAGCTTGCGCGATAGATTGATGCCCCAGACATACCCCGAAAAGCGGCATATTTGCTTTCGCACAAGCCGCAATCAAATCAAGGCAAATTCCCGCATGATCAGGGTCACTGGGGCCGGGGGAAATCAAAATAGCATCCGGCTTTTCGGCAAGAACATCATCTACCGAAATCTTGTCATTTCTATGTACTGTGACATCTTGGCCTAAATCCCCCAGATATTGGACAAGGTTATAGGTGAAGCTGTCGTAATTATC
>DCKO01000103.1:0-691 GCA_002320665.1 Micavibrio sp. UBA1672
CGTGCGATTGAGCGCCTTGATCATTACCGGAATGTTAGCGGCCCGACGCCGACATCTGAACTTCGTTTGCAAATGCAAAAGACCATGCAGGATCATGCCGCGGTGTTCCGCACAGGTGATGTACTTAATGAGGGTGTTACCAAGATTGATGAATGTTTTGCTGCCAAAGTTGATTTGGGGCTGAAAGACCGCTCTATGGTGTTTAATACGGATCTCGTGGAAACGCTGGAGCTGGATAATCTTCTGGGGCAGGCTGTTGTCTCCATGCATTCTGCTGCTAATCGTCAGGAATCACGCGGTGCACATGCCCGTGAAGATTTCCCTGACCGTGATGACCAGAAATGGATGAAGCATACAGTTACTTGGCTGGACCAGAGTAACGGCAAGGTGAAGATTGATTATCGCCCCGTGGTGATGCAGACTTTGACAGACGAGATTGAACCTATCCCGCCCAAAGCACGGGTTTATTAGGAGGATATGAAGAATGGCTGAATTTACACTCCCCCCGCATTCACGCATGGTCAAAGGCGAGAAGATTGATGCGTCAAATGGTGCAAAAAATGCCAAGACCTTTAAGGTTTATCGCTGGAACCCGGGCGATGCCGATGAAGATGGTGAAGCACCGAATCCTCGCATTGACGAGATCACAATTGATCTTGATAAATGCGGGCCGATGGTGCTGGATGCGCTG
>DCKO01000103.1:1004-11533 GCA_002320665.1 Micavibrio sp. UBA1672
GGGCCGATGGTGCTGGATGCGCTGATTTATATTAAGGATAATGTTGATAGCACTTTGACATTTCGCCGCTCTTGCCGTGAAGGCATTTGTGGGTCTTGTGCGATGAATATTGATGGTACGAATACGCTGGCTTGTACGAAGGATATTGCCGATGTCAAAGGTGCAATAAAGGTTACACCATTGCCGCATATGCCAGTGGTCAAAGACCTTGTGCCGGATTTGAACCATGTTTATGCGCAATATACGTCGATTGAGCCTTGGTTGAAATCCGATACGCCTGCGCCGAACCGTGAGCGTTTGCAAAGCGCCGAGGATGCGACGATCCTCAATGGTGCGGATGGGCATGGGCCTGCGGGCTGTATCTTGTGTTTCTGCTGTTCAACGTCTTGTCCGTCTTATTGGTGGAATGGTGATCGCTTTATGGGGCCGGCGGTTTTGCTGCAAGCTTATCGCTGGATTGCCGATAGCCGCGATGACGCAACCGGAGAGCGCCTTGATCAACTAGAAGACCCGTTCCGCCTGTATCGTTGTCATACGATTATGAATTGTACGAATACATGTCCGAAAGGTCTTAATCCGGCAAAAGCCATCGCCGAGATTAAAAAGATGATGGTGGCGCGCCGTTAGAGCGCTAGTGGTTTTTGAAGATTTGCATTTAAGCCATGAAACGTGGTATTTTGGCGCTTAGCGATAATAGAAAGATTATGAAATGCAAAAACTGGATAATACGCATATAAATTTGATGTCTATTGCAGATAATTTTGGTAACGCCGTTGCAGGTTTTTTGACGTTACCTCTTATCAATTTGTGTCTTAGCCAGAAAACCTATGACAGGCTCAAGCAACAGCAGATGATGTCTTCTGCTCCACCTGCACAGCCGCCTGTGCTTCCAAATGAACCTAAGCAATAAATTTCTATTGATTTGACTCGATATTGATTCCGGCAGGAATTTTCAGAATTTTTGTGCGGCTGGTTTCACCGCGTATAATTGTGATATCACTTTTGGGGATTTTCCAAGTCTTGGAGAGCAAGGTAATCAAGGCCTTATTGGCTTTGCCTTTTTCGGGGATGGCGGTGACCTGAACTTTTAAAGTTTTTTCACCTAACAAATCCTCTTCCCAGCCTATGATTTTGTTTTGCTTGGCATTGGGCGTCAGGCGGATGGTGATTTTTTGGGTTTCAGCGCTCATTCTATCGCAGTAATATCATATCTGTAATGTCCGGTGATCTCGTAGGAGAACAGCATATCCTCAAGCTTGGGGCCACGCCCGATATTATGGACGATCAAAGGGCGCTTGCCGTCGGCGGATTTGTGTGATGTCACTATGCCGATATGGGGCAGATTGCCGGGGAGCATCCATGTAACTATATCGCCTGATTTGTAATCCTCTCCGGTGTTGCTGATGGAAAGCTCTGTACCGTTGCGTTTGAAAAAGACCTGTAAATTCGGGACGCGGCGATGGTCAATATTCGTATCGGGTTTGTTGAGGCCCCACATACGCTTTGAGGGGTATTTGGCAAAATTTGTAGCCATATCTTTATGGACAAGTTCTTGCAGATCTATACCGAGCGCGCGGTAAGAGCGGATAATTACATCTGTGCAAACGCCTATATTGCTTGGTACATCACCATTTGGATAGGCTATTTTTATATAGCGCCCATCATAGGTGATTTGATGTTTTGTTCGATCAATGGCTGCTTGTTCTAGGGTTTGTTGCGCATAAGCACTTGCTGGATAAAGTAGTAGTAGAAGAGCAAAAACATATTTCATAATTCATTCTACTCAATATCCAGCCCTATATCTAAGGCGATTGCGCTGTGAGTGAGGGCGCCGACAGAGATATAATCCACGCCTGTTTCGGCGATGGCTCTCACGGTGTCCAGATTTACGCCGCCGGAAGCCTCGCAAGGCATGGAGCGGTTGATTAGTTTCACGGCTTTTTCAAGGTCTTTGATATCAAAATTATCCAGCATCACAATATCGGCCTTGCCATTGGCAAGGACGTCTTCGAGTTGATCCAGTGTGTCCACTTCGATTTCGATTTTGCGCATATGGCTGGCGAGCATATAGGCTTGATCGAGGGCTTCGGCGATACCGCCAGCCACGGCAATGTGATTATCCTTGATCAAAATGGCATCATCAAGGCCGAAGCGGTGATTGCTGCCTCCGCCCATAAAGACGGCATATTTCTGGAAGAGGCGCAGGCCCGGAATGGTTTTGCGCGTATCACAAATTTCAACGCCAGTTTCTTTGACGGCTTCGACATATTTGCCTGTCAGGCTGGCAATGCCGCTCATATGTTGCAGGAAGTTCAGGGCGATGCGCTCGGCGGTTAATAGGCTGCGCGCTGGTCCTTCGATGGTGGCGATCGTATCGCCGGCTTCTATTTTTGCGCCGTCTTGAGCATGGATTTCCATATCAAAATCAATATCGGTCAGAGAAAAGGCGGAGAGTGCAACTATCAATCCAGCCAGAATGCCATCCTCACGGGATTTGATGATGGCTTTGGCGGTTTCTTGCGCGGGAATTAAAAGCTGTGATGTGACATCGAAACCATGGCCTAAATCTTCTTTCAGGGCTGCTTTGACGGTTTCTTCGATTAAAAGGGAAGGAAGCTGCATTTTTTGTTCTCTTTGTTTTAAAATCAGGTCCTAACCATATTAAAGCCAAGGGCATCCGTCCAATTTTTTCTTGCGTAAGTATATGATTTTTCTATAGGCTGATTAACATAAATGAATAGGGAGTAGAAAAATGGCAGAAGGAATTATTGTGGAAGAGCCTGATCATATCGAGATTTTTAATGATGTCGTTAGAACAGTGACGTCATCCGGGCATAATGATTTATATGCAGGAGACCTTACTATTCGCTTTGGGAATGGTAGTTCCTATACATTGTCTGAAAAGGATATGAAGGATAATCGGGATGCGCTTATAGACCTTGCGGGTAAAGAAGTAGAGGTTGCTATAGAAAATGGCGAGCTTACCAGCATTAGTTTAGATGGTGAGAGTATCTATAACGGCGTATCGCTTTAGCTCAATTCCAGCATCTTATCGACGGCTTTGCGGGCGCGGCTGGCGATTTCGGGATCAATTTCAACTTCGGGGCTTTCCGTTTCAAGGCAGTGTAAAATTTTTGGCAAAGTGATGCGTTTCATATGCGGGCACATCTGGCATGTGCCGATCATTTCAACATTTGGATTGGCGGCGGCGATGTTGTCGCTCATAGAGCATTCGGTCATGAGCATCGCGCGCTTGGGTTGTTTTTCCTTGATGAACTTATCCATTTGCGCGGTCGAGCCTGCGTAATCTGCTTCGGCCATGACTTCGGGCGGACATTCTGGGTGCGCTAAAACCACGATATCATCGTATGATTTACGCATGTCGATGATATCTTGCGGGGTAAAGCGTTCATGCACCATGCAAGTGCCTTCCCAGAAGATAACTTTTACATCGGTTTCGGCAGCGACATTTTGCGCAAGGAATTTATCCGGTGTCATAATTACTGTGTCATGACCTTGTTTGCCAAGCTCATTGACGATTTTCAGGGCGTTCGACGAGGTGCAACATACATCGCTTTCTGCTTTTACATCGGCGGAGGTGTTTACGTATGTCACCACAGGGATGCCGGGGTGTTTTTCCTTTAGCGCTCTAACGTCTGCGCCTGTGATGGATTCAGAGAGCGAGCATCCGGCCTTCATATCAGGCATCAGGACTTTTTTCTCTGGGCAGAGGATTTTGGCAGTTTCAGCCATGAAATGTACGCCGCATTGGACGATGATGTTGGCCTTGGTCTTGGCGGCTTCTTGGGCGAGCATCAGCGAGTCGCCGACAATATCGCCAACGCCGTAGAAAATATCGGGGGTCATATAATTATGAGCGAGGATGACTGCGTTTTTTTCAGCCTTAAGCTGATTGATGCGGTAAATATAGGGCGCAAGACTCTCCCATTGCTCCTGCTCATATTGCTTGGAAAGCTTCTCATAAATAGGTGCCGTGGCTTTGGCGACTTCTTCCGTGTATTGCAGCTGCGCGCTCATTTTCAATTTAACTCTTCACAGGGAATTCGTAAAAACGCTATATTTCATATTCCAGTGGTCTGGTCAAGGGCTTGGAACATTTATATAAGGAAAAGAATGCAAAAAGAAGAGACAAATCAGAATTTATTTTCATATGGGACGCTGCGCATGAGGGCTGTGCAGGTTGAAACCTTCGGGCGTTTGCTTGAGGGGCATGAAGATCGCTTATCGGGATTTAAGCTGTCTATGGTGGAAATTGATAATCCCGATGTCGTGGAGGTGAGTGGCGATGCGGTGCATCCGATTATTGCGCCTACGGAAGATACACAGGATTTTGTAGAAGGCACAGTTTTTAAGATTACTACGGTAGAATTGATGCAAGCAGATCGTTACGAGGTTGATGCCTATAAACGCGTTGAGGTAACTTTGGATTCAGGAGAAAAAGCGTGGGCTTATATTGATGCGCGTTGTTGTAAAGAAGAACGGATGAAAGCATGAGTGAAGATATTAAAATGAAATATTTCTTTTTCAAACTTATCTTATTTTTATTAGTTCCATTTCCAGTTTTGGCTGGTGGTTCGGTCGAGGTTGTAAAGATCAAGAGTTTTGAGAGGATTGGAAGCACATCCTATGTCTTGGTAATTATCCCTTCTGCGGACACCAAAGATTTTTATATGAAGGGGTGTTCGGAGTTTACTGTTAAAGGCAGTTTTCCTTGGATTAATTTTTTTAATCCAAACCCACATCTAACAAAAGATTCTCATATTGCAGCTTTAGACTTTATTGCAGAGCGGTTTAATTCCGAAGGTCAGATTTTAAATCTTGGGGCAATGGGGAGAGGATTTGAAAGAATTGAGGCAGAGAAACCATGTGTTGTTAAAAGTAAAGCATTGGATTACAGAGAGGGCCTAGGAGTAATGTCATATTATCATCCGGTATAAAACATGAGCGATTTATTTACAGCAACAAATGAAACTGAAGACAAAGCAGGGCATAGGCCGCTTGCGGATTGCCTACGTCCGAAAACTTTGGAAGAGGTCGTCGGGCAGGATCACTTGATCGGGGCGGATGGGGCTTTGCGTAAGATGTTGGAGGCTGGTGCGTTATCGTCTCTTATCCTTTGGGGGCCGCCCGGTTGCGGTAAGACGACGTTGGCGCGGATACTTTCTTCTCATTGTGATCTTCATTTTGAACAAATCTCGGCGATTTTTTCTGGTGTTGCGGATTTACGCAAAGTTTTTGAAGGGGCAAAGATCAGAAAGTCCAAGGGCAAGGCGACTTTGTTATTTGTGGACGAGATTCACCGTTTCAATAAATCCCAGCAAGATGCGTTTTTGCCTGTGATGGAGGATGGCACGATTATCCTGATTGGGGCGACGACGGAAAACCCCTCATTCGAGCTGAATGCGGCTTTGCTTAGTCGCTCTCAGGTTTTTGTTCTCAAACGGCTGGATGATGAGGCTTTGGACTTACTCATCAAAAGGGCAGAAGATTTATTGGGTCGCAAAGTGCCCTTAGAGAAAAGCGCTCTTGAGATGCTGAAGAATATGGCGGATGGGGACGGGCGGTATATGTTGTCCATGATTGAGCAAATCTTGGCGCAGCATAAGGGCGAAGGTAAGCTTGACCAAGAAGCCCTGATGCGCATCGTGCAAAAACGTGCACCGCTTTATGATAAGGGGGATGAAGCGCATTATAATCTGATTAGTGCATTCCACAAATCCTTGAGGGCGAGTGATGCGGATGCGGCGCTTTACTGGATGGCGCGGATGCTGGCGGGCGGCGAAGATCCGGCCTATATCTTGCGGCGGATGCTGTGTGTGGCGAGTGAGGATATTTCCAATGCCGATCCGCAAGCTTTGGTGATTGCCAATAATGCGTGGAGCGCCTATGAACGTCTTGGCTTGCCGGAAGCTGAACTGGCCATGGCGCAGGCTTGTACGTATTTGGCAACGGCTCCGAAATCCAATGCGAGTTATATGGCGTTTACGGCGGCGAAACAATCGGCGCGGGAAGAGGGCACTTTGATGCCGCCTAAACATGCAATGAATGCACCCACCAAGATGATGAAACAGCAGGGTTATAGTGATGGGTATATCTACGATCACGACACGCCGGAAGGGTTTAGCGGCTTAAGCTATTTTCCTGAAGATATGGGGCGACGGGAGTTTTATAAACCTGTTAGCCGAGGGTTTGAACGGGAGATACAAAAGCGGCTGGAATATTGGGGAAAATTAAGGCATGAGAAATAGGCTATTTTATAATAAATATAGATTTCTGTTATTTGCCAGTTTATAAATTTTGGTAGTTTCGTTTGGACCAACTTAGATGAGGATAGATTAGATTATGGCGGATGAAAAATTAATATATATTCTTGGTGATGATGATTCATGGAAACCTATGGATAATAAGGATGAGTTTGTTGAGCTTGTTGAAAGCGATGATTTTTCCGCTAAGGGAATGGAGATTTTAGTAAAGGATTTGCCTTTTTACAAAGATGCCCATCTTATAAAGGTTGAAGATGCTGTTGAAACAGAAGACTCCGGAAAGTTCTTTTACATCAAATTTGGAGAAGATTATGCATCTCTAAACGGGAATGTCTCGGTCATACACGAGGTGAATGAAGATATTGGTATTGAGCTCGATAAAGATAATGTTTTTGATTATCTGAAATTTTTCTGTTTTTTCTTAACGGATGAAGATGGGAACAACTACTTTATTTTGGAAAATGACCAAAGTGAATTTCTTGTTGGGCGTAGTATTTTAGATAAAAAACGCTGGTTTCGTAAATTTAATGGTTCGGAGATCAAGGAAACCAAGCCTGATTATTTTGACATTACAACAAGAGTTTTGGTTGGTGGCTATCTTTATGACGCACGTTTTGAAGTAAAGCCTGATGGTAACGTTGAAATGCAAGAAGATGTTATGATCGGACCGATATAAATGATTTTGTTCAGTTATCTTGTAAAAGATAATCTTTCGTCATGATTTTTCCTTTGTAAAGATCAGGAATATTCCGCTTGCGGCGATAATTACTGCACCAATTCGCATTAGTAAATCTGGCTCTTCGCCGAATATAAAATATCCGATTGTAAAGGCTAGCGGGAGTTGCAGGTAATGCAATGGTGCAACGATGGCAAATTTTGTCAGGCGCATTGAGCCGGAAACCCCGCTTATGCCACAGACGAGCATTGCACCGGCGAGGATGAAAATCGGTAAATCATGTGCATCGGGGATTGTTCCTCTCATGACGGTATAGGGCACAAGAATGGTAAATGTCATCAGGCATGGATAAAATGATAGGGAAAGCAGTGTGTCCTCATGGTGGAGGGCTCTGGCGAACAGGGCCAGTCCAGAGATACAAAATACAGTAAAGAATGGGACAATTAGCCAAGGGTCTAGTGCTTCGAAGCCTGGGCGGAAGGCGATAATGACCCCTAAAAAGCCTGTGGCAATGGCAACCCAGCTCATTGGATGCACGCTTTCCTTATAGATGGGGATGGCCAGAATGGTGATGACAAAGGGGGCTAGAAATAAAATGGGGTAGACCGTGGTTAGTTCCAGATTTCGAAAGGCCAAAACAACACTTATGGCGAGGCCCAGATTGCAAAACCCTCGCCCGATATGGATTTTGAGGCTGTTGGTTTTGAATGTATTTTGGATGCCACCGAGTATGGGTGAGAAGATCAAGCCGATGGTCAGCGCAAATATATAGGACCAGACCACGATATCTATCACGTCATAGCGGCTGGAGAGCCATTTGGCGCAAGAATCCGAGATCACAAAAGCGCTGAAGCCGAAAAGGGCAAAAATAATACCCTTTTTTGTGTTCTCGAAACGGTTTAACATGCTATTGGAGTAGTCCTGAAATTTTAATGTCCAATAGATATAAAGGGTTTTTATGATCGCAACAATAGGTGTTATTGCTTTGGGTGGTGCTTTAGGTGCGCTGGCGCGGCATGGGGTGAATATACTTGCCGTTCAGGTTTTGGGGCATGGCTTTCCATGGGGCACGCTCTGTGTGAATATAATCGGGTCATTCCTGATGGGGATGATTGTTGTCAAATTTTCCCACATGGCACAAGTATCGCAGGAAATACGGATGCTCTGTATGACGGGTTTTTTGGGCGCGTTTACAACATTTTCAACGTTTTCACTGGATTTTATTACGATGTATGAGCGCGGTGATCTTATGCAAGCTAGCGCTTATCTTTTGGCTTCTGTTGTGCTATCTATTCTCGCACTGTTTTTAGGACTTTTTGCAATGCGGGGTTTAAGTGCATGAGTGATGGCGGTTTTAGGTTTATCAAAGTGCCAGAAGATGATGACGGGCAGAGGCTTGATCGTTGGCTGAAGAAGAATGCGCCGGATTTGCCTTTTGTGCTGGCGCAGAAATTTTTGCGCAAAGGCATGATCCGTATTGATGGCAAGCGTGCCAAGCCGGAGCGGAAATTGGTGGCAGGAGAAGAAGTCAAGATTCCGCCTTTTGAAACCAAGGGGCCGAAAAGTGAAAAACATGACAAGGCGCGCAAGATTTCAGATGAAGATGCAGCGTTTATCCAGTCTCTTATTCTCTATGATGATGGAGATGTGATTGCGATTAATAAGCCTGCGGGGATTGCGACGCAGGGCGGTACGAAAATCAAGAGGCATATTGACGGGCTTTTACCTGTTTTGAAAGATAAAAATGATGTTGTGCCGCGCTTGGTTCACCGCCTTGATAAGGATACAAGCGGGGTGTTGTTGCTGGCACGTTCCAGCAAGGTGGCCAAGGAGCTGGGTTATTTGTTCAAGGGCCGTGATGTGAAGAAAGTTTACTGGGCGCTGATCTCACCTGTGCCGGAGGTCTATTCGGGGACAGTCGATGCGCCTTTGGTTAAGGCTGGTGGGGCATCCCGCGAAAAAATGGTAATTGATGAGGAAGAAGGCAAACATGCGGTTACTGAATTTGTCATTCTTGAACGCGCGGGAGAAGCCGCGGCGTTTGCAGCCTTTTGGCCGCGTACAGGCCGGACACATCAAATTCGCATTCATGCGCAAACGATGGGTAGTGCCGTAATTGGCGATCATAAATATAAATACATCAAAGACCCTGAATCCAAAAAGCCTGATCCTGATTTTTCGGCTGTGAATCTGGAGGATCGTCTTCATCTTCATGCGCGGCGTATAATCTTGCCGCATCCGGTCAAGAAGGGGAAAGTTTTGGATATTACCGCGCCATTATCGCCCGAGCTTGTGAAAAGCTGGAAAGCCTTTGGATTTAATCACAAGGATAAAAGTGACCCGTTTGAAGGGCTGGATTTATAAGGTGATTTCGCGTTATATGATTGGGTTACTATTAAGAGAGAGCTTTAATGGCGAAAAATAAGAAAAAAGATAAGAAAACAAAAGAACAGGAAGAGATTAAGTCTGAAGGGCAAGCTGTTGAGGATTATCGCCTCAAGAATGAAAAAAACTGGTTTACCTTTATAACCAAATTCATTTTTATTTCTGCTGCGTTCCTGCTTTTGATTTTTACCATCATGGCGAATATGGGCGGGTCGAATGATATGCTCAAAGAAGCCGTTGAAAGCTTTGCCAGTAAAAGTTTTGGCAATCGTCCCGCAACGATCAGAAAGCTTCATAACATGACATTCTTTCCATCTTTATCGGTAGTTTTTGAGGGGCTTAGTGTGTTGCCTTATCCTGAATCTACTGAAAAAATGGCCAGCATTGAAAAGATGCATGTGAAAATGAGCTTTTTTGATATGTTGCTCAGTAATGCGAAGTTCAAGGAATTTATTATTGATGACGTGAAGCTTAAAGCTGGATATTTTATACAAAAAGATTTATTCGCGGATAAGGTCTATATTGATCATGATATCGGGAATAATCGGGCTGATTTGAAAGGCGAAGGTGATTTTGGGCCTTATAACTGGAGTGCTGCTCTGGGACTGGAAATTTCCGGAAGTGGTGGATCATATAAATACAGATTACAGGGTGACAATACAGCCTTTAGCTTGGATATAGCGGATTTGAATGTTCAGGGTATAATGACATCGGAGCATAGGAAATATGCAGAAATTCGTGATATTCGGATTGCCTCGCGTGATTATGCCTTAGCAGGGCAAGCAACTCTGACGGTTGCATCACAAGGCGTTATTAATGTGCGCAGTACTTTAAAGGGAGAAGGGCGTGATGCTGTAATTGATCTTGATTTCAATGTTGATATTTTTAGATCGCCGTTGTTGTTTGATGGTAAGGTAAAATTATCCGGTTTTCAGGTGGCTGATTTTAATGGCCCTCAATCCTTGATGGCTTTGGCTGCGCGTTTTGTAGAAATTTTTATATCCGAAGAAAACCTTAAGTTCTATGGTGAGGATGCCAAAAAATCCTATATTTTCGATTGGTTATTAAAGCGTGATTATGATCTCGAAATTGCGTTAGAGGATTATGTCGATGATAATTTAGGCGGGGTATCGGATCTTTCCTTACATTTCTTTAAAAACCGTGGAAATTACTATATCTCCGGT
>DCKO01000117.1 GCA_002320665.1 Micavibrio sp. UBA1672
TTGCTTTGGCCGTTCCGTTTCTTCACAGGAGGGAAATCATGACCGCACGTATCATCATTCTTAAAAGCTGCGCAGTGATCTTACGTACTTTGGGGCGTTTCCTCGATCATTACCAGCTTATTATGCTGATCCTGTTTTTTGTTTTGGAAACAGGGCCGCATATGCGGGCAATCAACCCTTATTACCATGATCCACGGCATCCATGCGTTTATCTCGGCTCGCGCGGCCTCGTGGAAGGCCACATCCCCGATTGCCCATTATTCGTCATCTTAAATTCAAACACAGGAAGGCATGAACCATGAGTAAAGACACCCCAACATCACATGAAATCCATGATGCACACAGCACGTCCGGTCAATACAGGCCGCGTGAGGATCATAGCGATTTTCAACCCTTCAACCTCAACCCAACAGAAAGGAGTGTAACAACAATCCCCAAGACAATGACGATGCGTGAACAGCGTGATGCGGTGATGAAGCAAGCGCAAAAAGAACGCGATGTGCCTGATCTTGAGCGTAGTCATGACCGCAGCTATTCACGATGATATAGGAATATAAACCAATATTTTAACAAAATACACGGCGCTGCGTCTTGCCGGATTTTTAAAAACGACATATGTTCCTTTTTTGTTCTTTTGAGCAAAAGAAAAAAAGAGGAGGAAAACTAGGAGCCAAACACACACAACAAACAGGAGCCAGCCATGAGCAAACAACACCGCCCAACGTTTAGTATCAACGTTAATGAGTACCAGAAACACTTAGAAGATAGCTCGATTAGCGATGCGGAGAAACAGGAGCTATTAGAAACACTCTGGGATATAATTTGTGAACTGGTACAGCTCGGCTATGGCGTACATCCCATGCAACAGCTTGATGAAAGCTGTGGGCAAGATAAAGGTGATTCTGGAAAAAGTGAAAAAGCTGATTCATCTGCGCTAGACTCAAAGCATGGATCACTCATCAAGGCATTCATGGATGCCTGCGACAAAGACGATAATCAATAAGGAGGGATGAAACAATGCTGGATTTTGGTCAAAACCACCACGGGCTAACGGATGCTGTGATTTATGCAAGGGTGTCGTCACAGGCACAAGTCAAAGCTGGGCAAGGCGTTGAGTCACAGATTACCTATTGTAAACAATATGCAGGCTACAAGGGCTATACTGTTCACCGCACTTTCAAGGATTCTGGCATTACAGGCAGTAAAGCAGACCGTAATGGTATCAAGGAAATGCTGGCGTTTCTGAAAAACAATAAGAACAAGCGATTTGTATGCCTTGTTGATGACGTTTCTAGGCTAGCCCGCGATATCCGAGTCCACCTTGACCTCAGAGACGCGATAGATAGCTGTTATGCCGTGCTGGAAAGTCCGGCCATGACATTTGGCGTTGATGCTGACGGGCGGTATTTTGAGAATATGCAGGCGTTAAGTGCCATGCATCACCGCGAGAAGAACGCCGAGCAAACCAAAAAACGCATGCAGGCTCGCGCCATCAATGGCTATTGGCCATTTCCTGCGGTGATTGGTCTAAAACATGAGCGCAAATCCGGTCACGGTAAGGTCATGGTGCCGGATGAACCTTTGGCCTCGATTATCAAAGAAGGCATGGAAGGTTTCGCCAATGGGCGTTTCCAGACACAAAGCGAAGTTGCTCGCTTTTTTGAAAGCCATGTAGAATTTCCTAAAAACCGCCATGGCAAAGTAACAGTTGAGGCCGCAAACCGTATTCTGACCCGCGTGCTTTATGCGGGGTATATCGAAATGCCGAAATGGAATATTGATCTGCGCAAAGGTCAGCATGAAGGGTTGGTCAGTTTGAAAACGTTTGAGAAAATACAGGAGCGCCTGAACGGCAAAGCCAAAGTGCCTGTGCGCAATGATATTGACGCGGATTTTCCTTTGCGTGGCTTTGTGGCTTGTGGCGATTGTGGCCATCCTCTGACCTCAAGCTGGTCGAAGAGCAAGACAGGCAAGAAGCATCCATATTACATGTGCTTCAAAAAGGGTTGCACCAGCAAAGGCAAATCCATACGCCGCGCCGATATGGAAGAGCAATTCGAAGACATCCTGAAAACCATGACACCATCCCACAAGCTCTTTACGCTTGTAAAGGATATGTTCAAACGCGCATGGGATATTCAGGGTGAAAATGAAGCAGCGTGGCGACATGCGATTAAGCAGGAGATTATCGCCAAAGAGAAAAAGGTTGAAAGCCTTCTTGATCGTATCGTCGATGCGGAATCGTCAAACGTCATTACAGCCTATGAAAAACGCATCACAAAGCTAGAACGTGAAAAGCTGGTTTTAGAGGAAAATCTCTCAAAAACAGCCAAAAACAAGAAACCCTTTCAAGAGGTTTTCGAACTCACCATGAAATTCCTCGAAAGCCCGCTCACCCTTTGGAATGGGCACATCGAACATAAGCGCACAGTGCTAAAACTCACTTTTAGGGAACGTCTGGAATATGATCGAAACTCAGGGTTTCGAACCCCAATTCCATCCAGTGTTTTCAATATGTTAGGGGATTTCTGCGCATCAAAAACGCAAATGGCGGACAGACAGGGATTCGAACCCTGGATGGGCTTGCACCCATGCCGGTTTTCAAGACCGGTGCATTCAACCACTCTGCCATCTGTCCAGACCGGTATCGTATAAAGCAATCGGGACTTTAAGCAGTTGAGAGACAATAATCAAGCCTAAACTAACTATAAATCATCTTCAATTATGCTTATTTCGTCCAGAAACTATGCGTATGCTTTAAATTAAATTCTTCCACATGCTGCCTGTAATTCGGATCAAACCCCTGCTGCCTGATCGTCGCAATCAAATCCTGAAAATCCTCGCTATACTTGGCTGCAGTTGAATAGGCCTTCTTATCATCTTTAATTGATAAGTCTGTCACGATTTTAGACCCACTGCAGGCTTTATCATCTGAATAATATTGAGACATGACAATCAGGCGTGTCCCTAAAAACAAAGCCTCTTCAAGATCATGTGTTACAAAAAACACTGTCATCTTTTGCTCTTCCCAAAGCTCAAGCAAGAATATCTGCAAGTCTTCTCTTGTTCCTGGATCAAGCGCACCAAATGGCTCATCCATCAAAACCACTTGCGGATGCACAAAAAGCGTTTGAATAACAGCCACGCGTTGCTGCATCCCGCCGCTAAGCTCATGAGGGTATTTCTCTAGAGAGTCACCAAGCTTCACGCGCTCCAGATAAGAAATCGCCCTTTCCCGATCTTCGGCAGTACAACGTGCAGAAGGATTTAGCTTGATCCCGAGCAAAACATTATCCAGCACATTCAAATGAGGAAATAACGAGTATTTCTGATAGACAACGCCGCGCCTGATATCCGGCCCACCTGCATAAATACCATCAATCAAAATTTCACCGGAATCCGGTTGCTCTTGGCCTAAAATCAACCGTAACAAGGTCGACTTACCGCATCCACTCGGGCCAACCACCGTGCAAAGCTCTCCGGCTTCGACCGAAAGATCAATATCATTGAGCACAAGGTTCTTGCCATAGGATTTATAAACATCCTCGATGTGCAAAAAATTATTTTTTCGAAGCTCTCTATGCGGCATGATTTACATCCTTTTCTTGGCAACATACCACGGATAGAAGACCACATTGGCTTTGCGTAATAAGCTATCAAGCACAAAACCCGTAAGCGTAATCACAGCCACATACGGGATAATAACATCCATAGCCAGATAACGCCGCACCAGAAAGATCCTGTAGCCTAGCCCATCCGTCGACGCGATAGCCTCAGCGGCAATAAGGAACAGCCACGCCGCACCAAGAGATAAACGCACAGCATCAATTAACCTTGGCATAATCTGCGGCAATATCACACGATACAACAAACCAAAAATCGAAGAATTAAAGGTCAAAGTTTTGACAATTTGCTCCTTCGGGATTGAACCCACATATTCATAAATGTCCCGCGATATAAACCAGACAGTCCCTAGAAAGATTAGTGCTATTTTCCCCGTTTCATTAACGCCGAATATAATAAATAAAATCGGCAAAATTGCCAAAGGCGGCACAATCGAACAAAACGTAATAAAGGGTAAGAAGCTCCGCTTAACGATGGGAAAAAGCCCCATAGCAATACCGAGCACCAGAGCAGTCAACGCCGCCAGCCCGATCCCCGAGCCCAAACGTTTCATACTCGAAAGCCAGTCATTAAATAAAAGATATTCTCCCGTTCGCTTATCCGCCTCGAAAGCATATCGATAAAACGCATCAAACATAGAGGTAAAAGCCGGCATAACTTTATCTGACGGGTTTTCAGATAGCCTTGCCTCAGAACCAAAATAATAAGCCGCAATCAGAAAAATAAACGGTAGAAGCCCCAGACAAACAATCAAAGGACGGGACATATTACGCCCCAGCCCCAGTAACTCGGCCTTATTCGGTAAAAGAGACATCAGGCTTATAATTGCCCCTCTGCTGCCATTTCCATATAGCTATTATCAAATCTCAATCTTATATTGTTTGTATCGCCAAGAATACTAGCATCAGGCAATTCAATACCAACCGCATCTGCACTATCCATGCCTTGCGCGTACAATCCCTTATTGAAAGAGAAATTACGCACATAATCCATAGTCTCTTTAAGCAATTCTGGCCTTGCATATTCTATAGCCTTTGCAGGTGTATAAAACATTGCCGTTGTTTTAAGCTGCTCTTCGAATTGCCCCAAAGTACCACCAGCTTGTTGGGCCATAAACCCAAGCGCTTCGGCTTTTTGCTCGTCCCCTGCCTCGCCATTCATGTGAGTCATAGCCTCATACCAAGCTCCAACAAGCGCTTTTTTTAGCTTTTCATCAGCATCTGTGTGTACAATCATAACATCAAGAATTTCACCTGGAATTGATGAAGAATCAAAAAGGATTTTGGCACCTTCTTTACCCTTGATCTCATTAACGATAGGATTCCAAGTCACAACATTCGCCGCGGGATCAGACATAAACAAACCGCCAATATCGGCATCACTCGTATTCACCAATGTTAAATCACGCTCGCTCAATCCATTTTGATCCAAAGCGCGCGCCAGTAAATAATGGCTAACAGATAGCTCAACAAGCTTAACTTCCAGCCCCTTTAATCCAGCAATGTTATCGGCACTTTGCGCTACAATAGCATCATTCCCATCAGAATAATCACCAATGATAATCGCACTTGAATCCACCCCACCGATCGCTGGGATAGTCAAAGCGTCCATGTTAGTCGCCGTTACACCGTCAAATTCTCCGGCTGTATATAGATTAATACTTTCAATATAATCATTCACCAGCACAACCTCGACATCAATGCCGTATTTCTCAGCCCATTTATCCATGATGCCAGACTCTTCGATATAGCCCCATGCTTCCCATCCCGTGTAATGAGACCATGCCACCTTATAGCTCTCGGCATACGCTGAAGAATTTAGTGAAAAGAAAGCCACAGCCGCAAAAGCCAAGGATTTCAATAACTGTTTAGTCATATCTATAACCTTTCCCTTTAGATTTAGTTTTTCAGACTCTTTAGGCGCTCACGCAAATCTGCCTCGGTTTTCTTGAGGCGTTTTTCTGCATCAGCGCGTTTTTTCTTACCTTCTTCGTAAATTTCGATTGATTCATTAATCGTATCAATCAAATCATTATTGGCCTTTTCGATACTCTCAATGTCAAACATGCCACGCTCCACCTCGGTTCTCACCTGAGCATTAGCCTGCTTCAGATTCTTGGCATTAGCCTCCAGAAGATCATTGGTCAAATCAGCAGCCGCTTTCACAGCCTTACCAGCCTCCGCACTTCTTTGAATTGTTAGAGCCTGCGCCATCTGGGTCTTCCAAAGTGGAACAGTATTAACAATCGAGCTCTGAATTTTGGTCACTAGATTATTATCATTATCCTGAATAATGCGAATACTCGGCAAAGATTGCATTGTCACCTGACGTGTTAACTTCAAATCATGAATTTTACGCTCTAACGCATTACGTGCATTATTCATGTCATTGAGCCTTTGTGAATCCAGCATATCCTCGCTAGTTTCTGCCTTTTTCTTCAACTCCGGTATAATGGTCTCATCAAGCTCCTTTAACTTGGCCTCTCCGGCTGCGATATAAACAGCCAAATTGTGAAAATACTCCAATGATGATTCATAAAGCCGATCCAAAGCCTCAATATCACGCATTAACTTTGTGACATGTCCTTCAAGCTCGGATTCCATGGCATCAATCTGGTGCTTTACCTTTTCATAGCGCTGAACAGCCTTAACAATCGGTGAAACAGTTCCCATTAATCTGGCAAGTAATCCCGGCTTTTTATTGCCGGCAATATCTCTTAAGTCAAAACCACGTAATCTGGTGACCATATTATTCAAAACATCACCAGCTGGCCCAGTTTCCTTGTTTTGAACACCATCGAGCATTTCCTCGGAA
>DCKO01000079.1 GCA_002320665.1 Micavibrio sp. UBA1672
GTGGAGGTTCAGGCCGATGTCACTTGCGGCTTTTAAAACATCCTGCGTTAAAACTGGGCAGGTTGGTGTGGCTGTTGAAATATGCGCGGTTACGCCTTTACCGAAGAAGGAGGCTTCGCGCTTGCCGCGCGTGTGATCGAAATACTGGGAGGCCAAGGCCAGATCGCCGGGGGCGATTTCCTCTTGCAGAGAACCGCTTGCGGAAATGCTCAGGATTGTTTTTGCGCCGAGGGCTTTGAGAGCATAAATATTGGCCCGGAAATTGACCTCGGAAGGCAAGAATTCGTGATTGCGTCCGTGGCGGGGCAGGAAGAGAACGTTGCTGTCGAATGCTTTGCCTTCAACGACTGGGGCGGATGGCTTGCCGAAGGGGGTGTCTATGGTGTGTTCGGCTACGATTTCCAATTCATCCAGAGCGTATAATCCGCTACCGCCAATAATCGCAAGCATTCAAGTTCTCCTTTAGGCAAAAAGTAATTTTTGTGTAAAATCGCCGAAGCTTTCATCGTCTTTAGCATCATTGGCGTATTTTGCAAAGAGCTCATCAACGATTTGCAGGATTTCGGTTTCGTCGGCTTCTTCGCGGTAGACGGTGTTCAGGCGTTCACCGATATAATCGCCGCCTAGGCGCAGTACGTATTTACCGGGGGCTTTGCCGATTAGGCCGATTTCCGCGACATAGGGGCGGCCGCAGCCATTGGGGCAACCCGTGATACGGGTTGTGATGGGCTTGTCGGATAGGCCGTGTTTGTCTTGCAGGGCTTCGATCTTGGAGACGAATTCCGGCAAGTAACGTTGTGCTTCTGCTAGAGCGAGCGGGCAGGTGGGTAGAGCCACGCAGGCGATGGCTTCTTGTCTTGTTTTGCTTTGCTTGTCGGTCGAGATGCCGCTTTTATTTAGGATTTCTTCGATTTTTGGTTTATCGCTCTCGTCGATATTGATCAGCATAATGTTTTGATTACCGGTAAAGCGGTAGCCACAGCAATCAAGCTCTGCTATTTCTTTTAAAGCGCTTTTGACCTCATAATCGGGGAGGTCTTTGACTAGGCCGGTTTCAACAAACATGGTGTAGTGCCATTTGCCCAAGTGATCTTGGAGCCAGCCAAAGGCATCTCCGCGGTGGGTGAATTCGTAGGGTTTGGCTTCTTCGAGTTTAAAGCCAAGGCGGTTTTCCAGTTCGCCTTTGAAGAAATCAACGCCTAGGCGGTCGAGTGTGTATTTAAGGCGTGCTTGTTTGCGGTCTTCGCGGTTGCCGTAATCGCGCTGGACTGCGGCGATCTGCCAGCATGTTTCTACGGCTTTATCTTTGGGCACGAAGCCGATGATTGTTCCCAAGCGTGGATAGGTTTTTTCATTGCCGTGGGTGCACCCGAAGCCGCCGCCGATGGCGACATTAAAGCCTTCGAAGGTTTCGCCGTTACCAATGGCAATCAGGCCGATATCCTGCGAGAAGACATCGTTTTCATTATGGGGCGGGATGACGATGCCGATTTTGAATTTACGCGGGAGATAGCGATCCTGATAGAGCGGGTCTTCTTCGGCGGGTTTGTCTTGCGGGAGTTTTTCTCCGTCCAGCCAGACTTCTTTGAAGGCGCCAGTTTTAGGGAGGAGGGCTTCGCTGATTTTATCGGCGTATTCATGGACTTCGGCTTGGTAAGGGGCGAGGAGCGGGTTTGCGCCTGCCATGACGTTCCGGTTTACATCTCCGCAGGCCGCTATGGCATCAAGGCCGAGATCATCGAAGTCTTTCATGGTTGGTTTCATGCGTGCTTTTACTACGCCGTGGAATTGGATGGTTTGGCGGGTTGTGATTTTGATGATGCCGCTGGCGCGCGTGTCACAGCTTTCCTGCAAGCCCAGCCATTGTTTGGCGGTGATATCGCCGCCCGGAATGCGCAAGCGGATCATAAAGGAATAAGCCCATTCGAGTTTTTTACGCTCGCGCTCTTCGCGGCGGCTTCGGTCGTCTTGCGCGTATGAACCATGGAACTTGACGATTTGCGTTGCGGTTTCATCAATATTGCCTGTCAGAGAATTGCTCATCTGCTCCGTCATATTCGAGCGCAGGCCGCGGCTTTCGGTCTTCATTTTTTCAACCGGAGAGAGGTTTTCAGGTTTGTTTAGTTCATCTTGGCTCATAAGCTTTTTCCTTTAATACACATCACGCAAGTAACGGCCTTGCTCTTCCATTTCGGCAAGGTAGTCTTCTGCGGCTTCGTTGTCGATTGATTTTCTTTGGCTGATAATATCCACCAGTGTTTTATGAACGTCTTTGCTCATCGGGTCTTTGGCGCCGCAAACATAAAAGACTGCACCATTATCGAACCATGTCATGATTTCATCGGCATTTTCACGGATGCGATCTTGTACGTAGATTTTTTCTTCCTGATCGCGAGAGAAGGCCAGATCAATTTTGTGCAATCCTTCCGTGGCCAAAAGTTCTTGCCATTCGGCTTGATAAAGGAAGTCACAATGGGCGTGCTGATCGCCGAAGAATAACCAGTTTTTGCCAGATGCGCCGCGCTCGGAACGCTCGAAAATGAAGGAGCGGAACGGGGCAATGCCTGTGCCCGGGCCAACCATGATGATATCCTGGTCATCAGGGGCAAGGTTAAAGAGCTGGTTCTGGCTGATATAGAAGGAAATCTCATCGCCTTCTTTCAGGTCTGCCAGATACTTAGATGCTATACCATAACCGATGCTGCCGTCTTCTTTTGTGTAGGTGGCTAAGGCTACGGTCATATGTATTTCGCCCTCATGGTAAGATGGGGAGGAGGCGATAGAATATAGGCGCGGGGTTTCATCATTAGGGAGCATGATGCCAATTGCATCGCCGCATGTGTAATGGATATCGTCCTCATAGGTGACTTCGATGTGATAGGTTTTTTTGTTTGAATCATGGTCATTCAGGATAAGGGTGTCCTTGATAATACCTTTGACGGGCTCAAGTCGGGTATAGCCCTTTCCAGTGCGTAAGATATGATCATCTGCCGAGATCAGAGCAGGGGCGGGAGCACCAGTATCGCCAGCTAGTTTATTTAGGGCTGTGACTGTTTCCTCGATCCATTTTGGGGTGTGGGCTGTGTAATCAACATCGAACAGGGCAGTTTCTTGGAAGGCTTCGCCGCCGAGGCGTTTTAGTTCTGTGTCAAGATCAGTCGCGGCTCCGCAGAAGATTTCATAGCTTTTATCACCAAGGCCAAGAACCGCATATTGCAAACCTTTAAGGGCATCGTTACTCGCGGCTTTGATTTTTTCAAAGAAAGGTACGGCCGTTTCTGGCGGGTCGCCTTCGCCGTGCGTGCTACATAAGAAAATTGTCAGGGTTTTTGTGTCAATGTCTTCAGGCTTTAAACGGTTGACAGCCGCATTTTTAACCTTAAATCCAGCGGCTTTTATGGATTTCATAAGGTTTAGGGAAAGAGCCTTGGAATTGCCTGTTTCTGTGGCGTAATAGATCATGACTGGTGGCTTATTCGCTGCGCTTGCAGAGGCCTCTGCGCCTAATGTGCCTAATCCAACTTGGCCTTGCATAAAGCCTGCGAGCCATATTTTTTGCTCCGGCGAGGCAGAGGATAGGAGTTGATCCAGAAGTGCTTTTTGATCTTTGTTTAGCATTATTACTTTACGCCTTTTTTCTTACCAGTTTGCCATCTACCATATGAAGGCCGCATTCCTGCGCGTCATCTTGTTCCCACCACCAGCGACCAGATCTTGGATGTTCGCCTTTCTTAATGGCGCGGGTGCATGGGGCACAGCCTATGGACGGGAATCCCTTATCGTGAAGTTCGTTATAGGGGATATCGTTCGTTTTTATATAGGTTTTAATTGTGTCCAGATCAACATCAATCAAGGGATAAAATTTAATCAAATCCTGTGACGGGTCGTATTCGGCGATAGGTAAGTTGCCACGATTATCGGAATGTTCGCGGCGCAGGCCGCTGATCCAGATTTTTGTGCCCTTTAGGGCGCGGTTTAGAGGTTCGACTTTGCGGACGTAACAGCAATCTTTGCGTTTGTCCAATGACTCGTAAAATCCGTTGATACCATTGCGTTTGACTAGATCCTGAACTTTATCGGTGTTCGGGTAATAGGTTTCTATTTCTAGGTTAGGGTATTTCTCGGTTGTGGCCTGAATGACTTTATGGGTTTCCTCGAATAAGCGCCCTGTATCTAGTGTAAAAACCCGAATGAGCAAATTTTCATTGGCAATTAGATGTGTGATAACTTGATCTTCATAGCTGAAGCTTGAAGAAAAGGCGATGTTGTCCTGTTCTTGGCTCAGGAGTTTTAGACGTTCTTGCCAATTAAGGGCGGAGAATTTTTCGATTAAACTATCAAGCATATTTTTTCTCCGAGTCTAGATAGGGGAAGTATTCACCGCTTGAGGGCTGTTCTTCTTTCCATTGGTTTTGTTTGGCAAGGCGTGCGACATCGCCAATAATCATGGTGCATGGTGATGCAAAAGTCGAGCTATCATGGTCTTGTTCGAATGTGCCGATGGTTGATATATATTCTTTGTGGTAGGGCGTTGTGCCTTGTTCGATGACGACCAAGGGGGTTTCGCCAGAAAAGCCGATTTCCTGTAGTTTTTCACATAGAAATCCGTAATGCAGGGTGCTCATGTAAAAGACGAAGGTTTCTTTTTTTGCGTGTTTCAAGCTTTGCCAGAAATCCTCGTCATGCAGGGTTTTTGTGTAAAGAGTCAGGAAGCGTACAGACAAGGTTTTGCCCCGCTCAGTTAAAGGTATTCCCGCATAGGCGGCGCAACCATTGGCGGCGCTTACACCGGGGATGATCTGATAGGGGCAGTTCATCTTGCGGGCGATATCTATTTCCTCTGCGCCGTGAGCGAATATGCCCGGATCACCGCCTTTCAAGCGTACAACGATATTGTTTTTGCCTAAATGCTCTTCTATCAGGCCGTCGATATCTTGTTGCTCTTTTAGGTGGTGGTTGCGGGTTTTACCGACTGCCATTTTAACAGCGTCCTTGCGGGCATATTGGCTGA
Organism: Micavibrio sp. UBA1672; assembly: GCA_002320665.1. GTDB lineage: Bacteria > Pseudomonadota > Alphaproteobacteria > Micavibrionales > Micavibrionaceae > UBA1672. The sequence continues at coordinate 5,012 of DCKO01000079.1, forward strand.
TAATGCTTTGCGGGATCAAGCGATCATAAAGGATCACATCGGCCTGCGAGATTAAACGAATGGCCTTAAGGGTGATCAGTTCCGGATGGCCGGGGCCAGTGCCGATCAGGTAAAGTGCGCCTTGTTTTGTATCTGGCAGGTTTTTGATGGTCTCATCTAAAAGTTCGTCCGCACGCTGTATGTTACCTTCTAGCACTTCCTCGGCGATTGGTCCGTTCAGGATATCTTCACCTAGCAAGCGGCGGGGCTGTAGTTTTTTATGAACAATTCGAAGTGCTGCTTTGCGCTGTCTTAAATATTTTACCAGATTTTCAAAACTTTCCGGTACGGCCATTTCAATGCGTTGCTTGATAATACGCGCCAAGACTGGTGCGATTCCGGAAGAGGAAATTGCGATTTGTAGAGGTCCGCGCCGGACGAGGGCAGGGAATATAAAGTCGCATAGATCTGGATTGTCGACGACATTCACCCAAATGCTGCGTTTATTGCATTCAGTAGCTATTTCAGTATTTAAATCATCATTATCAGTGGCGGCAACGACGATTTTTTTGCCTTCGAGAAAGTCATGGTTATAAGGGGTTTGGTGATAGTCAAAGCTGTGTTGTTCGCATAGAGTTATGATGCCTTGACTAAGGTTTTCGGCAATGATTTGGACTTTTGCGCCTACGCTGGCCAAAGCTTCGGTTTTGGCAGCCGCAATCTCGCCACCACCCACAACAAGGATGGGGCCATGCTTCTCAGCATTTAAAAATAGCGGTGTAAAAGCCATAATCTCTACCTTAAATTCGACGGTACTATAGAATAAACAAATATTGCTTGTAAATACATTTAATTTGTGTATATTTGGCTTATGCAGTTATTTCCAAAAAAATTACATTTAGCCTTAAGCACAGTTCTCTTCATTGCCTGTCACGGCAGTGCCATAGAGCCTGTATCCGGTAAATCAATTGTTGATCAATGCGATAACATGAATGACCGAACTTTAGAACCTGTTTTACAAAAATTGGCGAAAGGGAATATTGTACATTCTATAAAAGGTGCTAATGGTGGGTATTTTATTGCAGATCCCGATAATTTGACTGTGCGTGATGTCATGGAGACCATGCTTGACGCACCTGATACGAGTAAATACTCATTTTCGGGATTGGAAGACATCACGCATGATGTGTTTACCGATGTATTTAATACTATGCTTGAGCATAATTCTTACACAACAATTACCCAGCTTAAGTTAAATGCTCAGGAAAAAGGCTATGCGCCTTCCGAATATCCGGTTTTGACTTTTAGTATATAAGGTTTGCATTTCCTTTTTATTTTCAGGCGTGACTTAAGAGTGCGTAATCTTTATTGTGTGCTTTACTTGAGTGTTTTTTGGTATGGTTGGATGAAAAAACTATTATTACTTTTAATTGTTTTCTGCATGCAGATATCTGTAGCGCATGCTTGGCCCTTTGGATGGTTTGAAGAAAAAAAGGATTATAGTGTTGAAGGGCTGGATCAGGACGAGGAAACAAAAGCCTATGTTCAAAACATCCTGAATGACAGGATGTCCCAAGATATAGAAGTTAATACTGAGGATGAGAGGCAGCAGGCGATTGCTTATAATGAGCGGCTGGTGATTGATGATTTGCGCCGCGCTATGCAGGCCAAGGGCTATTATAATTCTTCTGTGACTTACAGAGAATCTGAAGAAGGAGGGGTGTATAGTATTGAATCCGGCATGCAGACAATAATAGAGCGTATTCAGGTTGATCCATCTTCATATGAAACATATCTTGAGAAAATAGACTTACAACAAGGTGAGGTGCTTGTTGCTCAGGATGTTCTGAGTGCGCAATCTGCACTTTATAAGCTGATCCAAAAGGAAAGCTGTTCTTTTGATCTGGATGTTCGGCATAAAGTTCTAGCTGATAGCAGTGTAAAAAATGCTCAAGTTGAGTTTCATATTGAAGAGGGTGCGCCAGCATCTTTTGGTCCGGTAAAGTTTTCTTATAAGGATTCCGAGGCTAAGGGATTTGTTAAAGATAGCTATTTGAAAAAACTTGTCACGTGGCAGGAAGGCGATTGCTTCCAGAATCAAAAAATTGACTCTTTGCGCGGTAAATTATTAGCCACTGGTTTGTTCTCTAGGGCAGATGTGAAATTGCCAGAAATAGCAGGGCAAGGCGGATCTATACCCGTGGAAATCATTTTACAGCCAAAAGCGCAACGCAGTGTTAAGGCGGGTTTAAGCTATTATACGGATGAAGGTGTTGGGATTGCTCTGGGCTGGGAACACCGGAACTTTTTTGGATCGGCAGAAAAGTTCAATGCTGATCTAGATTTATCAACTCTTGAGCAACGATTGGATTTGACACTCGGTAAGCCATTTTTTATGCGGAAAGATCAAAGCTTATCTTTAAATCTTTTTATCGCCAGAGAAGATACAGATGCGTTTGAACAATTTGGAACGGGAACTGGTTTTGAGATCAAGCGTAATATTAATAAGCGTTTATCGGCAACTTTGGGGGCAGATATTGAATTAACCCGCATCAAAGAGGATAATGGTGAAGAAGAAACCTATGGCTTGTTCTCTCCTGTGGCTTCGGTTTTATATGATAGTCGCAATAATAATCTTGATCCGACAAAAGGGTGGTTGTTAAGACTGCGGACTGAGCCCTATATTGATGCATTCGGAGAGAGCGCACCCTTTGTAAAATCTGTATTTAGGGGGCAGACGTATTATGCTGTTCATGACCGCGTGACTTTGGCAGGGCGTGTTGCGCTTGGGGTGATCGCCGGTGAGGAAAGTGCAGATATTCCAGCAACAAAACGTTTCTTTGCTGGTGGTGGCGGTTCTGTTCGTGGCTTTGGCTATCAGGAAATTGGTCCTCAGGAAGATAATGATCCTGTTGGTGGGCGTTCTCTGGTCGAGTTTTCCGGTGAAGCGCGCTTTAAAATTATGGATAAATTCGGTGCTGTGGCCTTTGTTGATGCAGGTGATGTGGATGAAAATACAATGCCAAAGCTGAATGATCTCTCGATAGGTGCTGGTTTAGGGGCGCGGTATTACACAGATTTTGGCCCACTGAGATTTGATGTTGGTGTGCCGCTGAATAAACGCGATAATCTGGATGATAATTTCCAGATATATATCAGTATAGGACAAGCGTTTTAGCTATGGATACGGAAGAACCACAAGAGAAAAAGCCAAAGTACTGGGTATTTAGAACAATTTTGGGGCTGGTTTCTGCTGTTTTTGTGTTGGCGGTTCTAACGCAACTGGCTCTGTGGGGGGCTGTTGCGTGGTTGAATACTGAAAGTGGTCAGGACTGGATTAATGCGAAGATTAAGGGAGCCTTGGCGGGAACCGGCTATCGTATCGAGATGACGGGGTTGAATTATCAACCATTTACCACTTTTGTCATTGGGGGTTTACAGGTCTTTCAAAATGATGCGCTTTTTGTAAGCGGAAAGAATATTTATCTTCATGCCGAATTATCGCCGATGATGGTCAAAGAGTTAATTGCTTCTGCGACCGCAGAACAGATTATTTTCCACAAAATGGAAAAGCCAGTGGAGGAACAAAAAGCACCAGTTCTATTGCCGATTATAGAGGAATTGGTTTTACCTGATTTGTATTTTAAGACCGTGACTTTGACCAAAGTTGCTGTTGAAGATTTACAGTTTTCGGAGACCCTTCATTTGTCGCCCTCTTTATCTTCAAAAATAGCTTTTGGGCCTAAGCGTATTAGGGCCAAAATTAATCTGGACGATGATAGTGGTTTTATCGTTAAAAAACTCTCGGCTGATAGTGTTTTGGATATGAAGGCCTTTTTACTGTCGATTAAAAGTCTTGATTTGGTTAGCGAGAGTTTCGTGGTTAGTTCTAAAGGGGAATATGATTTAAGTGCTGCTGAACTTCGTGTTGATGCTGTGTTGAAGATGCTTGGTGATGGTGCAATCGGTGAAGTTTTAGCGCAAGTGTCTGCTAAAAATAGTGATGCGCATATTGTTGGAAATTTTGAAATTGAAACCAAATTGAGGGAAGAGAAGTTAGCTGTTAACTCTGGATTTAAAGCAGGTTCTTCTAATGTTGTTCTAGAAGGTCTTCATGCACAAGGTTTGGGTGCTGTGATGGATGGGCAGGCTTCTTTGGATGAAAACACGCTTATGCTTGGGGGAGTGGCTTTGTTACAGGAAAGCCGCATAGAAAATTTCAAGCTTGATATTGCACATAGTAAAAAACCTTATGGTGTTTCTTTTACTGCAAAAGGTATGCAGGGCGAACATCCGGTTGGCTTAAATTTATCGTTTAAGGCTGATGCAGATGCACAAGCCATTAGCGATCTTCGGGGTAAAGTTTCTTTAAAGGATAGTGCTTTTATTCTCTCAGGGGCGGCTAGTATGGAGATGCTGAATGTTAAGGCTGGGTTTAAGAATTTTTCAGTGCTTGATTTGCCAGTAAATTTGAATGCTTTGCCACAAGATCTGATTGTGAATGGATCATTGTCATTAACAGGAACGCCTGAAATTCCGGTTGTAACATCTGATTTGAATATTCAACCTGAGACAAAAAAGCCTAATGTTACAATTACAGCGAAAGGCGGTTATAAGGATAAAAAAATTGGATATGCCATCCAGGCGATGGGTGAGGGAATTAAATCTTTTGATGGTACTGTGTCTATTCCTGTTCATTTGTCACTGATGCCATTTCATTTTGATTTAACGCCGAGCACGCCTTTGAGTGGAGATATTAAGGCCAATCTGGATGTAAAGGCTATGGCGGGATTGGTTCTGCCGCCAGATCAAGAGGTTTCGGGTGTGCTGAAAGCCAATGGAAAAATTACAGGCACATTGGGGCAGCCTGATGTTTCTTTCGATGCCAATATGAATGATGGTAAATATCATCATAAGAGTGCAGGTTTTCAGCTTCAGGATATTGATCTTTTTGCATCTATGTCCGGTGGTCGTGCATCGTTAAAATCATTGAGGGCCTCTGATGGGGAAGAGGGTGTGCTTAATGCTTCAGGGTTTTATGATCTTAATCAAAACAGCTTTGAAATTGATGTGATATCGAAAAAACTGCATGCGTTAAAAGGTAAGCTTGTTGATGGGCGCGTTGATCTGGATGTGGATTGGAAGGGGGATTTCAAGAAATCCTTGATCCAAGGTGTGATAAAGCCTCGGAGAATTACAGTGACAATTCCGCAGCGTTTCTCGCAAAGTATTCCGAGTTTACAAATTATAAAGCCCGAAGATCAGAAGAAAAAAATAGTGCCGTTTGGTCAAAATATTGATCTCGATATTGCTGTTAAAGCGCCACAACAAATATTTGTGTCTGGTTGGGGGCTGGATGCTGAGTTTGGTGGGACATTGGATATTGGTGGCAGTGTCTATAAGCCCAAAATCGAAGGAGAGTTTAGTTCTTTGCGCGGTAAGTATGAGGAGTTCGGTAGAAGCTTTACTATTGAGTATGCCAAAATCAAATTTATAGGTGCTTCGCCGCCATTCCCCCAGCTGGATGTTCTGAGTTCTTCGGTCAGCGGCAATATAACAGCGCAAATAGCAATAGAAGGGTCGATTCAAAAACCTTCGATAAGCTTTTCCTCTATTCCTGCTTTGCCGGAAGATGAAGTGCTTTCGCGTATTCTTTTTGGCAAGTCTATGGAGAAAATCACACCATTTCAGGCGGTGGAACTTGCGACTACGTTACAGCGTTTTACGGGTAATGGCGGCGGCGGTGTGAGTGCTGCAGGCCTCGTGAAGAGTTTGACCGGACTTGATGATATTAGTGTTGATACGGATGATGATGGAGAGACAACTATCGGGGCAGGAAAGTATCTGACAGATAAAGTTTATCTGGAGTTTGAGACGGGTACTGGCGAAGCATCAGGTGGTGCGAATCTTGAGGTTGAGGTTACGCCGAATATCACGCTTGAAAGTGAAATCGGGCAGGATGCGCAAGGGGGCGCAGGTGTTTTCTGGCACTGGGATTATTAAAAACCTTCGATTGTTTAACCTGAATCATGTCACTCGCTCACTCAAATACTAAGTTGTACTTTTCGTTCCTCGTTTCTAATTCAGTCAAAACACTCTTTGGTTTTATGTTTTTATGGGTTCTTCGGGCTTTCCATAGAAGATTCTTGAGAGGCTTGATTTAATATCTTCTACAATCAGGTAAAGCGATGGAATTAAAACCAATGTCAGGAAGGTGGCAAATAAAACACCAAACCCGAGTGATACAGCCATAGGAATTAGAAACTGTGCCTGACGTGAGGTCTCAAACATCATAGGGGCTAACCCGATAAATGTAGTTAGTGTTGTTAGAATAATAGGACGAAAGCGCTGCTTGGCACCGTCAATAACTGCATCATGGGCGCTTAATCCTTTTTTACGGCGGTTATTAATCATATCAATGAGGATTAGTGAGTCGTTGATAACAACACCGGCAAGGGCAATGATACCGAACATACTGACGATGCTAAGGTCAATGCCCATAAACATATGTCCTATTACTGCGCCAATAATACTAAACGGGATCGCGATCAGGATCATAAGAGGCTGGACGTAGCTGGAAAACAGAATTGCTAGTATGCCATACATAACGAAAACGATAACAACCATGCCTGTTGCCAGACTGGCCATACTTTCACGCATGTCCGCTTGTTGCCCTTCATACGAATAGGTCAGTCCTCTATATTTTACCATAAGGCTTGGCATTATTTCAGCATCAAGAGTTGCGATAAGTACGGAGGTCTCTGAGCGTGGGAAGATATCGGATTCTACCGTTAAAATGCGCTGGCGGTCTCTTCGTTTGATTGTGGTATAAGCGCGGCCCTCTTCATAATTAACAACATCACGCAGCATGACATCCGTACCATCTGGTGTTTTGATCATCATGTTCTGGAAGAAATATTCGGAGTCACGTTCTTCTTCTGGCAGCAAGGTAAGAACCCTGACTTCGTTGCGGCCATTTTGTTGTTTTAGTACTTCGCTACCGTAAAAGGCGCCGCGCACCTGACGGCCAATCTCGGCTGGTGTTAAGCCTAGCGTATAGCCCAGATCACTGACCTTAAAGTCAAATTGCCGTTTTCCTTGGGCCGAGCCATCACTAATGTCTCTTGTGGAAGGGAATTCGGTTAGTAATTCTGCCAGCTCTACGGCGGCTTTATCCAGCACATCCGTATCATTGTGACTAAGTTCAATGGTTAGTGCCTTGGAGCTTCCTCCGGGGCCTCCAAGATCTTCCTTGAATGTGAGGGATTCTAATCC
>DCKO01000112.1 GCA_002320665.1 Micavibrio sp. UBA1672
TGTCATGCTGTGTTTCTGAACCTATTAGTGGCGATGACATTGACCAACTGCTTAAAAATCTGCGTGGAAATCTGGATGATAATAAGCGTGAAACAGATGCTATTCTTGAATATTATGAGATGAGCCCTTTGCAGCGTTTTATCAAGGAAGAAAGTTCTTCTCGTTCCAGTATGTCTTAAATTGTTTTCTTGGGCCAAAATATATTAAAATCTTTTTATGACAGATGATGTGTTGAATTTTACTTCATTGTTTCAGGCAATGCCTATTCCGCGAATGATCGTTGAAATTAAAAGTGATGGGTATTGGGTAATTAATGCCAATGATATGGCCGAGAAGTATTTTGGGGTGAAATGCGATAAAATAAAAGGGCACGAATTATCTGAATTACTTGATACGGAAAATGCTAGACACTTTATTCAAGGTTTTGAAGTTTGCATCAAAAGAAAGAAGATGGTGACCATACAGGCCTTGCCGACAATAGTAGGAAATCTTAAAGTTCACGGGTTTTGGATCAATCCGTCATTTGATGAGGATGGTGAAGTAAATTACATTGATATCTTAGGTCAGCCAGATGTTAGGGACCAGTCCATCCTCCAAAGAGAGCGCGATGATGCGATATTGCTTTTGGCTTCAATTTTTGAAGTTAGTGAAATTGGAATCATTGTAACAGATGAATTTGGCAAAGTTTCCCGCGTAAATGATAGTTTTATAAGAACTTATGGCTGGCGGCGTGAACAAATCATCAATAATGATTTTACGATGCTGGTAGCAGAGGAGGAGCGTGATAAAACGAAAATAAACCACAAAAAATTCATCAGTGTTGGCGTACGATCTACTGGTGAGGTAAAAATGCTCAGAAGCGATGGAAGTGTAGCAAACGCGTTGTTTACCTCGGCAACGCTCAAGCTTTCACAGAATAGAAAATTTCTTATTACCACGGTTATGGATATTACACTCCGAAAACAAATGGAGCAGACACTGCGTTTTGCCAAGGAACAAGCAGATTCGGCTAACCGTGCTAAATCGGCATTTCTGGCGAATATGTCACACGAACTGCGTACACCTTTAAATGCTATTATCGGTTTTTCAGAACTAATGATAAAGGAAACATTTGGGCCAATTGGTCAGGAAAAATACAAGGAATATTTGGGTGATGTGCATATGAGCGCCGAGCATTTGCTGGGCATTATTAACGAAGTACTGGATATGTCTAAAATTGAATCTGGTCATTTGGAGCTATCTGAAAACAGAGTAAATGTCGTAGAATTATTAGACTCGGTTGTTAGAATGATGGCCTCACGGGTTTTTGCAAGTAACATACATATTCATGCAAACATTGATAAGAATATGCCATATCTTTGGGCGGATCATAGGTTATTGCGCCAAGTTTTAATCAATATTATTACGAATGCCGTAAAATTTTCGAAAGAAAATGGTAACATTAATATCAAAGCTTATGTCGATAAGTCACAAAGATTAGTGCTTATAATTTCCGATGAGGGTATAGGGATTGAGGCCGATAAAATTCATCTGGCTCTTGAGCCATTTGGTCAGGTGAGTGATAAGCCTGAAAAAATTGACGTACGTGCACAAGGCACAGGGCTAGGCCTTCCTTTGGCAAAGGCAATGGTTGATCTTCATGGTGGCCGTTTGCAACTGGAATCAGAATATGGCAAAGGCACTGATGTTACAATTGTCTTCCCGCCTGAAAGAACGCTTTTTGAAAACGAATCTTGCCCTGCCGCAGAATAGGGCTTATGATCGCCTTCGTATTTTAAGGATAATTCATTAGAAGGAATACGCCCATGTCGGAGCTTGAGCAACGCTGTGCAGAGGCCGGTTTGAAAATGACAGGTCAAAGAAAAATTATTTTACAGGTTTTGGGGGATGCGCAAGATCATCCGTCTGTTGAAGATGTTTATGATCGAGCTAAAGCTATAGATTCTTCTATAAGTATAGCTACAGTGTATAGAACATTAAACTTATTAGATGAACTTGATCTTGTTATGAAACATGAGTTTCAGGAAGGTTATTCTCGTTATGAAGTGAATTGGGATCATCATCATCATTTAGTTGATCTTGAAACCGGAGAGGTCATTGAGTTCCAAAATGACGAATTAGAAGCATTGAAAGAAAAAATAGCCCTCGATCTTGGTTATGATTTGATTGATCACCGCTTGGAGCTTTACGGCAAGAAAATCGGCAGTAAAAAGAAAAAATAGGTTGTAGTAATGTCCTGTAATGTAAAAGTTGAAGATAATGCAAAAGACCCAGTGCGTTGCAAGTGCCAAGGTGCAGTTCTACGCAGTTATAAGGGGTTGATTGAGGCTGGTCAGCCTGAAGTTAATGCGCTGGAAGCAGCTAAGATTGTCTACCGTCATCATCATCCGGAAGACTCAAAAGAATGTGCTGGCCTAATCGTTGAACGGTGGGTCTACGCCGAAAAATTCCATTAGGAAATTTGTATGTTCGAGCAAGAGGCGCGGCTTCAAGTTGAGTTATGGGTTGAGGCTCAATTGAAGCTATTGCCCGATCAGGGGGTTTATTATTACATCCACCAGCGCGGTGAAAAACACTCCGGTATTATTTTGCTAAAATTAAATGGTCTGGAAGGTCGGTGCCGATTACTAATCCAGCAGCGAAATTTTGACGGCAAGTTGGGTTGGATGAATGCCATGAATGACGAATTGGTTGAAGAAAAAATAGCAGACGAGTATATTAAGCGTTCGGTCTTGCGTGATCCTGACCTTTGGGTTATTGAAATCGAAGATAAAAATATGAATAACCCTTTCGAAGGGGATATGGTAGAATTCTGAGTTTGTAATGAAAGTAAAGGATATCAAATGAAAAAACTGTTTTTGATTGCCGGTTTATTAGTTGTCACAGCGTCTTTGGGGGCGTGCTCCAATACACTGAGCGGTGTTGGTAAAGATATCAGCCATGCTGGAGATAAAATTGATCAAACCTTTTAAAGGAAAGCAGATGAAAAAGTTTTTTCTAATCGCTGTTCTTTGTGTCACAGCATCATCCATAACTGCGTGTTCGAACACTGCAGATGGTATTGAGCGTGATATGAATAAAGTCGGCGGTAAAATCAAAAAAGTCTTCCCGCATAATAGGGCATGAGTAATTTAGCCAAAATTATCAAGAACCGCCGGACCTTTGGAATTATCTCTCACCCCGATGCCGGTAAAACGACCTTGACCGAAAAGCTTTTGCTGTTTGGTGGAGCTATACAGCTTGCCGGAATGGTAAAGGCCAAAGGTGAGCGTCGCCGCGCAAGATCTGACTGGATGAAGGTGGAGCAGGAGCGCGGAATTTCCGTGGCATCCTCCGTCATGACCTTTGAAAATGAAGGTATAACTTATAATCTTCTTGATACACCGGGCCACGAGGACTTTTCTGAAGATACATATCGTACATTGACTGCAGTGGATAGCGCTGTAATGGTTTTGGACTGTGCAAAGGGTATCGAAACACAAACGCTTAAACTTTTTGAAGTATGTCGCTTGCGCGATATTCCGATTATAACTTTTATCAATAAAATGGATCGCGAAGGCCAAGACCCATTTGATTTGCTTGATGAAGTCGAGAGTAAACTTGCCCTTGAAACTGTGCCAGCCAGTTGGCCAATCGGCATGGGGCGCGATTTCAAGGGGTGTTATAATTTGCTAGAGGATAATCTGGTCCTCTTTGATCGCGGCAAAGGCGATGCTTTGACTGAACAAATTCAGTGTAATGGGCTTGACGATCCTAAAATTGATAAGCTTTTACCAGCCGAGCAAGCGGAAAAACTTCGTGAAGATGTGGAAATGGTGCGCGGCGTCTTCTCTGAATTTGATCAAGAAAGCTATCTCAAAGGGGGGATGACCCCTGTCTTCTTTGGTAGCGCCGTGAATAATTTCGGTGTACGCGAACTTCTAGGCGGCTTAAGGAAATTTGCGCCATCTCCGCGTCCACAAAAAGCCGAGGGGCGTGAAATTGATCCCACTGAAACCAAGGTTACTGGCTTTGTCTTTAAAATTCAGGCCAATATGGATCCAAAACACCGTGACCGCATGGCCTTTACGCGGATATGCTCGGGGAAGTTCAAAAAGGGCATGAAGCTCAAACATGTGCGCAGCGGTAAAACTCAGGTCATTCACTCTCCTCAATTATTCCTCGCCCAAGACCGTGAAGTCGCTGAGGAGGCCTATCCAGGCGATATTATCGGCCTACCCAACTATGGCGGACTAAGAATAGGGGATGCCTTCACCGAAGGCGAGGATTTAGAGTTCTCCGATATCCCAAGCTTCGCACCGGAATATATGCAGACCGCCAGAGCTGAAGACCCGCTAAAGGCCAAACATCTGGGCAAAGCGCTGGAGCAGCTCGCGGAAGAGGGCGCAGCGCGTATCTTTAAACCAACCCATATGCCCGATTGGGTGGTGGGTGTAGTCGGACCGCTCCAGTTCGATGTCCTCAAAGACCGCATCCGCACAGAATATAATATCCCCGTAAAATTCGATCAAACCAGCCTTTATACAGCCAGATGGCTCTCCGCTGATGATCCGAATATCCTGAAGAAATTCATTGATACAAATGCCACAGCCATGGCCGTAGACCATGACGGCGATCCGGTCTTTATCGCCCGCAATGCGTGGCACCTCGAAGATGCTCAAAGTCAAAATAAAGATATTAAATTTTCAGCCACGAAATAAGCAAAAAATATCCATCCCCCCCCCCTTGATTTTCTGCATGAAAGGCGTAAAAAGGACAAAATTTGTCCACTTTAGGTTATACAATGCTAAAAATATCAAAAATGGCGGATTACGCGGTGGTGATTTTATCCACTCTGGCGAGCGATCAGAACGTGATCCGCACGACTTCGCAGATCGCGGAAAGTGCAGCCTTGCCTGAGCCAACAGCTTCGAAAATTCTAAAAATTCTGGTGCGTTGCGGGCTGGTAAATTCCACGCGCGGTATTGGCGGTGGTTATAAGCTCGCCAAGGCTGTCGAGGGCATCACCATGAAAGATATTATCACTGCGATTGACGGGCCGATAGCCATTACATCATGCGCGAGTGATGAAAAGGAAGATGGCTGTAATATTTTAAGTAGTTGTAGTGTAAGAGGACGCTGGACACCGATTAACAGTGCAATTAAAAACCTCCTGCAGGATATTACCCTTGAGGATATGATACTTGATGCAGGCTGTTGCACGCCGCAAATCAAAGAAAAGGAAAATGTACATGGCTGCCACTGAGGAAACCATAAAAACCGTTGAAGAAATGGCTGGTAAATATTCGGCAGGCTTTGTCACGGATATCGAATCCGAAAAAGCGCCCAAGGGTTTAAACGAGGATATCATCCGCTTTATCTCGGCCAAGAAAAAAGAGCCGGAATGGATGCTGGAAAAACGCCTGAAAGCCTATAATCACTGGCTCAAAATGCCCGAGCCGGAATGGGCGAAGGTGGACTTTCCGCCGATTGATTATCAGGATGCGTATTACTATTCCGCGCCTAAAAGCTTAGATGATATGCCCGAAAGCCTTGATGATGTTGATCCGGTGCTTTTAGAGACCTATTCTAAGCTTGGTATCCCTTTGCGGGAGCAAGAAATTCTGGCAGGTGTAAAGAACCGTTCAACTCCGGTGGCGGTGGATGCGGTCTTTGACTCCGTGTCCGTGGCAACCACCTTTAAGGAAGAGCTAAAAAAACACGGCGTGATTTTCTGCTCGATCTCCGATGCCATCCGCGAGCACCCTGATTTGATCAAAAAATATATGGGCAGTGTCGTGCCATATTCCGATAATAAGCATGCGTGTCTAAACTCGGCAGTCTTCACAGATGGAAGCTTTGTTTACATTCCAGAAGGGGTGCGTTGCCCGATGGAGCTTTCGACCTATTTCAGAATTAATGAGCTGAACACCGGACAATTCGAGCGCACGCTGATCATTGCGGAGAAGGGATCATACGTCTCTTACCTTGAGGGCTGCACAGCCCCGATGCGTGATGAGAACCAGCTCCATGCCGCGATTGTGGAACTGATCGCCCATGAAGATGCAGAAATCAAATACTCGACCGTGCAGAACTGGTACCCGGGCGATGCGGAAACCGGCAAGGGCGGGATTTATAATTTCGTGACCAAGCGCGGCCTGTGTGAAGGACGCAATTCTAAGATCAGCTGGACACAAGTGGAAACAGGCTCAGCTATTACATGGAAATATCCGTCTTGTATCCTGAAAGGTGATAACAGCCAAGGCGAGTTTTATTCCGTAGCCATCACAAATGGCCGCCAGAAAGCCGATACCGGCACAAAAATGATCCATATCGGCAAGAATACAAAAAGCCGGATTATCTCCAAGGGGATTAGTGCAGGGAAAAGCGATAACACCTATCGCGGGATTGTGAAAGTTTTGCCGACGGCAGAAGGCGCGAAAAACTTTACGGTGTGTGATAGTTTGCTGATCGGCGATCAATGCGGCGCGCATACGGTTCCTTACGTCGAGAGCCGCAATAACACGGCAAGTTTAGGTCACGAAGCCACCACCAGCAAAATCTCCGAGGATCAGCTTTTCTATTGCATGCAACGCGGCCTAAGCGAAGAAGAAGCTATCGCCCTGATCGTCAACGGCTTCGCCCGCGAAGTGATGCAACACCTGCCGATGGAATTCGCCGTGGAAGCGCAAAAACTTGTTGGCATTAGTCTGGAGGGGAGTGTTGGGTGACGCGTTTATCTAAGGTTTGGTTAATTATTCAAGCAGCTTTAAATTGGTTTGTTTGGATATTTGCTGGTTATATTTTGACGATAGTTTCACTAGACTCATCTTCTGCGACAACAGAAGATTATCTGCTGGTCTTGTTTTTTTCTCTGACCGTTGTTGTATTGCTTGTGCAGTTGTATGGATTGTATTGGTTGTGGTCAGATAATGAAATGACGTATTACAAACAGCAATTCATTCATGCGCCATCTTGGGCCGTTATGTTTTTGATTTTAGGTGCGTTTACAATAATAATGGCTCTGTCTTTGATAGAAAATATAACAGGAAAATAAATGACCTCATTCATTTGGAATATTATGGGATTGATTGCCGCGCTGATGACCTTGGCAGGGGTGGTGTTGTCTTTCTTCTATATGCGTTCCGAAGAAGTGGCGGAGGATGGCTTCACCATAGGCGCATTCATCACCAGCCCCGGCTTTGGCATGATCATGCTGGGTCTTGTGATGTATTCGGTCTCAGGCCGCGCCCGCAAAGCCATCAAGAAAAAACGCGAAGAGGAAAGATTTTAATATGACCAACCTCAAACACTGGACCGAAGAAGACAACGCCTTGCACGGAACGTTCAAATTCAAGAACTTCACGCAGGCTTTTGGCTTCCTCGCACAAGTGGCAATTTTGCAGGAAAAGCATAACCACCATGCGGAAATCAAAAACATGTATAACCGCGTAGAGCTAACCTTAACCACCCATGATGCAGGCAACGCGGTCACAGAAAAAGACCATGTTTTGGCAAAGGCAATAGAGGGCTTACTGGATGAGTAGTAATGATAACGAACAACTGGATAAATGGTTTCAATATGAACGCAGATTTTATTATGCCTTCTTAACATCTGCTGTTTGCTTATTATTTTTTCTGACTGTTTTTGGGGCTAAAGTACTTAATAAACATTTAGAAGAAAACAGAATTAATCGTATAAGTGAGCGTTCTGCAAACTTTAAAGATAATAATTCAAAAAAAGTTGAATACAAAGAATATAGCCGTGAAGAAGATTTGAGATATTTAAAACCTTTGCCGGATTATATGCTGGAAGATATCTCACCCGATGAACTGGAATATTTAAAACCATAAATTTATGATAAAAATAAGAAAGACAACAATTATCAATAAAAAGACAAAAATATGACTATAGATTACTTGAATACTGACCCGTTTTTACTGTTTTTCGGATGTTTTTACATCGTGCTGGGGCTTTCAGCATGGCTTGCGCAAAAACCATGGGATGAGTTTATTGACCTTTTCATCGAGCATGATGCTATCAGTTTGATTATGGGGGTTTTTACGCTCCCCATAGCATTGTTTATTATCTTTTTTTACAATAATTGGGAAAGTTTGGGCGCTACCATTTTAATGGTGATTGGATATCTGGCATTGCTTAAGGCAATAATATTATTGCTTTATCCTACGATGGTTCAAAATTTTGTCAAAAAGAAGTTTGTACGCAAATGGTTTTGGCTGGATGGGATTTCAGGAATCATTCTGGGTATGGGTATGTTGATTTTATAAGGAGAGTAAAGGCTAATACAAATGATAGAAATTAAAGATTTACACACATCTATCGAAACGGA
Organism: Micavibrio sp. UBA1672; assembly: GCA_002320665.1. Taxonomy (GTDB): domain Bacteria; phylum Pseudomonadota; class Alphaproteobacteria; order Micavibrionales; family Micavibrionaceae; genus UBA1672. The sequence continues at coordinate 8,331 of DCKO01000112.1, forward strand.
TGACGGCGACAAAGAAATTCTTAAAGGCGTAAGCCTTGATATCCCCGCCGGAGAAGTCCACGCAATTATGGGTCCGAACGGCGCAGGCAAATCAACCTTGTCTTATGTGCTGGCAGGACGTGAAGATTACGAAGTGACCAAAGGCTCAGTCACGCTGGATGGACAAGACCTTCTGGAACTTGAACCCGAAGAACGCGCCGCGGCTGGTCTGTTCCTTGCCTTCCAATATCCGGTTGAAATTCCCGGCGTGAATATGAGCACCTTCCTGAAAACCTCCATCAACGCGATCCGTAAGCAGCGCGGCGAAGAGGAACTGGACGCTTTGGGGATGCTCAAGCTTATCAAGGCCAAAACCAAGGAACTTGGCATTTCCGAAGATATGATGAAGCGCGCCGTGAATGTCGGCTTTTCCGGCGGCGAGAAAAAGCGTAACGAAGTCCTGCAAATGGCAATGCTCGAGCCAAAATTCTGCGTTTTGGACGAAACCGATAGCGGCCTAGATATTGATGCATTGCGCGTGGTGGCCGATGGGGTGAATGCACTGCGATCCCCTGAAAGATCTTTCCTCGTCATCACCCATTACCAACGCTTGCTGGATTACATCAAGCCCGATGTCGTGCATGTTCTCGCACACGGCAAAATTGTAAAATCCGGTGGACCGGAACTCGCGCTAGAACTTGAAGAAAAAGGTTACGCCGAATTCATCAAGGAGGAGGCCGCTTAAATGTCCACAAGGCTATTTGATATAGACAACCTGCCAACACCCAAAGTCGAGGAATGGAAATATACCAACCTATCCCGCGGGCTTGGCGATTTGGCGGATATTGCACCCGAGCCGCCGGAGAAAAAACTTATCCACAAAATCCGTGGGCAAGTCTGTGAGCAGATTGAGGAAGTTGTGTGGACAGGTACGCCAAACACCCACCAGCAGCCACGTATAAAAATAATACTTGAGGACGGGGCGCAGGCAACCGTTATCGAACGCCACACCGGCGAGGGTGCGTATTGGAAAAACATGGCCACCGAAATCGAGCTTGGCGCAAATGCACGCCTCAATCATATCCGCATTCAAGAGGACAGCCTTGAAGCCGTGCAAACCAATATGGTCCATGTCACGATGGAGCGCGATAGCTACCTGAACAGTTTTAGCCTTAATCTCGGCGGCAAGATGACGCGCCACGATATTCATGCGGTGCTAAACGGCCCGAATATTGATTGCTCGTTTAACGGGGTGAATTTGCTCTCCGGCAATCAACACGGCGATACAACCATCCTTATGGAACATGTGGCCGAGCAATGCCTCTCGAACCAGTTCTACCGCACGATTTTAAACGATGCCGCCCGCGGCGTGTTTCAAGGCAAAGTCCATGTTCACCAAAGCGCACAAAAAACCGATGGTTATCAGCTTTCCAATACGATTTTGCTCTCGCCTCGGTGCGAGATGGACACGAAGCCCGAGCTTGAGATCTACGCAGATGATGTGAAATGCTCCCACGGCGCAACCACTGGCCAGCTTGACGAAGAGCCACTCTTTTACTTGCGCTCTCGTGGCCTTAGCGCGCCCGAGGCCCGCATGCTCCTGATGCAGGCTTTTGTGGATGAGGTGGTGGATAAAATCGCGGATGAAACCACCCGTGGCGAAATACATGAAAAGGCAAGCTTATGGCTGAAACAGCAACTATCATAAATCCCTCTCCCTTTGGGGAGAGGGAAGACGCGCAGCGTCAGGGTGAGGGGATAAAAAGAACCCGATCCGATACTAAGCGCGCCCGTTTTTTACGCAAAAATATGACAGATGCCGAAATCAAACTCTGGCAAAAATTAAAGCGCAGTCAGCTAGGCGTAGGGTTTCGCAGGCAATATTCTATACCACCCTATATTGTGGATTTTTATTGTCCTGCCCAAAAGCTGATTATCGAAGTCGATGGCGGACAGCATAATGATAATCAAGCCGATCATAAACGCTCGGAGTTTCTGGAGGCCAAAGGCAACAAGATTCTGAGGTTTTGGAATAACGAAGTGCTGGATAATATTGAGGGTGTACTTGAAAAAATTTTGATTGAATTGCAAAAGCCCCTCTCCCTTAATCCCTCTCCCCACGGGGAGAGGGAAAGCGCGTCAGCGCAGGGTAAGGGGATAAAGGAGTAAAAATGGCTGAAAGAGCAGTTGAAATAGAAACACCATTTACTATTTGTGATTACGAAAAGATCAGGAATTTATCTGAGCTTGATGAATGGGTTCGATCTATCCTTGTTTCAATCAAAGAACAAGGAAAATACTATAAAACTTATGGTGCGAACCGTGACATAAAAAAGTTTTATGATGAAGCAATAGCGCTTCGACATTTTGCTAATTTCATACAATTGCCTAATGCAAAATATAAATTAAATTATGATACCGATACCTGTGATGCTTGCATGTTTCATAAAGACAAAAAATATTTTGTAGAATTCGGTGCAGGGCTGGTGGATGGCGAAAGTGATGCTATACAAAGGGAATATCTGGCAAATAATTTAGAAAATGTTTTATTTGCTCCTTTACTGGGCGAGTATAAGGCGGAAGGAAGTAAGCACAAAGGAAACAGAAGGGTTATTGCTCCTTCAATTGGCTCTCATTGCTTAATAGGTATAGAAAATGACACTTTTGATGCAATCAATAACATTGTTGAAAAGAAAAAGAATAATAAGCTATACGGCGATTTAAAGCCTATTATCATTGTCATAGGTTTTCATAAAAAATTTGATTGGGAAGAAGAAGATTTAAAGGCATTTCAAGATTTTTATGATGAAAAGGTTGAACCTTTTAACAGTAATAAAATGCAATTTACACTTATGGATTATTCTTTAGGACGTAAACCTGAAAGAATTTTTGTGAGTGATAATTTTGAAAGCTTTATAAATGACTAACCTCCAGTCACCATGGCGATCAGATTTCCCGATTTTGCAAACGCAAATGAACGGCAAGCCTTTGGCGTTTCTGGATAGCGGGGCGAGCGCTCAAAAACCGCAAGCCGTTATTGACGCCATGACTCAAGTCATGGAGCAGAACTATTCCAATATCCACCGCGGGCTGTATGCGGTTTCCCAAAAACTCACCGAGGATTTTGAAAATGTACGCAGTAAAGTCGCGGGGCTTATCGGCGCGCCAAGTGATAAGAACATTGTCTTTACTCGCAACTCCACCGAGGGGATAAACCTTGTCGCGCAAAGCTGGGCGCGTAACAATTTACAAAAAGGCGATGAAATCATCATCACCGAAATGGAGCATCACGCCAATATCGTGCCGTGGCAAATCTTGGCTGAACAAATCGGCGTGGTCATCAAAGTCATACCTTTTACACATGAAGTAACGCTCGACCTTGAAGCCTTCAAAGACCTGCTTTCCGATAAAACAAAACTGGTCGGCGTGGTTGAGATTTCCAATGCGCTCGGCACGATCAATCCGGTTGAGGACATCATCAAAACCTGCCGCGCCTTTAACCCAGAAATCAAAGTTCTGATTGACGGCTCGCAAGGAGTGGTCCACCGCAAAGTCAACGTCACCAAAATGGACGCCGATTTCTATATTTTCACAGGCCATAAACTCTATGGGCCGAGCGGCATCGGCGTTCTGTACGGGAAATATGATCTGCTAGAGTCTATGCCCCCGTATCAGGGCGGTGGCGATATGATCGAACGCGTGAGCTTTAACGGTACAACCTACCGCGAAGCGCCGTATAAATTCGAAGCCGGAACGCCTGCGATTGTGGAGGTAATCGGCCTCGGCGCAGCAATAGATTACGTGCAAAATATCGGCATGGATAAAATCGCAGCGCATGAAGCCGCGCTTTTGAACTACGCCATGCAGGAATTACAACAAATTGAGGGCTTTACCCTCTATGGTGTATTAGATACTTCTAAAAAAGCCGGTATTATAAGCTTTACAATGGATGAAGCCCATAGCAGCGATATCGGCATGGTACTCAATCAATGCGGTGTTGCTGTGCGGTCAGGGCATCATTGTTGTATGCCGCTTATGAGTGCGCTTGGTATAGATGGAACAACGCGTGCTTCATTGGGGCTTTATAATAATAAGGATGATATAGACGCGTTTGTGGCTGGCCTTAAAAAAGTGCAGGATTTATTTGGATAGACCATGAGTGAAGACACAGTAAAAGAACAGATCGAAGAAAATTACGATCATCTGACCGACCCGCCCCATATAGAAAAACCGGAAGGGGAAGACGTGTTGTGGCCTTTGATCAAGGCTGCGCTTAAGGAAATTTACGATCCTGAAATTCCGGTGAATATCTATGAGCTAGGTTTGATCTATAAGGTTGAAATTGCCGAGGAAGAACAAGGCGTGCGTGATGTCTCGGTCAAAATGTCTCTGACCTCGCCGGGTTGCCCGGTGGCTCAGGAAATGCCGGGCTGGGTGCAGGGCGCAATCCTGCCAATCGAGGGCGTGGGCGGCGTAGATGTCGAGATTATCTGGGAGCCGCAATGGAATCCCTCCATGATGGCCGAAACCGCCAAAATGCAGCTTAATATGTTTATGTGACTGGATTTTTTTATGATTATGCCTTTTAAAAAGAATAAAGCATCTGGAGTGAATGTTCTCAAATTCACAAACAACGCTGACGAGCCTGTTAAGTTGATCTTAGAGCCATGGGCATCAGAATACAGAGTAGATAAAGGGGTAACCCTTGATGTTGTGGTGGAAGCAGGTGCAAAAGTAGATCATAACGAAATTGATATAGATTATTATGATAGAACAATCGTTGTACATGCTTGGGCATCTCTTATGACAGTCTTATTAGATGGGCAGGAAGCAGAAGAAGGTTTTTCGGAAATTGAGGGATGGAAGGCTAATTAAAATGCAAACACCAATCAAAATCACGGAAAAAGCCGCCAAGCAGATCACAGCACTTATGGACAAAGCCCCGGAAGGCACACAAGGTGTACGCCTGACCATCAAGGCCACTGGCTGTTCGGGCAATAGCTATAAAATGGAATACGTCAAAGATAGCGATGACATAGCCAATGACGAGCAATTCGAGGAAAACGGCGCGGCGATCTATATCCCCAAAATCTATTCATGGATGCTCTTCGGGACAACGATTGACTATATAACGGACGAGCTTGGCAATACGCGCTTTGACTTTATCAACCCCAATGAAATCGCTCGATGTGGTTGTGGCGAGAGTTTTCAGGTTGGTGGAGAGTTGCCGGATAAGAGTAAAATATAAACATGGAAAATTTAGATTTTTACCATTTAAGCGGGATAATAAACAGTATCCTCGTCATGGTATCTCTAATTGGAATTTTTACCCAGCTAAATGTAATCTGGAAACGAAAAATTCTTTATAAAAAAGGACTTCTGGAAGGTGAAACCCCGACATCTGTTTTATCTCCGAACCGTTTTTTTACAAGCTTTACTGCATTTTTCGGCGTGTATCTATATGGGCTGACTTTATCGCATTTTGATCATTATCTGGTTTGGCCGCGCATTATGGCTATGATCCTAATTTTATGGATTTTATTTGAGATCATGGTGGATCGTTGGACGCAAAGATCAATCTTGTTGTTTTCTTCAGGCATAACATTTGTTTTTTTATCGTTTCTTTTGGGGCTAACCTCTTACCGTAATATTGTCTTTATGATTGGAATTCCACATTTAATCCTTTTATGTGTAGGAATATTATTTGTACAGGGTGTCATTCATCAGATATTTTTAATCCGCAAAACGGGTCGTACGGGGCATTATCAAAAAAAATGCACCAGTTATTCCTTATAAAGGATGCAAGTTTCGTAATTTACGGAATAGGTATTGGTTTACAAGTAGCTTGGCCGCTTGTGATTTTTTGTATGTTTTCCTTGGTTAGTCAGATTATTACCTTGTGGCATTTCCGATGGGTGCGGAAAAGAAAATCTGTCTTATAGGATATAGAAAAAGACAATTATAAAAAAAGCCAAATAAAACTTATCAGAATTTTAAATGATCAATAAAGTCATTTCACATATGGTTATAAAGCCAATTTAAGGAAACACATCCTCGTGCCCTAATAAACAGTTTTCAGCGCTTTTTCAACTATACCGGCATCCGCACCATCTTCATGCGGCAAGGTACTTAAAGATTGTCGCCATTTTTTTGCCCCACGCTGCTCGTGGAATAAGCCAATCATATGCCGCGTAATAGATTTGACAGGCGTGCCGTAATCCCGCATTTGTTGCTCGATATACGGCATCATCGCCAGAGCAATCTCTTCGCGGGATAAAACAGTATCATTCCTGAAAATCTGTTCCTCACCTTCACTAAGGATATAAGGGTTCTGATAGGCTTCCCGCCCGATCATCACACTATCAAAGGTTTTTAAATGCTCTTGCGCGGCATCAATAGATTTAATCTCGCCATTCACCGCAATATTAAGCTCTGGGTGGTTATTCTTAATCTCGGCGACGCGCTCATAAGAAATAGGCGGCACGCTGCGGTTTTCTTTGGGGCTTAGACCGCTCAGCCAAGCCTTACGCGCATGAATAATAAAAGTCTTGCATCCTGCCGTTTTATTCAAACTTACAAACCGATCCAGAAACTCATATGAATCCTGATCATCAATCCCGATCCGGCATTTAATTGTCACAGGGATAGCAACCGCCCGCGTCATAGCCTCCATGCACCGCGCCACAAGCTCAGGCTCTTCCATTAAAATCGCGCCGATCTTACCCTTTTGGACACGATCAGACGGGCAACCACAATTCAGGTTAATTTCATCATAGCCCGCATCCTCGCCCATCTTGGCGCATTCTGCTAAATCCTGCGGATCACTCCCGCCAAGTTGTAGCGCCACAGGGCTTTCCTCATGAAACCGCAAGAACCGCTCTGTATCCCCATGAATAAGCGCGCCGCTCGTGATCATTTCCGTGTAGAGCAAACTATGCGGCGAAATTAGCCGTAGGAAATATCGGCAATGCCGATCCGTCCAATCCATCATCGGCGCAACGGATAGGGGTGTGATACTAGAAGTTTTTGTCATCAGACTATGTTTTTCTTTGTTTTTTTGCTGACCTATAGTTAATTCATATGTTTATATATTTCCATAGTTTATATTTAAGGTACGGCGACAAACGGCTAAAATAAATAAAATGCTCGATTTTATCCAAACAATTACTGATGAAGAATTAGAGTTTATCTCCATGCTAGATTATGGAGAAGAAGCAAGTAGCCATCTTAAGGAGCTTAAATCTCTTATTTTTAAACAAAATGGAATAAGAACTGAAAAACAATATTGGCATCCTTATGAAGTCATTGAGCTAGGCTCTTATGCACTTAAAAAAGGTCACGAAAGGGAGTTTGTCACTTGTATTTTAATAAGAATTTTAAATGTAAAAGAGGGCGCAGATGGTACTTCTGATTTAGAACACTTATTTAAAATTTTTAGTGAAAACTGTGACAAGATACCACCAGAGCTATCTAAAATGCTTTTTAAAGAATTTGAAAGTGCTGGGCTTTAACATATCAGCAATACTAAGGGTTTGTAGTTTATTAAAAATTCTTA
>DCKO01000075.1:0-14364 GCA_002320665.1 Micavibrio sp. UBA1672
AGGGGCAGGGTGGCCTTTTGGGCTTGCTGCTAGAGCCGGATTATAAGGATGGGGGCTGGCTGTATTTTGCCTATGCGGCGGCAGATGCGAATAACCCTGATTTAGCTAGCACCGAAGTTGCAAGGGCAAAGCTGGACTTGCGCCAAAATCGTCTGAAAGATTTAGAAGTAATTTTTGTTTCTAGGCCAAAGGTCGAGGGTGGTAATCACTGGGGCAGTCGCCTTGCTCTTGCCAAAGATGGAACATTATTTTTTACCATTGGCGAGCGCTATCATATGATGGAAGAGGCACAAAATCCTGAAAATCACTTGGGTTCTGTTATTCGTATTAATCCTGATGGCAGCGTCCCACAAGATAACCCTTTTATTGACGAAGATGGCAAACAACCGGAAATTTTTAGCTATGGACATCGTAACCCCCAAGGGCTGGCTATTCATTCCGAAACAGGAAAAATCTGGGAGCATGAACACGGACCGCGTGGCGGCGATGAAATCAATGTTATCAAGGCCGGCGCGAATTATGGCTGGCCAGCCGTTACTTTCGGGATTGATTATACTGGCTTCAAAATATCGGATAAAACATCCGCACCGGGGATGGAAGACCCGATTTTACAATGGACACCATCAATAGCACCTAGCGGCATGAGCTTTTATACAGGTGATAAATTTCCTGAATGGAAAGGCGATTTATTTGTAGGTGCTCTGGCACATAGGCATCTACGAAGATTGGAACTTGATGGTGAAAAGATCGTTGGTCAGGAAGAATTATTACGAGATCGCAACGAACGAATCCGTGATGTAAAAGAAGGGCCAGACGGGTATGTATATATTCTTACCGATGATGGTGACGGACGGCTTATACGCTTAATACCTGCAAATTGATAAAAGGAAGGCTATATGTCTATTCAAACTACGAACCCGGCAACAGGTGAAATTCTTAAAGAATTCGAACCATTTGATAATGCAGCCATTGAGCAAGCTTTGGATAAGGCTGATAGAGCGTATGAAGCATACAGGCTGACATCCTATGATTCACGCAGTGAAATATTACAAAAAGCTGCAGATATTCTTGAAAGCGAAAAAGATAAATTCGCAACCATTATGACCGTAGAAATGGGAAAAACCTTGGCTTCGGCAAAAGCAGAAATCGCGAAATGCGCCAATCTATGCCGCTATTATGCTGAGCATGCACCATCATTTCTGGCTGATGAAACGATAGAAACAGAAAATACAAAGTCTTTTATATCTTATCAGCCGATAGGCATTGTACTGGCCATCATGCCTTGGAACTTTCCGTTCTGGCAAGTCTTCCGCTTTGCTGCCCCCGCTTTGATGGCAGGCAATGTGGGATTGTTAAAGCATGCATCCAATGTGCCTCAATCGGCTCTGGCAATCGAAGGTATCTTTGAGCGCGCAGGTTTGCCCGATGGGTGTTTCCAGACGCTACTTATTGGCTCGGATAAGGTTGAAAACATTCTAAAAGATAATCGGGTAAAGGCAGCAACTCTGACAGGATCAGAAGGGGCAGGGCGTTCAGTTGCCTCAATAGCTGGCGCGCAAATCAAAAAAACCGTGCTAGAACTGGGTGGCAGTGATCCCTTTATTATCATGCCTTCTTGTGATTTGGATAAAGCTATTAGTGATGCAGTAAAGGCTCGTATCAATAATAACGGACAAACCTGCATCGCAGCAAAACGCTATATTGTGCATCAGGAGATATATGAAAAAGTTAAAGCCAGACTCATTAAAAAATTTGAAACGCTTAAAGTGGGAAACCCAATGGATGGACAAACTGATGTGGGGCCACTATCAAGCGCGCAAATTCGTGACGAGCTTGACAGCCAAGTGCAAGATAGTGTTGCTGCTGGTGCAAGAATTCTATGCGGCGCTCATAAAATTGATGGAGCAGGATTCTACTACCAACCCGGCCTTTTGGATAATATCCCCGAAGGCTGCCCCGCCGATATAGAAGAGCTATTTGGACCTGTTGCCAGCCTGTTTAAGATTAAGGACATAGAAGAGGCGGTTAGTATCGCCAATAAAACCCGATTTGGCTTGGGCACGGCAATATATACAAATGACAATCAAGAGCAAGATTATGCGATAAACAATGTCGAAGCAGGCGCTCTGTTTATCAATAAGATTGTAGCCTCGGACCAACGCTTGCCATTTGGCGGCATAAAATCATCGGGCTATGGACGAGAACTTTCCAAGATCGGTATTCACGAATTCGTAAATATCAAAACAGTAGTAATCGATGAGTAGGTTAATGGTAAAGTGCTTCTATTGTTTGTGGATGACCGCCTTGTTGGTCAGGGCTTGTTTGGTTGTTATACTGCCCACAGTCTAGTTCTTCCAAAGGGGTGGGTCTCATCTCCTGTAAAGGCAAGGCAGATTGCAGTGTTTCTGCGAATTCTTCCATGATGGCAACTGAAAAGGCATGTTTTGCAACTACACCCAAATCACATGTAAACTCATTGTCATAGCGTCTCATAATTTCAATCGAAGAGGGTTGTATGATGACCTGATCAATCGTTTGATATATTTCATCTTCTGGAACATGTGCAGATTTTAAAGCCAGATATGAATCTGCAAAAAGGGCTGCATCAAGCCCATTAATTGTCTTTATATCATCACTTTCAAGAATGCTTTGGATTAGGGCTGGCAGTTCACTTTGTACAAAAACCCGATTTGGATCAGAATGCGGTGTAACTGTCACAATATGACCAAAGGCATTATCAGCATATCTCTGTGAGACATCGTCCCAGACTCCGGGTACGCGCTTGCCATTATCTCCCTGATAGCCATGCATGATCTCTTTGGCAGTGAGGGGATGATCAGTAGCAATTAATGTTTTTCGTAGATGAGACATAAATCCAAATTCATGCTCATCATCAATATTAGAGCCAAGTTCTATAAATCTATGAGCATCTGTATGAGCAATACTGACAAGCCTGAACTCATCTTCTGCCAGACGGGATGTATATTTCTGATAACCAACCCTCTCTTTATCAGGACGCATATGAATACTGCCGCTCCCGAATAAAAAACCATTGACTCTATCACGTATTTTCTGGGGCATGGCGGCTGACATATTTCTGACAGTATCAAGCAGGTCGTCAAGAGGAATATATTGTTCTCTTTCAACATTATTCAGGACATGCAGTGTTGCCTTAATATTGCCTTTTGCTTCATGAAGCTGGTCTATATATATCTGTGGCACAGGTTCCATATCAATAAAACCCCTGTGCTTTTTCGGCGCGTTCTTCAAATGCAACTTTGACTTCGTTTACACGAGAGTTATCGTAACCTTCTCCAAAGCAAGTAAGCGCTTCCGAAATGACTTGTTTAATATTTTCCAGATTTTCAGGAAAATCTTCAGGTATCGTCAAAGAAATGATGGTCCAATCATAATTAAAACGCCATTTACCCTCATCATTTTGATATCTGTTTATTTCATTTTCTCCGGCAAATTTTATGTCTTTATCGTGCCATTTGAGAACAAAAGGAAAGATAGGATCAGGGCCTGCAGGTATTTCATGCATTGAAATACCGCGCTCGGGATCATGCGTTACCGATTTTCCTGTATTGTCATTGATAAAAGCCATATTCAACCGCTTTTCTTTTTTCTTTTTTCTTTTAGTTCTACAGTAATTTTATAGAAAAGTCCAAAAAATTACTATTCTTGCATATAAGTGATACGAATAACTTCAATCTCTTCTATGCCATTACCAGTGCGAACCCTAACCACATCACCTTCTTCAGCTTTCATTAAGGCCTTCCCGACAGGGGAATGCCAGTTAATTTTCCCTTGATCAAAATCCGCTTCATCCACATCAACCAAGGTAACAGTAATCTCGCTATCATCTTCCTTGGCGTAAGTCACAGTAGCTCCGAAATAAATACGATCCAGATTTTGCTGATTTTTTGGGTCAACAACCTGCGTATCGTCCAGCTTCTTGGTCAAATAGCGCACACGCCGATCAATCTCCCGCAGGCGCTTTTTATTATAGATGTAATCTCCATTTTCCGAGCGATCACCATTGCCTGCCGCCCAAGAGACAATATCGACAATTTTTGGACGTTCCTTATGCAATAGAAAGTCTAGCTCATCAGCCAGATTTTTATATCCTTTCGGAGTCATGTAATGGGTTTTTTGCATGCGCGTAATCTATTTGAAAGCTTAATATTTAAAGAGGCGATATTGCATAAAAAAAGAGCCTTAATAAAGGCTCTTTTCGGTCTATTTTAAAATCTTTTTAGACTTTGCTACCGAAACCAACAACAGAGGTTTGACCGTCTGATGTATATTCATCACTCGCCGTATTATCGGCAGATGCAACAAGTGTGTCTTGTGCTAGTTTGAGTGCTTCAATTTCTGTATTTAATCTATTCATTAGATTAGAATCTGCAACACCCGAAACATCCATGTCAAAGAGCCCCTGTATATCTGCAACACGTGCAGTCATAATCTTACCATATTGACCATCTGCTCCATCCCCATTAGGGCCTGTATTTCCGAGATCAATTTCTATACCTTTTAATTTTGCGTATTCTAACATTGCATTTTGCAAACTGAGCGTTTCATCGAGACGAGGAATAGTACCTTGTCCTTCTTCATATGACAGCAAAACACCATCTGGGTTAAGGTTTCCAGTGCCCCAACAATCAGTGTAAATATGTCCTTCTAGATCTCCCGCATCAAATGTAATTTCATTCTCGGCTCTAGGGTTATCCAAATTATCGATTCTTTTATCAACATCTTCTAAAACACTATCAATCCACATACCACGAGGTCGACCCTCCATCATATCATCACGGGTTGGTAACTCACTCAATGTTTCTTTAAGGCCTTCATAAGCATTCTTAAGGGCTTCCTTCATGTCCTCTTCGGAGCCGCCAGCCTCAATAATGGTGTCTATTTCACGTTGGAAGTTTTCAATGATCTCCGGATCATCTACCCAAATAGATAGACTATCTTCAGCAGCGAGCTTCAACATTTCACCTAGGTCTTCTGCCGTCTCTACAGGCATCTTACGCCAGTCTACATATGGTTCATATTCAAATTCTGGTTTTTCTTCCGGTTTATAGTCATCGACATTGATTGGTCCTGCCTCTCCTCTCGGATTATAAATATGTGGACCATCACTGCTGCCTCCTGGGCGACTAGAACTACTGCCGGGCTCCATTGTCAGGTCGCTGCTGTGACCTGGACTACCAACGCTTGGACCGTCATCAGGAATATTAATAATTTCACCCTTATCATTGACAAAGATATAACCAACCTTACTGGGATTCTCTTCTGCATATGGTCCCGATCTGTCATCAAAGACTACGGAACCTTCTGGGTCATACCCATCTGTAATAGGGACTACAGTTACGGCTTCACCAGTCTCATGTGCTACTCTCTCTGCGATTTCCATTACAGATTCAGGAATTTCATCCTCATAACCGTCACGGTAATCTACAATTTCGCCTTCTTTGATTGTAATTTCATAATCGCGGCCATTATTATCAAAGGTGATTTTTGCATCTGAAATAGAACCATCAAGTATCTTTTCAAGCAGTTCATCAGTTAATTCTACATTTTTACCTGAGCCGTCATTAAACCAATAGTCATCATCACTAAAGGTCACTCTGATGCCGTTACCAGCACCATCAGACTGCATTTCTTTTAATGCTTTAATAACACCACCTGCGGTAACGGAATCGCTATTAATAAGTTTTTCCATGATCTGAGAGACATCATTGGAATCTTGCCGAACAGTCCAACCTTCGCTCAAATAAACGCTACCCGAAGCGCGTCCATCCGCAGGAGCAACGAGGTCCATTTGTTTTGCGACTGTTTGGCTTTGATTAACATCTAAGTGGACTTCTTGACGATTTCCATCAGCCCCAACGCGCACGCCAGCTGATTCAATCTCACCCCTTGACATATGTCCCATTGCACTCATTTTATCACCCTTTCAATATAACTAAATTCTCAGTTTTCCCGCATTTTTTCAAACTATAGACAGATTTTATTGGATTTTCAATAATTTTGCAAACTTTTGACATACTTTACTAAGGAAACGTAAAAAAATCTATAAGATACAAAGGATTAAGCATTTTATGATTATCTCTTGGATTTAAAAAACGTTCTAAGTATTTCTACAGCCTCATCTTGAGCCAAGCCATAAAGGACTTCTGGTCTGTGGTGACAGGTCGGTTGTTCATAGAATTTACCGCCATGCAAAACCCCGCCGCCTTTTTGATCTATGGCAGCAAAGAGCACACGCCGGATACGGGCAAAGGAAATCGCACCTGCACACATTGCACAAGGCTCCAGCGTCACATAAAGATCTAGATCGGGAATGCGCTGTGCTCCGGCAAGTTTACAGGCCTCACGTATTACCAGAACCTCGGCGTGCGCACTGGGGTCTTTCAATTCCCGCGTCCTGTTCCCATCCTGCGCTATGATTTCTCTAGTTGTAGGATCAACGATAATTGCACCAATGGGTACTTCATCACGTGAAGCAGCCTTTTTTGCCTCTTCCATAGCGGCGCGCATAAAGATATGGTCATCTTCTGAAAATTGAAAAGGATTGCTCATGGCCGAAGATAAGCATAAAGGCGAAAGAATTGCAAAGCGAATTGCGAGGGCAGGGCTTTGTTCACGGCGCGATGCCGAAAAATGGATCGAAAAGGGGCGCGTGCAGGTTAATGGCAAGGTGATTAACTCTCCGGCTTTGAACGTAACGGACGAGGACAAAATCGCCGTCGATGGTAAAGTCTTGGGCGCGGAAGAAGAAACACGGCTGTTTCTGTATCATAAGCCTGCCGGTCTGGTCACAAGCCATAAGGACGAAAAGGGGCGTGACACTGTCTTTGATAAACTGCCGGAAGGCTTGCCGCGCGTCATCAGCATAGGTCGTCTGGATTTAAACACAGAAGGGCTGTTGCTCCTGACCAATGATGGCGGGTTGTCGCGTTATCTGGAACTCCCTGCTACTGGCTGGAAGAGGAGCTATCGCGTGCGGGTACACGGCAAAGTCGACCCCAAAAGGCTGGAGCGTCTCAAGACCGGAATTAAGGTCGAGGGCGTGCAGTATAAATCCATCGAAGCCACCATTGACGAGCAGGAAAAGCAGGGCACGAATACATGGCTAAAGATTGCCCTGCGCGAGGGCAAAAACCGCGAAATCCGCAAAGTCATGGAAGCGCTGGGGCTAAAAGTTACCCGCCTGATCCGCACGGATTACGGCCCGTTTTCTCTGGGTAAGCTTCCGCGCGGGCACGCGATCGAGGTCAAACCCAATGTGCTACAACACCAAATTCAGGGCTATTTCAAGGATAAGAAAAGTTAACCTTAAAGAGGACTTTATGACTAGCTACAAACTATTAATTGATGAAGACTTTAGTGAGTATGAATACGAGGTAGAGGCAAAAGGCTGGCATTCATGTTCTCTAATTTTTAATGATAAGAAATATAACCTGAATTTTTATGATCCTACTAGGCTACTTCAGGAGGCTAATGCCAATCTGTCTAGAGATGGCTTCTTTATGGAAGAAAATCTGATAGTTCTAGAAAAAGTAAATTTAATTAACATTGAGAAATCCATTAGTAAGTTAGTGAAATCAAAAAGAATGACTGATTTAAAACCTGCAGAAAACGAGTAATAAGTTTTTATATGAGAGTTATAGCCGGAAAATATAAGGGGCGAAGGATCGACGTACCAAAGG
Source organism: Micavibrio sp. UBA1672 (assembly GCA_002320665.1). Lineage (GTDB taxonomy): Bacteria > Pseudomonadota > Alphaproteobacteria > Micavibrionales > Micavibrionaceae > UBA1672. The sequence continues at coordinate 7,722 of DCKO01000075.1, forward strand.
GGCGTGATATCCGCCCGACCAGCGACAAAATCCGCGGCGCTGTGTTTAATATGCTCCATAGCCGAGGGAGTATTGAGGGCGCGCATGTACTTGACGCCTTCTGCGGGAGCGGAGCACTGGGCATCGAGGCTTTATCCCGCGGGGCAAGTTCTTGCATTTTCGTAGATAAGCACAGAGCATCTCTGGATTGTGCTAAAGACAATGCACAAGCTTTAGGTATTGAAATAGAAGTAAAATTTTGGCTAAAAGATTCGTCCAAATTGGGGGCGTGTTCCGATTATTCGTTTGATCTAGTCTTTCTCGACCCGCCATATCATAAGGGGTTAGTGGATACAATATTACCCATGCTGGTGACAGGCGGCTGGCTCGCCGATGGCGCTTGGATCGTCTGCGAAACAGAAAAACAAGCCGCTATAAATCTGCCGGAGAAGTGCATCATGGATGAAGAAAAAACTTACGGCGATATCAAGATTACGTTGCTTAGAAGACTTTAGAAACTACAGTCAAGATCCTATAAAATAATCGTCATTCCCGCGGCACGCCCAAAGGCGTGCTTGGACGGCGGGGATCCAGAAAAAAGTGAGCGGCTTTGCCGCTCGCATATGGACCCCCGCTGTATAAATTCGCTCTGCTCATCGCGGGGGTGACGCTGAAGGGGAGCGTTAAAACGCAGCCTCATCCATAACCATCAACGTATCCGCGCCAGCCAGCACCATCTTAAATCGCGCATCCGATTCGGGTAAAACTCTAGCCATATAAAATTGCGCTGTCTTGATCTTGGCGTCGTAAAAATCTTTATCGCCTTCACCAGACTCCAGCTTTGCCTTTGCCACCAGCACCATCTTGCACCACATAAAGGCCAGAGCCACTAACGCAAATTGCCTCAAATAATCCACACTCGCCGCGCCTGCTTCATCGGGGTTCTTCAAGCCTTTCTGCGCAACCATCGCCGTACTTTGCTGGAGCTTGGCAAAGGCCTTGGCTAAGGGGAAGATAAATTCCTGCATATCCTGATTGGCTTGATGCTCGTTGATAAACTCCTGCACAGGGTGGAAGAACCGCCGCAGCAAACGCCCATACCCTTGCGCCATTTTACGGCCAATAAGATCAAGCGCCTGTATCCCGTTCGTGCCCTCATAAATCTGGGCGATGCGCGCATCCCGCACATATTGCTCCATGCCCCATTCACGAATATAACCATGCCCGCCATAACATTGCAGGCAATCATTGGCCAGCTCAAAACCCATATCTGTCTGATAGGCTTTGATAATCGGGGTGAGGAGGGCAACCAGATCATCGGCTTGTCTGGCCTTTTTCGAATCGGTTTCTTTTTCAGCCAAATCAAGAGAAAGCCCCGTCCAATAAGCCAAAGCGCGGCACCCTTCAATAATAGATTTGGATTTCAAGAGCATGCGCCGAACATCCGGATGCACAATAATCGGATCGGCGGGCTTATCAGGCGCTTTGACCCCCGTAAGACTACGCATCTGCAAGCGGTCTTTGGCATACACTACAGCATTCTGATATGCCACTTCCGCAATACCAAGCCCTTGCATAGCAACGCCAAGCCGCGCCGCGTTCATCATGATAAACATGGCCTTGAGACCCTTATGCGGCTCACCGACAAGCTCGCCATAGGCATCATCAAAATTCATCACACAAGTCGAGTTCGCATGAATACCCATCTTATGCTCGATCGACCCGCAAGCCACGTTATTACGCTCGCCCACGCCGTTGCCTTCAGGCATAAATTTCGGCACAACAAACAGGGATATTCCCTTAACACCTTCTGGCGCATCAGGCAGTCTAGCAAGAACCAGATGCACAATATTCTCGGTTAAATCATGCTCTCCGGCGGAGATAAAAATCTTGGTGCCTGTGATCTTATAAGCGCCGTCCTTGCCGTTCTCGGCTTTGGTTTTGATCAAACCCAGATCAGTCCCGCAATGCGGCTCGGTCAAGCACATCGTGCCAGACCACACACCCTCGATCAACTTAGGCAGATAGGTTTGCTTCTGCTCATCCGTTCCAAATTGATGCAAAGCCTCATAGCACCCTTGCGAAAGACCCGGATACATTCCGAAAGACATATTCGCACTACAGATCATTTCCTGCATGACGGTATTCACCGCCACAGGCATGCCCATCCCGCCATATTCGGGATCACAAGCTAAACCGCCCCAGCCATTTTCGGCAAATGTGTCATAGGCTTCCTTAAAGCCTTTAGGCGTTTTAACCTCACCATTATCAAAGGTGCAGCCCTCTTCATCGCCGCTCTGATTTAAGGGGAAAAGAATATCCTTGCAGATTTTCCCGCCTTCCTCGATAATCTGCTCCGCAAGCTCGCCCGAGAAATCTTCAAACCCTTCTAGGCTAGAGAGCTGATCAACATTCAAAACCTCATTTAAGACAAATTGAATATCCTTAAGCGGTGGGTCGTATTTAGGCATGGTTGGTTTTTGTCCCTTATTTATTTTTACCAGCTATTATTATAGCATAAATCAGGCAGGTTTTGTGACTAGAAAAACAGCAATTACGGCTAAAACCAAACCCAAGATTTGTGTGAGTTTAAGGCTTTCATGAAAAAAGAAAACCCCAAGAAAAACTGCAAGAATAGCAGGAACAAAACGTGCTAACGGTGTCGCGATGCTCATCGGGGCATCGGCACGGAACATCAGGAATATGCCGATATGCGCAATCGTGATGCAAAGTCCAACGAGCGCGTAAAAAACAACGCCTTTATTATAGGTGGAAAAGGATCTAGCCAAATCACCTTGCGCCATAGGCAAAAAGAGCAGGGCAAACATAAAGGCTGCCCCCGTTGTGTAAACAAGACCGACAAACGGGTCCATCGTACCCTTTGCCAACTTGGAAAAGAAATGGATGCCTGTTGCGCCAAAAACAACAATTGATGTAAAGAAAAGCCAATGCATGACAACGAATTTAGCGAAAAGGGAGCAGAACGCAATGCCTTTTTGTCTAGTTTGAATGTCAAAATATTTTTTTCATCATCCTTCAGTTCGTTTGTAAAATAAAAAACAAAAATCTTAAGGTATTGAATTTAAATGATATTCTTTTAGTTTGTTTGAGTGGTGTATAAACCACATAAAATGTTTTTACAAGCGTATGGGTTTTTTCAAAGCCATAAACGCCTGTACATAATAGGACAATATTCCTTTTTTGTCAAGTTGGATAAATATGTTATTTTATGGCAATGTAAAGTTTTGAAAATTTATAGCGGGTTACAATAAAATGGATGAATTAGAAAAAGAAAGCGCTTTAGCTCAGGCGGTTATCAAATGGGCAAATGAGCATGGTGCTAGCTCAATCTTTCAAAATGGCCAAAAAATTATTAATGAAATTGATGTTGCAGTCGACAATGTGATAGCCGATGATACGGGTATGAATTCATATGATTCTCAGGGGTTTAATAAGTCGTTTTTACCTCTCGTGATTGAGTTTTCAGCAGAAGCCGGCAACGCCAATCAACTCGCGCTTGAGCTAAAAGGCATTTTTGACAGTTTGGGTGTAAAAACAGAAAATACACCGACCCCCATTGATGAAACATCACAAAAGCTTCGCATTGCTAATTATTCCTTCGTAGAACCAAATAAGTTTTCCGAAGGCACAATCATCAATATACACAATATGCCAGAAGTTCTTTATTAGGCGCTAGCCTGATCGGACAACACGCCAAGCATCTCTGAAACAAGAGGGTGACGTACGATATCAGTCTGGTCTAGTTTGCATATGGCTACATTCTTAAGCACAGAGAGACGTTTTGCAATTTCTGCCAATCCAGATAGGCCGTCCAGCAAGTCCGATTGATCGGGATCACCTGTAATTACCATCGTTGAATGCCAGCCAAGTCTTGAGACGATCATCTTGAGCTGTCCGTATGTGCAGTTTTGCGCCTCATCAATAACCACAAAGGAATTATTCAGTGTACGTCCGCGCATAAAACCAATCGGCGCAATTTCGATAGTCCCGTCTTCAATTAACTGGCGCACGCGTTTGCCGCCCATCCGGTCGCCTAGCGCATCATAGAGCGGACGAAGATAGGGGGCCATTTTTTCCTGCATATCACCAGGCAAATAGCCAAGTGATTCGCCTGCTTCCATAGCAGGCCTTGAAAGAACAATACGCTCGATCCGACCTTCTTCGAGGGCCTTGGCTGCCGAGGATATGGCCAGATAGGTTTTCCCTGTACCGGCAGGGCCAATTGCCATGGTCAGGCTATAGTTCTTAATAGCATCAAGTAGCTCTTTTTGTCCCTCGGATCTGGGCTTTATATTTTTGCGATACTTCTGATCCCTACGTCCATCTATCTCCGAATCCAAAGGATGCCAAGACGTATCTTTCTGAGCAAAATGGTGAATATTATCCTTGGCAGAATTATTGCGCGATTTGCGGGATTTCTTAGTCATGGCATTCTCCTTTGAAAAAATAGGTGTTAAACGCAGAAAATCAGGCACAAAGCCTGATTTTTAGTAGGATGAAACGTAAGTAAAAAAGAAAGTTCGGATATGATTTTATCCGGATCATATATGAGGTTAGAATATGCTACTGAATCGTAAACCATCTGAGAATCACTATACCAGAATTATGGTTTTGGGTCTTTATAATAAAATAAAAAGATAGAATTAATGTGTAGTATTTTACTTTTCGTATTGGAATAGGCTATACTTTAAAACAGTTATATTATGGTTTGATCATGAAAAAGACTTTGAAATTTTTTATTCCATTTTGCTTGATTGTACTGGTTGTATATACGTACAGCATGCTGCCTGTTAGTGCCGTTGAAAAAACGCAAAGCAAGTCCAGTAGCTCTATACCCGTATATAATTCAAAAAAGAATAAGAATCGGGACACTCCATCCTTGACAGCATCTCAAAAATCAAAAGCCAATAACGAGCAAGAATGGCCATGGCCTGGTTATCACAAGGATGGTTACAAATTAAATTATGATGACGAAATTGAGGTGGAAGAAAAAGTCGAGTGTACGCCTCAGGCAATGAATAAGATTAAAGAGCTGAATAAAGGTATTGAAGACTTTATATCTGTTGGTAACGAAATAAAGGGTGGTGCTGGAGATGTTCGAAACAAGCGGGCACTTAGAAACATGGTTGGCCGCTTGCAGGAAAACCAAAATAGCTTAGTGAGTCTGGAGCTTCCTAAATATGCCAAATACTATCAAGCCTGCAAGATGTCGCCGCCTGATTATGGCGCATATCCATTACATATCCTGACCGATGGTCATAAATAATATCCTTTGACATTTGCTGCCATTGCTATTCGCAAAAGAAAGTTTTACATTGCTGTTCTTGTGAATATAAGGCAATGAGTTATGGCGATTGATTTTGGATCAGTATGCGCAGCGCATGAGAAAATAAAAGACGCGGTGATAAGAACACCGACCGTCAAGGCAACGCGTCTTTCGTTACATTTAGGCATAGAGCTATATCTAAAACTTGAGAACTTGCAGCATACAAATGCATTTAAGGCACGTGGTGCGCTAAATAAGCTTTTGACACTGAACAAAGAGCAAAAGGAAAAAGGTGTCATTGCGTGCAGCGCAGGTAATCATGCGCAAGGTGTAGCCTATCATGCAACGCGCCTTGGAGTTCCTTCAATTATTGTTATGCCCAATGGGACGCCATTTAATAAAATCCAGAAAACCGAGGATTTCGGGGCAAAAGTTGTGCTCTATGGTAATAACTTTGATGAATCAGTCGGTGAAACCATGCGTTTGGCTGAAGAAAAAGATATGACCTTTATTCATCCCTTTGATGATGATGCCGTTGTTTGCGGGCAGGGCACATTGGGGCTTGAAATGATCGAGCAAGTGCCTGATCTTGATACGGTTGTTGTTCCCATTGGCGGCGGCGGCTTGATGGCTGGTGTGGCTACAGCTCTAAAGGGCATTAAACCCGATATTGAAATAATCGGAGCACAGGCAGAAAACTTTGACGCTGTTATGGCGCAAGTGGAAAAAAGAAAATTCAAGGCAGGGCCATCTACTCTGGCGGAAGGTATCGCAGTAAAAGAACCCTCCAGCAAAGATATAAAGATTATCAAGAAGCTGGTTGATCATATTTACTCTGCCAGTGAAGAGGAAATCGAAAATGCAATCTTTGATCTCCTTAGTGACGAAAAGCTTGTGGCAGAAGGCGCCGCAGGTGCAGGTCTGGCCGTTATTCAAAAGAATCTGAATCATTTTAAAGGCAAAAAAGTCGGTCTGGTCTTATGTGGCGGTAATATTGATTCCAGAACACTTTCTACATTGATTATGCGCGGTCTTGTGCGTGATGGACGCATCGCACGCTTGCGTTTTGAAATTGATGATACACCCGGACAGCTTTCTGATATTTCTCGTATTATCGGGGAGGCAGGGGCAAACGTAATTGAAGTGATACACCAGCGTCTCATGCAAACAGTTTCGCTCAAGCGAGCAGAACTGGATATTGTAATTGAAGCCCGCGATAAGAACCACGTCAAAGAGCTTGTGAAAACGCTAGAAGATAACCGATTCGTTGTCCATATCATGGGTGAAGTTTAAAAAATTGATTTTTATCAAGTTTTTACTGTAGAAAAATACCAATTTTAAGTCCTTATATGTGATATTTAAGTAATTCTTGTAATT
>DCKO01000075.1:14675-15170 GCA_002320665.1 Micavibrio sp. UBA1672
TTAAGTAATTCTTGTAATTTATTTGCAGTGTTTAGTAATAATCTTGCTTTTTATTATTGTGTAGTGCACAATATGCCTAAATCAAACAGGCAATATTTAAATGTGTGGGATGTGCTATGTTAAACATCAACAGTAATAAACATCTTGAAAAGGTCATAAGTGACAATCGATTTCGATCGAGAAATTGGGAAGAAGACATTGATGATGTCACACTCGAAGAATGTGATTTCAATGAAGACCCTACAGGATTTAAAGTAAGATTTCACCGTCAGGGCATGAAAGCCAAATTTGAAGATAGTTTTGATACGTTCCATATCGGGGCGTCTTTTTTGAATAAACGATATCAACGGATTCTCGAGGCAGGCTATATCGCGCCCATGACGGAAAAGGCAATTTCATTACTTGAGGGACGAAGTAAGCTCTGCGATCATGCCAGCGCGTAATTCCTCTTCTCGAATGCGTTCTTTTTCGAGTTCGTTGACGCTTTCAATTAAA
>DCKO01000080.1 GCA_002320665.1 Micavibrio sp. UBA1672
TATGTGATGTTTCGTCGGAAAATGCAATAATATCAGCGCGTGGCACCATGACATCTTCTGCTTTGAGGTCACGCAAAGCCAAAATATTGGATATTAAAAGCTTTTCATGAGATGAAACCGAGTCGTGATCGCTGTGGCCGTTTTCTTCTTCGATATATTCTTCGATTGTATCGCGAAGGGATGAGTCGGATTTGAACTTAAGGACATGTTTCACAAAGGAAACAAGTCCAGCTTCGCCATTATTGTCATTTTGCCTATCAGGTTCCTCGCCGCTACGCGAAGGAGGTTCCTCGTCGGAAATTAGGTTATTTTCTTTATTCATTTCAAACATCTGTCTAAAGTCCCATTATGCCATAGTCTCATAGTATTTCATACGGATTTTTTACACCAATTTTGTTTAAAATCTTAATCTCGAGACTTTCCATCTTGGTCGCATCTTCTTCGCTTTCGTGGTCAAAGTGCAAAAGATGCAAGACTCCGTGAACCAGCAAATGTCTCATATGGTCGATAAAGGTTTTGTTTTGCTCGTTGCTTTCCTTGTTCAGGGTCTCATAGGATAATATGATGTCGCCCAGTGAGTCGATGAATTCCAGATATTCAAATTCATCAATTTCGGTTTGCGGAAAGGACAAAACATTTGTGGGTTTGTTTTTATTTCGGTAAGTAGCATTAAGCTCTTGAACAAAATCATCATTGGCTAGAACAATGCTGATTTCTTGTACGGCTTCACGGGACTTTCCGACTTCCTCTAAGGCAATATTCAGCGCATGTTCAACACTTGAGGCTATTTCATTCATATCGACATCATCCCATAAATGGGATTGAACTGAAATGCATATCTCTGTTGTTGGTTTAGTCTTTGGCTTTGTCATAGGCGCTTACGATTTTTTGAACAAGAGAATGTCTGATAACGTCCTGTGCGGTAAACTCGGTGAAATGTATATCAGGTATGCCATGCAGGATTTCAACGGCTTCATTCAGGCCGGATTTCACCCCTTTGGGCAAATCGGTTTGGCTGATATCGCCAGTGATGACTATGCGGGAGTTTTCACCCATACGGGTCAGGAACATCTTCATCTGGGCGCAGGTTGAGTTCTGTGCTTCATCGAGCAGGACGAAGCTATTGGCGAGGGTTCGGCCGCGCATAAAGGCGAGGGGGGCAATTTCGATATCGCCAGCTTCCATACGTTTCATCATAAAATCCCACGGCATCATATCGTGCAGGGCGTCATAGATAGGGCGGATATAGGGGTCAATTTTCTCGCGCATGTCACCGGGTAGAAAGCCAAGGTTTTCGCCTGCTTCGACGGCGGGGCGACAGAAAATCAGGCGATCAACCTCACCTTTGAGGAACATATCAACGCCAGCCGCCACAGCAAGATAGGTTTTACCCGTACCCGCGGGGCCAAGCCCGAAGACCATATCGTGCTTGGCAATATTCTTGAGGTAATCGGCCTGTGCGGGAGAGCGTGGTGCAATCGTCTTTACACGCGTTTTTATCGCCAGCTTATTATTATTTTCCTGATCGGGCATTTTTTTGCGCTTTCGTAATTCGGGTGATTTTATAAATCGTAATTCCGTATCAATATGAGACGGGGAGATATTCTCCAGCGCTTTATCTTCGAGCTTTTTATATAAAGATTCCAGAATAAATTTTGTGTTTTTAACACCGTCTTTTGTGCCGGAAATGCTCAGGGCGTTGCCGCGATCACTGATGGATACACCAAGCTTATCCTCTAGATAGGAAAGATTGCCGTGTAATTCACCGAATAGGAGCTGAGCTTGGGAATTATTCTCGAACTCCAATGCGATTGTCTGCGTCAAATGTTATGCCCCATAGCTGTTATAACTATTCTATAGTATAACTCGAAAATACGAAGAAAAGTATAATTTTGTAGATTATCTTTTTGTTTTAATGGATTGGAGTGAGGGTATATAGTTTAATCTAATAAAGTAGTTCTACAGGATTGCCTTCATAAGTTTCAGGAGGGTCATCATCATAGTTATAATTAAATGAATACTCCTCATCTTTTAAAGCGTTATCTAATAGTTCTTTTTTATCTTCCAATATTGCCTTTTTCAGCAGAGATAATTCTTTCTGTGTATAATCATCAACAGATAGTGACGGCAAACGAGTATTATCAAGTATCCTATGCAATTGGAAAATCATATAGCCATTAGATAATAGGGAATTATCTACATCTTGTGCTTCTTCTATTTGTTGTTTCCATGCCGCAGAATTGGCACGTTCTTCCTCACTATAATTATCTGGGCGATGATAAGAGCTTAGTATTTGCAGGAAATATTCTTTTTGACCTGGCACAAGACTTTCTGCAGCGGCATTGATTAATCTGCTCATGTAACCTGAAGGGGAAGCTTTTTCATCAAGCTCGTTTCTAAAAATGCCTTTTTCCTGATAGGCAAAGGCATGTTTAAATGTATTTAAGCCAGCGCTTTGTGCTTCTTGTTTTTCTTGTTTGCTTAATTTCGGCATAAAGAAAAATATAGGGCCATCGTCATTATAGCTATCGAATAAATTGTCTCTATCATCTTTTGCAGAAATACACCATTTGGTTCCAAACCCCTGTTTTTTAGCAGCATTTTTATCGTGTATCATATACACTTTTCCTTCTTCCCCACTATATACCAAGCTTGATTTGCCGCTTTTCAATTCTTTTTTGAAAGCAGCATTTTGATCACGTCTTATTTGATCACTTAAAAGATTTTTTACTGAAAAGATTAGGTTTTGAGCTAAATAGCTATCAATATGTGACGCTGGTGTGAAACTTTGTTTTTTAAATTTGCCGCAGAGTTCTGTTTGGGGTGCATAATCAGGTATTATTTCATTTTGTGTGTTGCTTTTTTCTCTTTCTGCAATTGCCTGCAGGGCGTCTCTTACTTTGTATAAATCTTCAAAATCAATCTGGTTTGTTTTGGTGTGAAGACTTATTACCTTATCAGGCAATACATAGCCTTCGTCAGTTGCCATAAAGTCACTTGGGATGGTTTGCTCCAGAAAGTATTTAAGTAGAGGTCTGACGTATTTTTCATAGTCTCCTTCAGTGTAATTTCTAAAATTTTCTAGATATAAATCAGAATTGCCCTGCCTCCATTCTTCACGTAGTTCTTTTTCTGGTTCGGAGTATTGAAAATCATGAAGCATGCCCAGAAACATTTGATCCTGTTGGGCTTCTATAATCAGGGCTTTTATATGATCCGGTGCATGGGGGTGAGTTGCATTTTTGGGGCTGTTTACAATTTTTTCTACAACGTTCAGGGCTTCGGCAGTGGCCCGATCACCATAATCAATAAAATATTGGTCGACGGTTTTGTCTGGAATTCCCATATCGCAGTATCACCATAATTATTGTCCATTGCCAGCATTATACATAAGAATAAATATTTTGTGAATAATTACTATTCCAATACTTCAGAGTTTTTAGAAATATTTGTTTTATGAGGTTAGTCTTGTTTTTCAATAGATTCCACCGTATATGCCAAAATATCAGAATTTTTACCCTCGGCATGAAAATGGAGTATCAGAAATTCATTACCTTCAATAGGTAGGAATAATGACTTGCCTGATTGGTGGCATACTTCCTTATCTTCACTACATTCATAGCTTCTATGGTAATCATACATATAAAATTCATCAGGAATATTCCAATCGAAGAGTAAATGAATATCATCTGTCATTTTCCACGAGACATATTTGTAATTACCAATTTTTTTATCAAAAATTTTATTTATAAATTTTTCTATAAACCCAATTCCCATACCTTTTTTGCTTTTGATAGTTACTTGGTTATCAAAAAATTCATTATCAATATTATCGTCTATATCAAGAGAGTATTCTTTATTAACCGCTTCTTTTTCTTTGGCGATTATTTTAAGATAAGAAGTTGTTAGAGAATTTTTATCCAATTCATATAACTGCGCAGCAAATCCATAATCATATTGGTTTGATCCCATGGTTTTGGATAAGAAAAATAAACCGCTAGAGATTTCTGCAACTAGTTCTTTTTTATCATTCATATTTTATAGGCTTACTCTAAGCCCTGTTTAGAACCTGACCGTCTTCAAGGACAAGTTTTCCGGTCAGGGAGTTTTCAAAGCCTTCGGAGATGCGCACCTTTTGGATTGTACCGATCAGGCGCTCTTGCCCTTGTACGTGAACGGATTGGAAATAGGGGGAGCGGCCGGAAATCTGGCCTTCTTTTTTACCTTTTTTCTCGAAGAGGATATCCATTTCAATCCCCTCGCATTTTTTGTTAAAGGCGAGTTGCTGCTCATTGATCAGGGCTTGGAAACGGCTCAGGCGTTCCGAAGCGATATGATCCATGACGAGGTTTTGCATATTGGCAGCAGGCGTACCGGGGCGGGCGCTATATTTAAAGGAGTAGCAAGATGCATAGCCGATATCACGGGCGAGCTGCATTGTGTCCTCGAAGTCTTCTTCCGTTTCACCGGGGAAGCCGATGATATAATCAGATGAGAACGCCAGATCTGGGCGGGCTTTGCGCAAACGGGCAACCACATCGCGGTAGAGATCAGCTTTGTGCTTGCGGTTCATGGCTTTCAGGATTTTATCCGAACCGCTTTGTACGGGGAGGTGCAGGAAGGGCATAAGCTTCATCACCTCGCCATGTACGGCGATAAGATCATCATCCATATCGCGCGGGTGTGAGGTAGTATAACGGATGCGCTCTAATCCATTAATTTCAGAGACCGCAACAATCAGATCGGCTAGGCTCCATGTTTTACCATCTGGCCCTGTGCCGTGGAAGGCATTTACATTCTGCCCCAGTAAAGTGATTTCTAGTACACCTTGATCAACGAGGCGTTTGGCTTCGTCGATGATTTCTGTGGCTGTGCGGGAATATTCGCCGCCGCGTGTATATGGCACAACGCAGAAGGTGCAGAATTTATCGCAACCCTCTTGGATGGATAGATAAGCCGCCGCGCCCTCGATTGTGTGCTGGTCGGGCAGATGATCGAATTTTGAGATGCTAGGGAATTCGGTATTGATCACGCGGTCTTCGCCAGTGGCTTTGAGAACCATTTCAGGAAGTTCGTGATAGGTTTGTGGACCGAAGACCATGTCCACATAAGGCGCGCGCTCCATAATGAAGTCACCTTCAGCTTGCGCAACGCATCCTGC
>DCKO01000039.1:0-4861 GCA_002320665.1 Micavibrio sp. UBA1672
ACTTATGAGCCTTATCTGGCAAAACTCATAAAATCAGGTCATAAAGTTGCTATCTGTGAGCAAAAAGAAACCCCCGATGAGGCAAAGGCGCGTGTCAAGGCGCAAGGACGACCGGCATCAAAGGCGCTCGTGTGCCGTGAAGTCATTCGCATCGTCACACAGGGCACACTGACCGAAGATCCATTATTAGAATCAGGAAAAGCCAATTATGTATGCTGCATCACTGTAAATGGATCAGAAGTAGCTCTAGCATGGGCCGATCTCTCTACGGGTGCATTTTTTACGCAAAAAAGCACCTTAAATGACCTAGACGCAGATATCACAACTATAGAACCGCAAGAAATCCTTATCAATACACAGGATAAAGAGACCTTAGAAAATATTATTAATAATACTGAAAAAACAATTACATATCTGGAAAATACAACATTAGATATTAAAGAAAATATCCTTAAAGAATACGCGCCGTTAAAAAATTCTATTCTACCTGCCCTACAGAGCGTTGCGCCACTTGAAAGCACGTGCATCATAAACCTGATTCACTACATTGCGACAACACAAAAAGGTAAGCTCCCATACCTTGATCAACCTCTAAAAATTGAGAAGAGCGATTTCATGGTAATTGACACCACTACGCTCAAAAGTCTTGAAATATTGCGCACAATAGAGGGAGAAAGCAAAAACAGTCTTGTTCATGTCATTGATTACACGTCTTCTGCGGCAGGATCTCGTTTATTACGCGAACAAATAGCAAAACCTCTGACTAATATTACAAAAATACAACAGCGCTTGAATTACATTGAATATTTTTCTGCGCATAACAACCTTAGAGATCAAATTATTGATTATATCAAATTGGTGCCGGATATTCACAGATCACTTTCACGCATAACGCTTGAGCGCGGCAATGCAAAAGACTTATGTGCTATTCGCGATGGGCTCGCCCTTGCTGAAATCATACTATCTGCCTTACACAAAGAAGACAGTCCTATTTTGCACAATTTCCAGAAAAGCCTGAAACAATCACCAGAGCTTTCAAACCTGCATGATGAGCTAAAAGCAGCTCTGGTAGATACACCGCCTGCCGCCATGAAAGATGGCGGCTTTATAAGAACAGGCTACCACGCCAAGCTTGATCAACTAAAAGAGCTTAGAGATAATAGCCGAAACCTTATCGCACAGCTTCAAAGCACATATCAACATATGACAGGCATTGATGCCCTTAAGATTAAATATAATAACGTGCTTGGTTATTTTGTAGATGTTAGCACAAAAAAAGCTGATGCTCTTATGGCACCAAGCGATAATAATCCATTCATACATCGCCAGACCACTGCCAACGCTGTGCGCTTTACAACAACGGAGCTATCAGAACTTGAGCGCGATATAATTTCCGCCGCAGATAAAAGCTTAGCTCTTGAAAATGAAATCTTTGAAACATTAGCCCATAAGACAATAATTCAAGCACAATCAATACAAATTATTGCAGCCACACTCGCACAAATAGACGCGAGCACATCTCTGTCTTTACTCGCAGAAGATATGCATTACACTAAACCAGAATTAGACACATCCAAAGTGTTTGATATTACACAAGGCCGACATCCAGTTGTTGAAAAGTCTTTGCAAAAGGATAGCAATAATTTTGCACCAAATAACTGTACAATGGATAAAAAGGATTCTGTCTGGCTTTTAACCGGACCAAACATGGCCGGTAAGTCCACTTTCTTGCGACAAAATGCACTTATTGCAATTCTTGCACAAGCCGGATGCTATGTGCCTGCAACAAAAGCTAAAATAGGTGTTATTGACAAAGTCTTTAGCCGTGTAGGCGCATCTGACAACCTCTCCAAGGGACAATCAACCTTTATGGTCGAAATGGTAGAAGCTGCAGCAATACTTAACAATGCCACGCCTAAATCGCTTGTAATACTTGATGAGATTGGCCGTGGAACATCAACTTATGACGGCCTGTCTATTGCTTGGGCATGCTTGGAACATCTGCACAATAAAAACCAATGCCGCACATTATTTGCAACTCACTACCACGAACTTACAACTCTTGAGGACAAACTACCAAACATGTCCTGCCACAGCATGCAGGTCAAAGAATGGCAAAAAGATATAATATTTTTGCATAAAGTTGCCAAGGGTGCAGCACAAAAGTCCTATGGTATTCACGTAGCCAAATTGGCTGGCTTACCGCAATCCGTAATTTCAGATGCACAAAAGATATTACGTTCACTAGAAAGCTCCGGCACCAACAAAAAATCCGGTGCCGACCTGCCACTTTTTAGTCAAAACACTCAGCCAGATGAAAAAGAAACTATTACCCCTGCTCTAGAAGCGCTTAAATCATTATCTCCTGATGAACTTAGTCCACGCGAGGCACTTGAGAAGCTATATGAATTAAAATCTTTGCTTGATGATCCATAAAAGCTCTTTACTTGTCTTCTTTCATATTTTATCACATGGCATTCTCTAATTATTATACAAAGATATTATTCCAACTATGAGTAAAACCATTGAAACAGATGTAGTCATTATAGGCGCAGGCCCATGCGGCCTTTTTGCTGTATTCGAGCTAGGTCTTTTGGATCTTAAATGCCACTTGATCGACATACTGGACCGACCAGGCGGACAATGCGCTGAGCTTTATCCTGAAAAGCCCATCTATGATATACCGGCATATCCCGAGATTTCAGGGCAAGACCTTACAGATAAGCTCATGGAGCAAATAAAACCATTTAATCCAGAGTTTCATTTTCAGCAAATGGCTGAAAAGCTGGAGCGTATCGATGATGATAAATGGCGCCTTACAACAGACATTGGCACTATTTTTGAAGCAAAATGCATCGTTATTGCGGCAGGTGGCGGCTCATTCATGCCCAAAAAGCCCCCTATTCCCGAAATTGAGGACTATGAAGGTACATCTGTCTTTTATGCCGTTCGAGAAATGAAGAAATTCGAAGGCAAGAATATCCTGATCGTAGGCGGTGGAGATTCCGCTCTGGATTGGACATTAAATTTACAGCCTATTGCCAATTCCCTAAGGTTAGTTCACAGACGCGATAATTTCCGCGCCGCGCCTGATAGCGTCAATAAAATGCGTGAACTCGTTGATACTAAAAAAATGAATTTAACCATAGGCCAAGTCAAAAAGCTTATTGGCTCAAATGGTCGGCTTGAAGCCGTTGAGATCCTCAATAGCAAGAAGCAAATTGAAGCCATAGAATGTGATACATTACTCCCCTTCTTTGGCTTAACCATGAAACTCGGCCCCATCGCAGATTTTGGCTTAAACCTTGATAACAACCTGATACCAGTCGATACAGAAAAATTCGAAACGTCTAGTAAAGGTATTTTTGCTATTGGTGATATTAATTATTATCCGGGTAAATTGAAGCTAATCCTCTCCGGCTTTCATGAAGCTGCACTCATGTCACGTCAAGCATTCCGCTACTGCAAACCTGATGCAAAATTGCGCTTTGAATATACAACTTCAAGCTCGTCCCTACAGGATAAACTCGGCGTAAATGATTAAGGCATAAAAAACGCCCTAAAATTTTACCAAAGGGCGTTTTGTGCATATGTTTTCAATCACTTAGTCATCAGCTAAACCATCAAATAATGCTGTGGAGATATAACGCTCGGCAAAAGATGGAATGATTGCAATAATCTGCTTACCCTTATTTTCAGGACGCAAAGCCAGCTCTTTAGATGCTGCAAAGGCTGCGCCAGAAGATATACCACAGGGAATACCTTCCAATCTGGCAATTTCACGCGCCGTCTCAATAGCAGCATCACTGCTAACCTTAATAGGCTCATCAATCAAATCAGTATTCAGAATCTCGGGAACAAAGCCTGCACCAATACCTTGAATCTTATGAGGTGCTGGCTGCCCTCCAGAAAGAATTGGGCTTTCCTCCGGCTCGACCGCATAAGTTTTAAAATCAGCTTTGCGCTCCTTAAGCACTTGAGAAATCCCTGTTAAAGTACCTCCTGTGCCGACACCAGAAACCAGAATATCACATTTTCCATCCGTATCTTTCCAGATTTCCTCAGCCGTTGTCTCACGATGAATTTGTGGATTAGCAGGATTCGAGAATTGCCCTGGTGAGAATGAATCATCATATTCACCCAAAAGCTCTTCGGCCTTTGCAATCGCGCCATTCATACCTTTTTCCTTCGGTGTCAGCACTAATTCTGCACCATAAAAGCGCAGCATTTTACGGCGCTCTATGGACATACTTTCTGGCATAGTCAGGATCAAACGATACCCTTTAGAGGCCGCAACAAATGCCAGCGCAATACCAGTATTGCCTGAAGTCGGCTCAATAAGAACAGTCTTGCCCGGTGTAATCAAACCATCGCGTTCTGCAGCCTCAATCATGGCAAAGCCAATGCGGTCTTTAACAGAGGCAATAGGATTAAAAAACTCCAGCTTGGCCAGAATTTCAGCTTCCAGATTATATTTTTCCATGAATTTAGATACACGCACCAAAGGCGTTGCACCAATTGTATCCAGAATGCTGTCATAGATACGACCGCGGCATTCCGGATTGCTTTTCAGAGGACTTTGCTCCTCGGCTTTAATTGCAGTAAAACTCATCATTTTCTCCTTTTATCAACTTAAATGAATTAGTCGCCCTCTCCAGGCTCTGGACTAAAATCTTCCTTGAACTTATTAGGCTTCCCCTTCATTTCTTCGGCCTCTGGCATCGGGTCTTTTTTAACTGTTAAAACTGGCCATTCCTCAGCATATTTACGGTTAACCTCTAGCCATTCTTCAGCCTTACCATCTGTATCAGGCAATATAGCCTCTATAGGGCATTCTGGTTCACAAACACCACAATCTATA
>DCKO01000039.1:5236-22707 GCA_002320665.1 Micavibrio sp. UBA1672
ATAAAAGCAATCAACCGGACAAACTTCAACACAATCGGTATATTTGCACTTAATACAAGCTTCCGTCACAACAAAAGTCATATGTTTTAACGCTCCTGATAATAAATAATGATTTGCACGTTAATAAGCTGCTCCCTGCTTGGCAATACGTTTTTTACGATTTCTTACTATAACGATCTTCCAGAAAAGCCCATAGAGCAAGTAAACCAGTATCGGCTCCACCTTTAGGACGCCCCGGCTTACCGCTTTGCTCCCATGCATAGACATCCATGTGAACCCATTCAATGGCATTATTTATAAAACTTTGCAAGAAAAGCGCAGCCGTTGAAGCCCCGGCTTTACCGCCTGTACTACTGATATCGGCAACAGAACTGTCCAAGTCCCTCTTATATGGCTGCCATAGCGGCAAGGGCCACACCGCATCACCTACCTTTTTAGAGATATCCCTTATCTCATCAAGCGTTTTATCATTATTAGAGAACAACGCCGGAAGATCAAAGCCAAGCGCAATACGTGCCGCCCCCGTAAGCGTCGCATAATCAACAATCAGCTCAGGATCACTTTCACACGCATAAGTCAACGCATCAGCCAGCACCAAACGCCCTTCTGCATCCGTATTACCAACCTCGACAGTTAAACCTTTGCGTGATCGTAAAATATCAGACGGTCGATAGGCATTGCCTGAAATTGAATTCTCAACAGCCGGTATTAACAGGTGCAATTGAACCGGAAGCCTCAGCGCCATAATCAAATGCGCCAGCGCAAGTGTATGCGCCGCCCCTCCCATATCCTTTTTCATCGGCAACATATATTGAGATGGTTTGATATCCAGACCACCTGTATCAAAACAAACGCCCTTGCCGACCAAAGCAATTTTAGGATGGCTTTTATTGCCCCATTTTAATTCAATCAAACGCGGGCGATTTTCGCTAGCCTTTCCAACTGTATAAATAAGAGGAAAATTCTTTTTTATAAGATCTTTATCGACTATAACCTTACATGTTGCTTTATATTCTTCTGCCAATGCCTTGGTTACATTTTCCAGCGCCTCTGGGTGCATATCATTGGCTGGCGTATTTACCAAATCACGTAAAAAACACACCGAAGATACTATATTTTCAATTCGTTTTGTATCGATTTTATGCGCTTTATCCAGAAACAATTTAGGCTTATGAGCATCATTATTTTTTTTCTTATAGGCTGTAAAGTCATAACACCCTAAACCAAAACCGACATAGAGTTTCTCAAATGTCTTTTCATAGATTTTATTGGGTGATTTCACTTCGAATGAAAAGGTTATATTTTTCAAAAATCCGTCGGAAAATTGCCGATTTATAAAGTCACATATCTGTGCGCCATCTACATAAGAAACATTATCATTCAAGCCAAAATAAATGGCCTCGGCTTTACCTTCCTTGTCAGTATATAAAAGCCCTTGCCCTGGCTTCCCTTTAAACCCCTGCTCTGCACATAATGCCTGAAGAGTCTTTTTCTGCTTACCTAACCATGTTAAAAAATGCGCCTCCTGAACGATGCGAACTAAAATATTCCTTTTTTTCTTACGATTTGCAAACGGGTTAAAATCCGGCATAGGTAATACTGACATGTTTAAACCTCCTCTATTCCTGAATGTTCCAGAGTTTAGCACCTTCCCAATAGTGATCCAGCACTTTATATCGCACTTGTAAATTATCTTGTATATTAACCGTTTAGTGCCTATGAATGACAAGACATTAGGAAATATAATGAAAGAACGCATAATCGGCCATAGAGGCGCAGGAGTCCTCGCACCAGAAAACACCATTGAAGCCCTTGAAAAGGCGGCTACCCTTGGCCTATCACATGTTGAATTTGATGTCCGCCTGACCAAAGACCATATTCCTGTTATTTCACATGACGACAGCCTTATGCGCTGTGCTCATCAAAACAGCCTAATTTCAAATATGAACTATGTAGACCTCAAGGATATAAATATCGCAGGACATTTTGCCTTAGCCGCCATGAATGCTAAAATTCCAACACTCGAAGAATATCTTGGCAAGGCAAAAGAATTAGGCCTGCACTGCCAGATAGAGCTTAAACCCAATAAAGGGGATGAATTTCTACTCCCTGAAATTGTAGGCGATGTACTTGATACATTTTATGCTGATACATCAAATAAAGATCTTCCTCTTATCACAAGCTTTGCAGCAGAATCTCTGAAGGCCTTAAAATCACACACCTACAAACAATTCCAGACAGGCATACTTATCAAAACAGATACAACAAGTCTTTGGGAAGATTATGCCACGCGCGCGCAAGCTGATTACATTCACGTTCATGCACTTTACCTGACAGATGATATTGCAAATGATATCAAAAATAAGGGCTACAAGATTAACGCCTATCACCTGAACCACCCTGAAGTAGCCCGAAAAGCCATAGAGCGCGGCTGTGAAAAATTCACGTGTGATATTCCGGATATCTTCCTGAAGGGATAACCCCTATTTTCTTGCATAAAATACCCTCTTCCTGTAAAAACGACATTAAATAATAAAAATAATAATGAGTCGGGATTATTTTAATAGGAGCGGGAATATCCTATGACTAAGGAAATAAACACAGATAATGTTATCGGCCACAGAGTGGCTGGCAATCACGCCCCTATTAATTCCAAAGAAGCCTTTCAAACCGCCTCCGATATGGGCTTAAAATGGGTAGAATTCGATAGCCGCATTACATCTGATAATCATCTGGTTTTAGCCTATAGCAACAAACTTTTTGACCCTCAAACTGGAGAAAGAAAGCTTATATCTGAATCCACCCTTGATGAAGTCAAAGACATGGCAGAACGTGGGTTTCTGCAAAAAAACCCTAGAGGCATCCCATTAAGTTTTGTTCCGCTGGAAGACGCGCTCACCGATTGTGTAGCGCGCAATTTACGCCCGCAAATAGAAATGAAAATCGATAGCACTGAAGTCCAACCACATCAGACAGAAGGCATGGCAAAAGCTTTATCTGACACCCTCAATGATCCGGTCACAAATTTCAGCAAAAAGCTGCAGCCTCTCGTTACTAGCTTCAACAGTGATTGCCTCACAGCCTTTCAAAGCTTTGATAACAGAGAAACCGAAACCGGTCTCTTGATCTTTTTTGAAAAAACGGATGAATGGCAAAAGATTGCAGATAAAGTAAAACCGGATTATGTACATTTCTTTGGTGGCATGAACGAAGGCCAAATAGAAAACCTTTTACCTATTTACGGCCCCGAAGCCACAAAAGCAGGATATAAGGTCAATGCCTATATTGTGAACTCACCTGAACATGCCCAAGCCGCCATAAAAGGCGGTGCCCAGCGCTTCACTTCAGATGAACCGGAAAAGCTTCTAGGCACACCGACGCATAGCGCACCAAGACAAAGTAAACGTAATAATGATATGAGTGAACAAGATGCAACAAGTGAAAGCCTGCCATCAGTTGTAAACACCGTCATTATCCCTGCAGCCGGAAAAGGCACGCGCATGGGTCACCCAACAAAGGCAATCCCCAAACCTTTGCTCCCGCTAGGTGATAAACCATTGGTCATGCATGCCATTGATGAGGCCATGGAATCTGGTGCAACTGATATCGTAATTTTATGCAGGCCGGAACACACAGCCCTATTCCAGCAACAAATCGATGCAAGTTATCCTTCTGCTAATACAGGAAAACGCAAATTACGTGCAGTCAGCGATCCCACAGCAGGTGGCGGCCCTGCCCTTGGCATTGCACATTATCTGCAAGATAAAGAACCTATGGCCTTTGGTGTAATCCTGCCGGATGATATTTTTCTTGCCGCCCCGCCAGTGACAAAGCGTTTATTTGATGACTTCGCACAAACCGGAATGACCACAATTGGTGTGCGTAAAATTGATATGGAGCATGAACAGCCTAAAAACGTAACCTTCATGACCGCCAATGAGGTGGATGGAGGACGTTTTATGTCCAGCCAAATCCAGATCAAGCCCAAAGAGGACAAGCCTATTTCAGATAATGGCACATGTGGACGCTACGTTTTCGGCCCCGATTACATGGATGCCTTTGAAGCTTGCAATGATGGAAAATCACCTGAAGTCTCCATGAGTGCAATCGTTAAACATATCACTGAAAATGAGGGTGTCGGCGTCGTTCACTTAAATAAAAACGCCAAATTCTTCGATTGTGGTGACATGACCGGATTTCACTTCGCCGTATGTCATTTTGCGCCGATGGAAATACTTAGTCAGGTTTTTGAAGAGCGCGCAAATAAATCTGAGCCTTACAAAGCGCTTAAGACAAATCTGAGTCTTCCGATCGCCGAACCGGAAGACCCATAATGATCTAAGCGGCCTTTTTCTTACCTCTATAATAACGCTTCTTGTTATTCGGTCTTTTACGCTTGGGCTTTTGAGATGACTTACTTCTATCTGCGCCCTTATCATTTGCTGCATTTGGATTCAAAAGCCGCTCAATAGCGCTCCATTTACGACCATCCTGATTGGAAACAAAGCTGATCGCCGAGCCCTGTGCCCCTGCTCTAGCGGTTCTTCCCATGCGATGAATAAAGTCTTCTGCCACTTGCGGTAAATCATAATTTACAACATGCTCAATATGCGGTACATCCAGACCACGCGCCGCTATATCAGTCGCAATCAACACGCGGAAGTTCTGCTTTCTAAAACTTTGCATCACTCTGTCACGCTTGCTCTGTCGCAAATCACCGTGCAACGCATCAGATGTAAATCCATCACGGCGCAAATTCTTGGCCATCTTATCCGCTCCATATTTTGTTTTAACAAATACAATGACCGAACCACTACGATCATGAAGCTGAAGCATAAGCTCTTTATATTTCTTATCTTGCTCGATGCGTATGACCTCTTGCTTGATATTTTGCGCAACAATATTGACTTCACCAACAGAAACACGTTTAGGGTTACTCAAATATTTTTCCGACAGTTTCAGGATATTTTTAGGTAATGTCGCAGAAAACATCAAAGTCTGGCGCTTTTCAGGCATATACTTGAATATTTTTTCAAGCTGTACAGTAAAACCCATATCCAGCATCCGGTCTGTTTCATCCAGCACCAGAAAGCCTGTATCATTCAGCATCATAGTACCACGCTCAAGATGGTCATTAATCCGCCCAGGCGTTCCAATAATCAAACGAGGCCGCGCACGAAGCTGCTTTAATTGCTTCCCCATAGGCTCACCGCCGATAATAAAGGCTGTCTTTATATTGCTCTTTGGACCTAATAGTTGATGCATAATCTCCATAATCTGTTTACCAAGCTCGCGCGTCGGTGTCAGAACAAGCGCAGAGCCCTTAGGGTTTGTCAGTAATTTTTCGATTAATGGAATCGCAAATGCTGCAGTTTTCCCGGTCCCTGTTTGCGCCGTACCCATTATATCATGACCATCAAGAGCCAGAGGGATAGCCTGCGCTTGAATAGGTGTTGGAGCCTCATATTTCATATGCACTAGCGATTTGGCAAGCGCTGGTGATAGGCCAAAGCCTTCAAAATTTTTCATTTTGCTTCTTTCTTTATATACCAATCCGCCTGCGCAAGAAAACATCTTACACAGACCGAATTAATTGAATTTTTGAATATATTTCTAAGCGGCGTCTTTGATGTTCGCTGCACTCTCCTTACCCTTTTTAGGGTCATGCTGCACATCAAATGAAATCTTCTGGCCCTCTTTCAAGCTACGCATTCCTGAACGCTCAACGGCGCTGATATGTACAAACACATCACTTCCACCATTATCAAGCTCGATAAAACCATAGCCTTTTTGATCGTTAAACCATTTAACTGTACCTGTAGTCTGTTGTTGGTCTTGCATGATTATTTTCCTTTCACTGCAAAATTAAGCACCCCTAGCCATACAATACAACCAAAGGCAGTTTTACGTTCGATTTTTGAAAAACTGTTCGATAAAACTGAACTTCTTAGAGGAAAGGTGAATTTTAAGCTCACGGCCTATATTATTATCAAGGCAACCTACAAAAGCTCTGTACTTATAAAATAGAGCATCATCTTCAAACGACGGGCGGATTAATGACAGGTTACAAGCCTTACGTCAAGAAAATAACTAGACAAGTTTAAAGAAATGGTCGGAACGAGAGGATTTGAACCTTCACCCTACCAGATTCTGTAACCCTTACTATTCGTAAGGTACGCGGCCTATGGTTGGAAATAGGTCACACCATAAGGTCGCACTAAGCATGGAATCTGTCAAGACATTTTGCTGCGCTATTTTGTGCGCCCTGTATATCTAGCCTAAGGCATATCCTACCCTTATAGCATCATATTCTATACACAGCTTATAGCACTAATGCTGCAAATAAAGACAGATATTGAGCACAAACGCATAGCCCCACGGGGGAACTTTCGCCTATAATCTTTCATACTTATGCCCTCGCACAAATATATCAAATTTACAAGTCACCTCTAAAAGAAATTAAGCCAATCCATAGACATGCTCAAATTAGCCGTGGTAAGCCGTGGCAGACATATTCTAGCTAGGTTCTAGCCATATCATACTTCTGGTGCGTGTTTATTATACTGACCACGGCTCACCACGAGCTAAAATATCCGATAAGCTGAAATCTGTTAAAAAAAATTATCCAATTAGGATTGTTATCATTAGTCAGTACATAAACCAGTGATCTGTATCAAGTTACATACAGAACACCTCTACCGAACGGGGTAAGACGGGGAGAGGTCGATCTTGGAAACATGCTGAGGGTTTGTACCGGATATACCTTCATTAAGCACTCTCCCCTGCTATCCACACCAACTATCTCTTACACATCAGAGGAACATAATATATCTATATACAGATTATACTAAGTACTAATACAGACCAAGTTATACTCTGAGTATTATTAGTAATATATATAATTAACTATAATCTGAATTACCCCTGTTATAACCCTTATTAAACTCTGTTTATACTAGGGGTCTATCCTATACGAGCCACTAAGTACGAAAATGGCTGTATTCTGCCAAGAAATCAAGAGCCACTAATTTAATTTACAGGGTGACAATTTACACCTATTTTCAATCAAATTTCGTATATCTATTATTATAAACTATATTAGTAATTACTTAGTTCTATATATAATAATACACAATAAACGCTAATCTGAATGTGCCGAGAATAATCCTAGTATTACTCCTAGTTATCCTATACGAGTCACTAAAGCATGAAATGGCAGTATTCCGCTAAGAAATCAAGAGTCACAAAGTTTTTCTATAAGCCGATAATTCTACTCTGTCTGCCAGTGAATTTAACCTGTTTAATGTATTTTTTACATGCTGTACAAAACCTTGTTTACTTAAAATCATTTCACGGTAAGCAGCCTCGCCATCTATAACACCAGCAGCCCAGCTTATTACGCCTGTATTAACTCCATGGTAAGCATCAATCATTCCCATAGCCATGTTTGTCGGCATACCGTTTCTTTTCAGTCGCGCTAGAAGAAAATCTCCCTGTAAATGCTCTGGTACATTATGCATCCGTGCAGCAATAGTACTAGCCTGTAACTCGTATATAACAATACCTGTCATAACTGCATCGCCTAAGTCCGGTAATGCTACACCCGTTTCCTCCAAGATAGTATCAGCAAGAAGATCATGGAACTTGTCTAGGCTCTCATGGCATTTAGCGATATTTGCCATCGTAACAAGCCTGTCTTGTTCTTTTGCTTTGTTCCAGCCAATGCTCAAGTTTTTGAGGAGATCAAAAGGCCATAGAAAGATAAGGTACGGAACTTGGACAAGCCCTATCCTGCGATCATACCCGAAGAAGGTATAAACAAAGCCGATAAATATATATACTTCCATCATACGCACTCCTAAACAAACGGCTCCGAGCTTGATTACTCTGGAGCCGAGAAGTTTAGAACCATCCAACGAATGGCGCAGCGTATTCACGCTGGGCGTTATTGTATTCCGCTGCCTTCTCGACAAGTGAGAAAGCAGCATCATTGGTGACGGCCTGATGCTGAGTAGGCCGCGTTGGAGAGGTTCTAACGCCTCGAAGTCCATCTCTGAACTCTGGAAAGGATAGTAGAGAGTAAGCAGGAATCCGTCAATCAGTTAGCGATAGTTAATACCCCAACTTCTCAATCGCTTCCTTGAACACTGGCAGGTGGTCGACACCGTAATGCGTATAGTTTTTCTCTGTCACTGTGCCTTGCTCATGCCCGACCATAGACTTAATGTAACCGCCCTGAACCCCCGCCGCGCTTAATGACGTTATGAAACTATGCCTCAAGCTATGCAGGGTCTTCTTATCCGTCTTTAGCCCCAACTCGGGCAAGAATCTCTCATTAAACCAACGCCCTATTTTGCGTCCCCATTGACTTCCATCCCTATAGGTCAGGTCATAGAGCAATCTGGTCTTATACTCGCCAGACTTAGGCTTCTTAGCAACAACGCCTTTCGCATGTTGAACATACTCCAGAAAGCCTAGCCTGATTAAGTCTGAATGTATTGGTATAATACGATTAGCAGCTTCTGACTTAACCTGCTTACCCTCTTCTACCACGTCGCTAATTTCGAGATACCATATTCCAGAAGTCTTATCCTGCTTCACATCATCAACAGTCAGAGCGCAGAACTCATTTAAACGCGCCCCTGTATAGATCGCAAGCATTGCACCCCAATAGCGTGTCTTTTCCTTTCCATTGCCATCTTTAAGCTCGGACACAGCCTGCATGATGGTTTTGACCTCATCTTTCGAGAAAGCGTCTCTACGCCCGTCTTTCTTCTTGACCCTCACCCCCATCTTCTCAAATGGGTTTTCACTCACATATTTATTCTTCTTCGCCCATAGAAACAGAGAACTCATATACCTCAGATACTTGTTTACAGACGAACCACTTAACGGCTCTAAGCCATGAGCCTTTAGAGTCTCAATCTGTACTGACAAGGGCTTGCCTCGTGTCTCTGGAAGCTTACGCCTGTTCGCAGGCGTCTCTTGGAGTAGCCTCCTGACCTTACGGGCTTCATCATTCTCAATATCCGTAATCAGTACATCATCACCAAAGACCTCAAGTAAATAGCTGCAACAGTCCTTTTTCTCGTTATAACCTCGCGCTCCAATCTTGCCCTCATACTCCTTGAGATATGTCTCCAGCACATGAGACAGTTTTAACTCGGCACGGGTAACATAGGGCTTTCCAGTAGATTTCTTCTCTTTGTTTTCAAAACTATAAAAACTATTATTCATGTTATAGGACAGCAAAGCAGAGATATAACCATTCAAGGCGTGCCTATACTCTTTTCGCAACGCTATGTATTCTTTACACTCCTTATCAGGGTTCACACCATAACGCTCTATGATCGGTGCAAGAGCATGATCTAGGCTCAACTCCTCCGGCATCTCATCACTCACCAAGTCTCCGTATAGCTCGTCCCGTTGCTCCTGTATTGCCTCTTCCGCTAGAGCCTGTAGGTCTTGATACATCTTGACCCTAGCCTCGGATAATGGCCCGTCCTTGTCGATAGAACGCTTCATGCGCTCCAACACTTCGGCAAAATGCGCCCGAAGCATTTCCTTGACTTCTCTATAGTCCATAGATTTCGTTTTAGGGTCATTCAAGATCATAAACGCATGGTATTCCAGAGCCTTGGATAGACGCAAGGCTTCTTTTGGACATCGCGTATCCAGCGATATACTCACACGTTTGTTATCGTACTGCGCCAATGGATAACGGAAGTAGAAGATCGCATGTCTGGAGCGGATTAAATAGCTCGGATTTTGCATCTCAGGTCGCACCTCTCGGTTACACCGCATACCTGAAATGCCTAAAGCATTGAATTTACGTAAGGATTAAAAGAAATGGTCGGAACGAGAGGATTTGAACCTCCGACCCCTTGCACCCCATGCAAGTGCGCTACCAGGCTGCGCTACGTTCCGCCCTAGGATTTAACGGGGTATTCATAGGCCATAAGAGCTTTTTATGCAACCCAAATTCAAATTTTGGTCAACATGACTTTTTTTTGACCACGCTTTAAAAAAGTGATACCACCCAATGGGTTTACATAAAAAATGAGGTGTTCTATGTCATCATGGCAATTTGAAGCAGATATGCAAGATGCAATCACACATCTTTTTGAGCTACAGGGCAGCGATAATTACGATCAAGCTAAAGTAGATGATTTTCTGAAACGTTTTTCTGAAGGTATTAGCGAAGAACTTGCAACCACTGCCTATGATAGGCCGTCCATATCAGGAGATAAAGTTAGTTTTTCAGACCAAGCTATTGCCTTTAATAATGCCATCGCCGCCAGCGCCGTTTATGCGAAAGCAACTATGATTCGCGATGGCAATATGGAAGGCGCACAAAGTGTTGATAAGCTTTTTGCCCAGGGTAGCTGGGATCGAGGTCGTGAACTCGCAGGGACTAGCGAGATTAAAAAATACTCAGCACAAGCAAATGAAGGTGTAGCATTATTTATATCCAAACAGCTTGATGCCCTTGATAAAATTTCGCCAGAAACCATCAAGGAAATGGATGATAATGAACTACATAGTCTGGCAGAAACGATAGCCATGACAGCAAAAAACCAGATTAACCGCTATGATGCCATAGGTATCCAAAATTTACTTTTCAGCGATAATCCTGCTCAACACATGGAAACGTTAAAGTCTACTATAGAAAACAAGACCAATATTGATGGTGAACCAATATCTGGACGGTTGCTACGTCAAATGACCCATGATCTTGAAAATGCCGCAGAATATGTAGAAGTGTTAAAGACAAATGGTGCAGACCTAAGTAGTGCCGCCATTTCAACAGAAGAAGACACAAATCAATTATTGCAAAAAATGGACACTCAGTAAGGTATTAAACAAAAAAATCTGCAATTAAACCTTAATCGAACCAATCCATGAACCGTTTCTGAAAACGACTAACAACACCGATCAAGCCACGCCTTTCTTCTTCGACCACGGGAAGGTCTTGATTACTAGAGACTTTCTCTTCTTCAAGCTGTAAATTAACATGTCCAATGAGACTGTCAAAATCAGTTTCATGACTGTGAATTTTACCCAGACTAATCATGACGCTTTGCTCTTGCGTATCATAAGTACCATCAACCCAGACCAGATCACGGGCAAATTCAAAAAACTTTGCTCGATCCTCATAGGCGGTTATGCCCTTAAACATCACTTCCGGATCCTTGGCATTCAGGATATCATCCTTAAGAACCTTAGTCTGCGCCTCAGAGAATTCGACATCCTCTAGCACATGCACCATAAATTCGACCTCTTCTTGTGTGACGATATTATCCGCATGCGCCACCGCAAATAAGGTTCGCCACATAAAAAACTGGCTCTCAGTTACACTTTGTTCCATAAGCTTTTGCCCTAATTAGAAAAACCGCTCTTCTATTGAATAGTTTTTTTAAAAAAATGGCAAGCATTACAAACGAACGTTCTTGATACGTTCTAATCTTAGCTGTATATAAAATATATTCCCCTATAAAAACAGCAAGGGCGCAACCATGCAAAAAGAATCTGGTCTGAAATGGCTCTTCCTTGATCTGAACAGCTATTTCGCAAGTGTAGAACAACAAGAAACCCCTCACCTGAGAGGAAAGCCTGTTATTGTTGTGCCGTCTGATACAGATTGGACCTGCGCTATTGCAGCCTCCTACGAAGCCAAAGCTTATGGCATAAAAACCGGCACTATGGTTATGGAGGCCAAGAAAATGTGCCCGAACCTGCATTGTGTTCCAGCCCGGCACAGACTTTATGTTGAATACCACAATAAAATAATTGAGGAAGTCAGCAAGCATATACCGATTAACACGATACATTCTATTGATGAGCTATCAAGCCGCTTGCCGCCATCAAAACGAAACATTGATACTGCAAAAAATATCGCACAAAAAGTTAAAAATAGCCTGCAACAAAACATAGGCCCGCATATAAAATGCTCTATCGGATTTGCCCCAAATTCTTTACTCGCAAAAATAGCCTGCGAAATGAATAAGCCTGATGGCCTGACCATTTTAACACAAGAAAATCTTCCCGGCCCGTTATTGGATTTAAAACTCACGGATATTCCAGGCATCGGCAGCAACATGAAAAAACGCTTACACAAAGCTCACATTTACACAATGGAGCAGCTCTGGAAAACCCAACCAAAACAAGCCAGAAAAATCTGGCGTAGCGTTCAAGGAGAGCGCCTATGGTATTGGCTACATGGCTATGATTTTGATATGCCGGAAACCAAGCCCTCTATGATCGGGCACAGCCGCGTCCTCGATCCGCAAAAAAGAGCACCTGATGCTGCGCACCACATGGCAAGACATTTACTACTCAAGGCCACTTACAGGCTGCACAAACATGATTTTATTGCGCAGCACTTTTTCTTTTCTGCACGCATTAAAGACCTCGGGCGCTGGCATAAGGGAATTAATATCCACGCAACAGATAATATCTTTTTCCTGCTAGAGCAATTAGACATGATATGGCATGAAATGATGCGTGACATTGTGACCACCTACAATATGAGCAGCACAACACACATTAAGAAAATATCGGTTTCGCTGCATGGATTGCTGCATAAAAGTACCTCAACAAAGGACTTGTTTCTAGACACACATCATACAGGTGACTGTAAACGCACACAGAAAGATCGAGCCTTATTCTCCGCAATGAAGGCGCTGCAAAATAAATATAAATCCGATGTTGTTACACTGGGCTTACCGCCAAAAACACAATCCGGTTATGTCGGCACAAAAATCGCCTTTAGCCGTGTACCCGATATAGAAGAATTCTGGAGCGAATAAATATTTCCAAAAACCAATTCTATCTGCTACAAACCATGCCATGACAAAAAAAACACAAGACATAAAACCCATCCATATTATTGGCGCAGGCCTTGCCGGTAGTGAAGCTGCATGGCAAGCAGCTAATATGGGCGTGCCCGTAATTTTGCATGAAATGCGCCCCAAGAAGCAAACTAATGCCCATAAGAGCGGAGACTGCGCTGAATTAGTGTGCTCTAACTCCTTTCGCTCCGATGATGCGGAGCATAATGCTGTTGGCCTGCTCCATGCCGAGATGCGCCTCCTGAACTCCCTTATTATGGCACAAGGCGACAAGGCCGCGGTGCCTGCTGGCGGAGCATTAGCCGTAGACCGTGATATCTTCGCTGCGAATGTCACAAAAGCTTTACAGGATCACCCCTTAATCACCATAGATCATAGCGAAATTACTGAACTACCAGATGCGTCATGGGGGCAAGTTATCATTGCCACAGGCCCACTGACCTCAGACCCTCTCGCGCAAGCTATACGCGCAGAAACAGGTGAAGATACACTAGCCTTTTTTGATGCGATTGCACCGATTGTGCACGCAGAAAGCATCAATCTGGACGTTGCATGGTTCCAATCTCGCTATGATAAGGCCGGCCCTTCAGGCACAGGCAAAGATTACCTGAACTGTCCCATGACTGAAGAACAATATAATGCCTTCATTGATGCACTATTAAGCGCACAATACACTGAATTTAAAGACTGGGAGAAAGACACCCCCTATTTCGAAGGCTGCATGCCTATAGAGGTGATGGCAGAACGCGGCAGAGAGACTTTACGCTTTGGCCCCATGAAGCCAGTCGGACTGACCAACCCACATAGTGATGAACCACCTCATGCAGTCGTGCAACTGCGTCAAGATAATGCGCTTGCGACACTCTATAATATCGTTGGTTTCCAAACAAAAATGAAGTATGGCGACCAAGCCAATATCCTACGCATGATCCCGGGATTAGAGAATGCTGAATTCGCTAGACTTGGCGGCTTGCATAGGAATACGTTTATAAATTCGCCAATTCTTTTAGATAAAACGCTACGTCTCAAAAGCAAACCTCACATTCGTTTTGCCGGACAAATCACTGGCTGCGAAGGCTACGTCGAAAGCGCATCAATCGGCCTGATTACGGGTCGCTTTACCGCCCAAGAGGCATTAGGTCTTGAGCCGGAACAACCTCCCCAAACATGCGCCATCGGTGCATTATTAAACCATATCGCAGGTGGTGCAAACGCAGACACTTTCCAGCCCATGAATATTAATTTTGGCCTCATCCCCCCTCTGGAGGATAAAGATGCTTATACAATTTTGCAAAACGGTAAGAGAAAGCGCAAAAAAGGCAAAGACAAAAAGAAGGCTTATTCTGATCGCGCTTTGCATGATCTTGAGCAATTGTACATTAATAAAGAAAGAGTCGAGGGAAGAAAAAGTGCCTGAGAAGAAAAACGAGTCTGTAGTTTTACTGCATGGAATTTTGCGCAGCAGAATAGACATGTTTCCCATTACAAAATATCTGGAGAACAAAGGATATGACACTCTCAATATCCTGTATCCATCTCGTGAACAAAGCTTGGAAGATCTAACTAATTTTGTGCATGATAAAATGCAAAATTGCGATCATTGCCAGAGTAATAAAACATTACACTTTGTAACACACTCTATGGGTAGCCTGATTGCACGATATTACATCACAATCCACAAACCGGAAAACCTTGGTAAGGTTGTGATGCTTGGACCGCCAAATACAGGCAGCGAATTTGCAGATTGGCTATCTGATACAAAAATTATTGCGCCGCTCTTTAAGCATATTTATGGCCCGGCCGGAGGCCAACTCCGCACGGATTATGCGCATATCGATAAGGAAATTAATTATCCTCTTGGCGTTATTGCCGGAAATGTCTCGGTAAACCCCTTGGCCCCTTGGGTACTACCGGGGGAACATGACGGTATTGTACCTGTGGAGCGCACAAAAATCGAAGGCATGGCTGACCATATCGTCGTTCAGGCCACACACTCCTTTATGATGTTTAATCCTAGTGTAATGGAACAAATTTACCACTTTTTACAAAACAGTAAATTCAAACACCCTGATCAAGATTGATCAATCGGCACGCCCGGCATTTGCTTGGCTGATCGCATTGCCAAAGATGATTTTACGGTGCTGACATTAGGTGCAGTGGTTAGCTCATTACTAAGGAACTCTTGATAGGCATCCCAATCCTTGGCGACTATTTTCAAAATGAAATCCACTTCCCCCGCCAACATATAACACTCACGCACCATCTCCATTTTAGAGACATGGCTTTCGAAATCTTTTAAATCCTGCTCGGCCTGAGAAGATAACTTGACCATAGCAAAAACCGTTACGCCATAGCCCAAAGAAGAATGGTTGATCTTTGCGTGATAACCTTGAATAAAGCCGGCATCTTCCAGAGCGCGCACACGTCGTAAACATGGCGGCGCAGATATCCCGACGGATTTCGCCAATTCTACATTTGTAATGCGACCATTATTTTGCAAGTTATTAAGAATTTTCTTATCGATTTTATCAAGTCTAGATCGTTTCATGTGACAATTATTTCCGTTTCCTTAAGAACCACGCAGAACTATAATTATACGCGACTCATGTTAATTTTTTTGCTTGAATTTATAGCGGCCTTATTTAAGGATGAGCCACTGAAAAAGCAAGCTATTTTTGTAATAAAATTTTATATCTTTGGATTATAATTACGCTAAATGTCAGAATCGGGCGATAAACTATGGATTATAACTGAGGGCCTGATCGGGACAGAAAACCCCTGTAAAGGCGTTGCGCAAGCTCTGGAGATAGAGCCTGTTATCAAACACATCACCCTGAATCAGCCATGGAAAACCTTGTGCCCCCATCTTGGGTTTGAACAAGAAACAACTTTTGAGCCTAAACTTAGCGCGCCATGGCCCGAAATATTGATCACCAATGGGCGCAAAGCAATCGCCGCAGCCCGCTATATTAAAAAGGCTAGCAACGGCAAAACATTTACGATTCACCTACAAGACCCGCGCATAAACGCTCCTTTCCTCGATCTGATAGCGGCCCCCGCCCATGACAGTGTCAATGCACCCAATGCCATTGAAACCATAGCCACCCCGAATATGATTACACCTCAAATATTGGAAACCGCTAAACCCAACTTCTTAAAACTTGGTAAAATGCCATCCCCACGTATAGCCGTTTTGATTGGCGGCAAAAGCAAAGCCTATGATATGCCGCGCCAGATGATTGAAAATATGATTAAACAGCTATCACGACTAGAAGGGTCATTGATGATAACGTGCTCGCGCCGGAGCGGAGAAGAAAATATAAATCTTATTGATACCGCCCTTAATAAAGAAGGTAACTTTGTATGGGACGGCACAGGAAACAACCCCTATCACGCCATACTAGCCTATGCTGATTTCATTCTGGTCACCGCAGACAGCACCTCTATGGTCTCTGAGAGTTGCTCAACTGGAAAGCCCGTCTATATGATTGACCTACCTGGTGGCTCAGCGCGTATCAACCGCTTTCATAAAAAGCTGATATCCTATGGGGCATTAAAGAAGTTTCACGGCACCCTTGAAAGTTTTACTTATGAACCTCTGAATGACGCGCAAAAAGTAGCCGAAGAGATCAAAAAACGCTTTAAAGGCTTTACTTAGAAGAACTTATAGTTAAACTCAGCTCATTAATCAGACAAAATTAGAGTATAAACCATGTCAGACACACAGCACAGCAAAGTCCTCATTATCGGTTCAGGTCCAGCCGGATACACGGCCGCCATTTACGCCGCCAGAGCTAATCTTGAACCTATTTTGGTCACAGGTACCGAAGCAGGCGGCCAGCTTATGATCACAACAGAAGTTGAGAATTACCCAGGCTTTGCAGATGTTATCCAAGGGCCATGGCTCATGGAGCAAATGGGCCAGCAAGCCAAGAATGTCGGCACAAATATTATTTCGGATTATATTATAGATGTTGATGTCACAGCGCGCCCCTTCAAAGCCATGGGCGACTCAGGCAAAGTTTACACAGGTGACACCGTTATTATAGCCACAGGCGCAAAGGCGCGCTGGCTAGACCTACCCTCGGAGCATGAATTCCAAGGCAAAGGCGTTTCTGCTTGCGCCACATGTGACGGTTTCTTCTTCCGCGGCAAGGATGTCGCCATCGTTGGCGGAGGCAATACAGCCGTCGAAGAGGCTTTATTCCTGACGAATTTTTGCAACTCGGTTACTGTAATCCACAGACGCGACTCTTTACGCGCCGAAAAAATCCTGCAAGACCGCCTCTTTGCCAATGAAAAGGTTTCCATGCTCTGGGATCACACCGTGGAGGAAATCCTTGGTGACGAAACAGGCATGACAGGTTTAAAAATCAAAAACCTTAAGACTAATGAAGTTTCAGATATCCAGAAAGACGGCCTATTCGTCGCGATTGGTCATGATCCAGCTACCGAACTTTTCAAAGGCAAGCTTAAAATGGATGATCAAAATTATTTGATCACAGCACCCGACTCAACAGCCACATCTATTCCCGGCATATATGCGGCAGGAGATGTCACAGACCATACCTACCGTCAGGCCGTCACTGCTGCAGGTATGGGATGTATGGCTGCACTTGA
>DCKO01000108.1 GCA_002320665.1 Micavibrio sp. UBA1672
GCGTGTCTACCAATTTCACCACAGCCGCACAAGCTCACATCATAGTGAAAAATCTAATGAAACGCGGTTTTAACCCAAATTTTTGGAAATTCCAAGTACTTCTTGCAAAACTTTTGGAATTAAATCCGGCAAATCACTCGCAACCAGCCCAATCCCGTGTTTTTCTGCGGCCTCCCCGTGAATCCATACGGCCGCGCACGCGGCTTCAAATGGTGACATACCTTGCGCCACAAGCCCACCAATCATTCCGGCTAAAACGTCACCGGCTCCGGCTGTTGCTAGATAAGGCGGTGCATTTTCATTCACGACAGTTTTTTCTCCTTTTTGAGCAATAACAGTTTTATGCCCTTTTAAGACAACAGTCACACCTAATGTTTCCGCTATAAGCTCCGCTGCACCAACACGATTGGTTTTTAGCAAAACCGCATGATCAGGAAAAAGACGCGCAAACTCCCCGTCATGAGGCGTTAAGAAAAGCTTATCATAACCTTTTAATTCCTCTGCATACCCGGCAAAAGCATTCAGCCCATCCGCATCCAGCACCACAGACACATCCATAGACAGAACCGATCCGGTAATCTGCCGTATGGTTTTATACTCATCATCTCCCAATCCGGGACCAATCACACAAACCACCTGCCCCTTTTCTTTTTTCTCTGCGGCATAATCCCGCAAAGTAATATCATTGCGCGCAATAATATGAGGCTTGAAGTTTCTATACACCAAAAGAGGATCAGGCATTTTCAATTTTTGCTGCCAGTTCAAAACAGGCGCAATAACCGTCACCAGACCCGCCCCTATTCTGGCTGCGCTATCCGCCACCAGACACGCCGCGCCAGTCATCACTACCCCGCCCAGCACAGCCACTTGCCCACGCTTATATTTATGATCTTGCTCCGCGGGAACAGAAAAATCATCTAACCAGATTTGTGGATCATTAGTTCTCATTACAAAATCATTTTTTAAATTAAAAAAATTAAATATTAGAAGAAAAAATATGACACATTTTTGCCATATTCTGATATAATTTTTCTATGGTATTAAATATTTCAAATTCTAAAAAGTCATTTCTTCTTTTTTGCAGTCTTGCCATTATAGGCTTGGGCACACCGCATGTATCATTTGCCGATGACAAAATGACTATAGAGGAATCCTATTCAGTTCTTGATAAAGAAAGAATTCCTTTTGACCGCGAATACACAACGATCCCTGCTGAAGAAGTACAGTATCTTGAGCATTTATTTTTTATAACAGATTTAGCTTTCCGTGAACGAATGGAAATGATGCGTCATTTCCATTTCAAAAAAAGCGATTTATACATTGATTCCTACTTAAATAATATTGACGAATTCATAGCCAGCTTTGATAAAAAGCCTGCCCCGACAAATCATTTAAGAAAAGTTGAAATCGATGTTATCTCTGCACTCAGAAATCATAAAAATTTCTTTATAAAATGGCATAATGCAAAAGGAACTTCGGCATATTCGAGGCTACAAGAAACATACCATCAGGACCACTATGTACAAAAATCGCATAAGCAATTACTGGATGCCTACTTAATGCTAAGCACTCTATACCCTGATGAGACAGAACATAACAGACAAGCCTTCTATCAACATCTCTGTGCTTTGGATTTTATATAGATTTTTAATAGAGAAAAATGGGGCGACCGACGGGATTTGAACCCGCGACGACTCGGACCACAACCGAGTGCTCTACCAACTGAGCTACGGCCGCCACAAAAATTGGTTTGAATTGTCTATAATGAAACACTGCCGTACGTCAAGTATGTTTTATGTTTCAGGATCTGAAATACCGTCAATTCCATGAGAAGCTTCAACAGTGTTATTATTATCCATCGTTCTCTGCTTTTTATAATGATTGCTAATATGCTCAATCATATCCTGATAGATCCCCTCTTCCATCTTCACATAAGCCTTATCAACCCCTGCTTGCTCCGCACGTGCTAAATATTCTTTTTTTTCAACATTACTGATCGCACTTTGCATCAGGATTAATGGTGTCTTCCCGTCAATATTATTATGCTGGATACATCTGATATCTTCGACCATCTCGAAACCGTTTTTATTAGGCATTTCCCGATCTGTAATAATCACATCCGGATTTTCAAACATATAGGCCCTAAGCCCCTCTTGTCCATCTTCTGCCTCAATAAAACGCGTATTCTCCGGCAATTTCCCGATATAGTCTAACAAATTAATAGTCGACATCCTTATCGACGACACATCATCTACAACCAATATCGTAAATGGTCGCTCATTTACACTCTTGTTAAATCCTGTTTCCTGAGGCCAGTGTTCTTTTGTCATACCACCCTACCTTTTTTGATTTCTATGTCATAGCATCAGATAAACTCTATTGTCTAGAAAAAGCCATCATGGTAAACCCTACTTCATAAGATATATCTTTAATAAAGGATCTAGCCGTGAATACATACAGATTATCCTTCAAATCTCCAGCAGAAATTCTGAAATACATCAAGGACAATCAAGTCCAGTATATCGATTTTAACTTCACGGATTTACGTGGTAAGTGGCAACATACCACCCAACACGCCAGCACTTTTGACAAAAGCATGATTGAAAGCGGCATCTTTTTCGATGGATCATCAATCGCTGGCTGGCGCGCCATCAATGAATCAGATATGCGCTTAAAACCTGATATTTCACGCGTAACCTATGATCCTTTTGCTGCCCAGAAAACCATCAAGGTTTTTTGTGATGTTTATGAACCAACTTCAGGCAAGCCCTATAACCGTGACCCACGCTCTGTTGCCAAAGCTGCCCAAAACTATATGAAAAGCAGTGGTCTTGCAGACACAGCCTATTTCGGGCCCGAAATCGAATTTTTTGTCTTTGACGACATTAAAGTCAATATCGAGATGAATCATGTCGGCTATCACTTCGATAGTGAAGAAGGCCCCTATAACGCAGGGAAAGACTATCCCACAGGCAATATGGGACACCGCCCGGATGTCAAAGGAGGATACTTCCCCGAAAGTCCGGTTGATAGCCTCTCGGATATTCGCGCAGAAATGCTGACCGTACTGGAAAGCATGGGCGTAGCGGTCGAAAAACACCATCACGAAGTTGCACCAAGCCAATGTGAACTCGGCATTGTGTTTTCCGATCTCCTAGATTCAGCCGACAACGTGCAGCTTTACAAGCATGCTGTTCATAACGTAGCTAATAGCTATGGCAAATCGGCAACCTTCATGCCCAAGCCGGTTTTCGGCGATAATGGCTCTGGTATGCACACACACCAATCTCTTTGGAAAGGTGGAAAGCCTGTCTTTGCCGGTGAGAAATATGCAGGTCTGTCTGATAACGCCCTTTATTATATTGGCGGGGTCATGAAACATGCCCGCGCTCTAAATGCATTCACTAACCCATCTACAAACAGTTACAAGCGCCTGATCCCGGGTTTCGAAGCGCCCGTTTTGTTGGCATATTCCTCGAATAACCGCTCAGCAGCTTGCCGTATCCCTTATGTCGACAGCCCCAAAGGAAAGCGCATAGAAGTACGATTCCCTGACCCGACGGCAAACCCCTACTTCTCTTTTGCTGCTATGCTTATGGCTGGTTTGGACGGTATCGAAAACAAGATCTTACCCGGTGACGCCATGGATAAAGACTTATATGAAATTCCAAAAGAAGAAAAAGAAAAAATCCCGCATGTCTGCAGTTCCTTACGCCAAGCACTTATGGCACTGGAAGAAGATCACAAATTCTTGATTAAAAACGATGTCTTCACCGAAGACCTGATCAAAGCCTATATTGCTTTAAAAATGCAAGATGTCGAAAGATATGAATCAATGACTCATCCGATTGAATTTCGTATGTACTATTCTTGCTAAGTATCTAGTACCAAAAATTTACTGACCGCTTTGATCAATAAAAGCTCCAGTCATAGGTGTAAAAGTTTCAACAATCTCTTTATAGCCTCTAGTATTCTTGGCCCACGCAATATAGTCTTCTTGTTGCGATGGCGTCAAAAGTGTCAGGAAATAGAAATAATTTCCTCCAACCATGACTGTAAACCATAATTCATAGTCAATAAAATCACTATTACTATCTATACCTTCATAAACCTCGGATATAGAAAAGCTAACTTTGTCATTGGTCTTATAACTAACATCATAATCTTTCAGTTTATCTCCGACCAACAGCCCTGTCCCCTCAAGCTCTCTACGGAATTTCTTTATTTCCTCAATCAAGGAATTTGAAAGATTTTTAGATACCAATACAACATCAACATTTCCCTCTGCCGAAGAATAAGAAATATTTTCCGAACTAGCCATCATACTTTCTTTTACACTTAAAAACTTTACTGTCATCCGCTCCACAGTTCGAAAAGGTAAGGCAGCTACCTGCCAGTGCGCTGGATGAAAAACTTCTGCAACATCTAGAAACTGAAATTTTTGTGATTTACCAATTTTAATATTAATATTTTTAACCAAGTCGAATGATTTAATAACCGCTTCCTGAAGAGATTTTTCTTCCTCCCAGTATGTTAACGGTAAGTAGTATTGGGTTAGAATAACTTTATCACCATTAATATGCGCAAGAGTTCTAAGGCCATAAGCAATATCATTTTCCATTACGATCATCAGAGATTCTACTTTTCTTTCATGATGGACAACGAACCCTTGCATAGTATATCCACTTTCCAAAATATACTTGATATACCATTGTTTAGCCGTAAGGTCATATTTCATGTTAATAGCTTGAATCACAATTTTACTGCGTCCCGCGATTTTAGGAGGACCATAAAAAACGCTTAGCTCTTGAAACAATTTTTCATTCATCAGGAAGTTACTAGATTTTTTCTCCTCTCCCTGCTTCCAATCCTGTGGCAAATATATTTTATACGCCAACACATCTTGCTGATATGGACGTTTTTTATACATTCGAGCATCTTTCTTAAAGGCTTCAAAATCAAGCGAATCCATTTCCGGCATAGGCTTTTCATACAGAACAGCCTTTTCTATTGCATAGGCTTTTGGCACAAAACCCCAAACCATCAATAGCGTCAAAACCAAAACTGAAAAAACAGCATGCTTCATTTGTCTGAAAAAAACTCTCATAAACATTAAACCTTGGGCAATTTATTTATCATTATATCAAAAAACTGTATTATAGTGTTATCCTATCATAACTTATACCGCTTCGTCTAAAGCGTTTTAATTTTCTTTATGACTTGATTCCATGCTGCCATATAGATAAGGATTAAAGTCTTAAGCAATTTCTTTTTGTAAGAGAGTATAGCCTGCCCATGTCAAATTATGATGCCTCCGATATTGAAGTTCTTGAAGGTCTGGAACCCGTTCGCAAAAGACCAGGCATGTATATTGGCGGCACGGATGAGCGCGCCTATCACCACTTAGTCGGAGAAATAATTGATAACTCCATGGACGAAGCTGTTGCTGGTCACGCGGACTGGATAGAATTCTCCCTGGACGAAGGCAATATTATAACTATCCGCGATAATGGCCGAGGCATTCCGGTTGATAATCATCCAAAATTCAAGGATAAATCCGCCCTCGAAGTCATCCTGACAACCCTGCACTCCGGCGGTAAGTTCAGCAATAAAGCCTATGAAACTTCGGGCGGCCTACACGGTGTGGGTATTTCCGTTGTCAACGCCCTGTCCGATATGATGTGGGTCGAAGTCGCCCGCGATAAAACCCTTTACAAGCAAAGCTTTTCCAAAGGAACACCTACAAGTAAACTGGAAAATCTGGGCGCTGTCCATAATCGCCGAGGCACAACAGTCTGCTTTCATCCCGACCCGGAAATTTTTGGGCATAAGCTTGGCTTTAAACCCTCGTGGCTGTTTCAGATGCTGCGCTCCAAAGCCTATCTGTTCTCCGGCGTTGAGATTCGCTGGAAATGCGAAGAAAGCCTGATCAAGCCAGACAGCAATGTTGTATCGGAAACTACCTTCAAATTCCCAAATGGCTTGATGGATTATTTATCTTCCGTCCTGAAAGACCGACCACAAATCACCGAAAAAGCTTTTTACGGCCATGCAAAATTACCTGATAATGCAGGCCGCATAGAATTTGCCATTAGCTGGCCAGCCGATGATGAAGGCTTCATACACTCTTATTGTAACACAGTCCCCACCCCGCTAGGCGGCACACATGAAACAGGCTTGCGCGGAGCCTTGTCAAAGGGCTTACGTGCTTACGGCGATATGACAGGCCAGAAGAAAACCTCGATCATCACCGCAGATGATGTTGTCTCTGGCGCAGCCATATTGCTTTCTGTCTTTATCAAAGACCCACAATTTCAAGGGCAAACAAAAGAAAAACTGGTCACAAACGAAGTTTCCAGACTAGTTGAAACCGCAATCAAAGACCATTTCGACCATTGGCTCTCCAGCGATCCGGCCTCGGGCGGTAAATTACTGGAATCTATTATCGAAAAAGCCGAAGAACGCCAGCGCCGCAAGAATGCCCGCGCACAAACACGGAAAACCGCGACACAAAAACTGCGCCTACCCGGCAAGCTCGCAGATTGTAGCCGTACAGAATCTACTGACACAGAACTCTTCATCGTTGAGGGAGACAGCGCGGGCGGCACAGCCAAACAGGCCCGAAACCGGGAAACACAGGCTATTCTCCCCTTACGAGGAAAAATCCTGAACGTGGTCAGCGCAACCAAGGATAAAATCCGCGCCAATCAGGAAATCCAAGACCTGATCCTTGCTCTTGGCTGTGGCGCAGGCAAAGACTTCAACCTTGATAATCTAAGATATGAACGCATCATCATCATGACCGATGCCGATGTAGATGGCGCGCATATTGCCTCGCTTCTGGTGACGTTCTTCTATACACAAATGAAGCCTATGATCGAAAAGGGCCATCTCTATCTGGCCCAACCGCCCCTCTATAAATTAAAAAGCGGCAACCAGAGCGCCTATGCCAATAATGATGCTCACAAGGAAGAGCTTTTGAAAACGACCTTCAAGGGCAAGAATGTCGAAATCAGCCGCTTTAAGGGGCTTGGTGAAATGCAGGCAACTCAGCTCAAAGAAACAACTATGAAGCCAAATTCACGAACATTATTACGTGTAACATTGCCCGATCTTGCCGCCTCTCTGGGCATTGATCCCGCCATGGATGAAACATTAGAACTCCCTTCCGACAAGAATGAAGTCGATGATCTGGTAGACCGCTTGATGGGCAAAAATGCCGAAAGCCGCTTCCGCTTCATTCAGGACAATGCTCAATTCGTTGAAAACATTGACGTTTAGCATTTTTAGACTGACATACATTTTCCTATTTAAAACAACATGTAAAACAAGTATGTTGAGAGCATGAAGCAGCTCATCCAACTTCTTGTGATAGCCCTTGTAATCAGTGTTCTGATCCTGAGCGGATATTACGCCTATTTTGTCATGCCTCAAAAAGTTGAAGAAAGCTTCGTACAAACACTAGAAGCTACAGGCTTTGAAAACGTTAAATACGAAGCGGCTACGCATAAAAACGGCGCCGTAATATTTTCAAATATCACACTGGATAAAAACAGCTTCAGCCACATAAAAACAGCCAGCCTCGAATACTCCCTATTCGATTATGTTTTAAGCTCAGGCATGGCCTCGAAGCTGACAATAAATGAATTAAGATTAACAGGCAGTCTAGATAAAAACTGGAAATTCGAAATCTCGGGACATCCTAACCCAGATTATTTATTGACCGTATTACATGCTATTCCCTTTAAAACAATAGAGTTTAAAAACAGCTCCATTGATATTCTCTCGGCGCAATATGGTGGCGTAAAACTGGACTATGATGCTCTCTTACGTAAAAACAAGGAAACCTTTGATATCTCGTCTTCATTAAAAAGTGTCCAGCAACAACTCTCTGTTCAGGGCAAAGTCAATGGAACTTTATATGCACAAGGCCAAGCTGATCTAAAACTGGACATCCAGCAATTTCAAATCGAGCAGGATAATTACAAGATCAGCCGAGCCAATGCCAAGGGAGACGTTGTTTACACACCGGGCAAAGCCGCAGATATTACCCTCGAAATTGGTGCGGGCGCCGCCAAATTCTACGGCCTTCCTGTTCAAAACATCACCATGACCTACACAGGTAAAGCCCAAAACTACAGCATAAAAACTGAAGGCACGACCACAGGAGCCGAGCAAATTGATGTCTCGGCACTTTTATCAAATCAAAGTAATGATAAAAACCTGCAAGCAACGATCACAAGCAAAAAAGCAGAAAACATCATTAGCTATCTGGAATCCAATGATATTCTACCAAAAAAACATAACTTACCCGATCTGATTTCCAAAACCGAAGATGTGTCTATCATATTTGATATGGCCCCCCTACTGGATGAAGATATCTATAACGGGTCGTTTGAATTTGGTACAGAACAACCTGCCTTTAAAGCGAAGGGGCGCTTTGAGCTCGACCCCGAAAGTAAAAAAATAACCGGAACTTTCGCCTTACCAGAGACAAAAAAAAACATTAAATCCCTGAAAAATGACGATATTTCAATTAATTTTGATCTATCTAGCATCGGGGCTTTCAAATTGGCGCATTGGAACACCAGAAAAATCGATTTTTCATGGTCACTCAGCCTAATTCCACAAAACGGACAGGTCAGTTTTGGACCGATAAAACTGTATGACATCAAAGGCAATATTGAATATAGCTCTGACAAAGAGCAAAGCAGCAATAAAAAGCTAAACTTCCTGCTGCCCTTAAAAAGCTATATCCAGCAAAAAGGCAATATTCTTCTGAACTTTGCTAAGAAGAGCAACCAAACCATAGAAAAGTTCAAGCTGAATATTTACGGTGGCACCATTGAAACTGAACCCTTAACACTTAAAAACGGGTACTTACCCAATCACATGACCTTGCTTATCTCGGATATCAGCTCCAGCCGCTTCATAAAAGATGCCCTTGTTACAGATATGGATATTGCCGGCCAGGTTGGCGGCAAAATTACACTCGAAGTTGAAAACGGTCAAATTCATA
This sequence comes from Micavibrio sp. UBA1672, assembly GCA_002320665.1. Taxonomy (GTDB): domain Bacteria; phylum Pseudomonadota; class Alphaproteobacteria; order Micavibrionales; family Micavibrionaceae; genus UBA1672. The sequence goes on from DCKO01000108.1 coordinate 9,020, forward strand.
TCAAAAACGGCCTCCTTCAAAGTCAAAGTAACGGCGTTGTTTCCTTATCGGAAAATTTGCGCTACGGTCTGTTTCCCGATGCAACCGAACAAGCCGAACGTATTAGAAACTCACTAGCCAATTTCTTTTACGAATATTTTGAATTACGTCTGGATGGCAGCTTATCTGAAGGCGTTATGATGACCCTGAACACACGGGGCCATAATCCGGAATTGAAAGATAAAGACCCCTTGGACCTTTCCCTGCAAATCGAAACAGACTTGTCAGATTTGTTCAAACCACTTTTAAAAAATTAGGTGAATTTAGGGATAATCACAAAAATCATACGTGATTTTTGCAAATGATTGAGCACCTCTGGCAATCGTGAAACGATATTCCTTTGTCCCCACAACAATAGAATGATGCAAAGGCAATACACCTTCTTTGGTCTCTTCACTTCCATCACTCATGATAAATTTAATACTCACCTTCTTACCTGGATCATACCAAGCCTCTGGTTGATTGTTAACATTTTTAACCGATTCACCACTCCCAGATATCATGATAGCACCAGATTTTACTGACACCTTACTTTCAGGCCCATTATAAACGGGTGTCGTAATTATAAAACGACGACTTTCTGGCTTGCTGCAATTTTGCGGCGGACGAGCAGATAAAATCACAGAGCGCAAACGATTTGCATCTATCCCCTCATCCAATTGCTTTTTGACAAGCTCAACCAACTCTTGCATAGGCCCATCACCCAAAACTTCCTTGTAATTCTCTTGCATCTGCCGAAGACGCATATTTGCTGTTTGAACATCAGAACGCATCTTGGTAATTTCGTCTTCTGTAGCAGCATATTGCTGTTCGGCAGCTTCTTTTTCTTGCATGAGAAAAATCATGTCTTTTTGCGAGGAAAGCCCCCCAAACCAGTAGCCTACTGCAAAAATAAAACCAAAGAATATAAAAAATACAATTGTATTAACCATGCGCTGCGCCGCACGTTTTCTATATCTATTCCCAGGATCGTATGAATAAACACCCATAATATATCTAGATCAAATTGGTTTGCGAATTAAAGACCAAAGTAACTCCACGCAACAATTATATATGTACACCACAACAACAGAACAAGCGGAACACCTGCTTTTATAAAGTCTCTGAAACGATATTGTCCTGGCCCCATTACCAAAAGGTTTGTCTGATAGCCAATGGGCGAGGCAAAAGAACAATTCGCAGCAAAAACAACCGTAACAGCAAATATAAAGGACAAACTATACTCCAGATCAGGTGGCTGGGGAATACTTTCTGCCAGACTTAATGCAATGGGTGTGAATAAAATTGCACAGGCGTTATTCGTCATAATATTCGTCGTAAAGGCAACAATAATAAACAGTAAAGCAACCATAGCCAACGGCGTATTCGCAAAAGAAGCTCCCATAATAAGACTGGAAATATATCCTGCGCCACCTGTAACCTGCAGAGCATTCCCCAAAGCAAGCATCGACCCTACAAGCAGGAATATCTTACGATCTATTGCCCGCGTGGCTTGCCTGATATTCAAACAACCACTGGCAATCATCGCAGCCGCACCAGCAAAAGCCGCAGCAGGAATACTTACAAAACCGCTAGCAGCACTTCCGATAGTAAGCAAAAATACACCAATCGCAATCGGCGCTTTACCGGGCACAGGCAAATCACGCTTTGACCCTGAAAGAACAATAAAGTCAGGATTATTGCGTAAGTTATTCACAACACTGTTTTTACCGGCAATCAGCAATACATCACCAGCTTCTAACCTGATACGCCCCAAACGTCTGCGCACCACACGTGCACGGCGCTGAATACCTAAAATAATCGCACCAAATTGCTTGTGAAAATTAACATGTTCCATCGACATATCGATCATACGCGAAGCTGGCGTAATCATTATCTGCGCTAATACACGGGTTTCTGTTCCTTCAATCGGCGATTTATTCTCATCATCACCTGATTTTTCTTCTTTACCCCCCTCAATTACCTCCGCTTCTTCCTCTGAAAGCAAAAATCCAGGATATTTGGAAAGCCAATTCCCCAAAGTCTGCCGCGTTGTAGCCACGATTAAAATATCACCCTTATTGATTTTATAGCCCTCGAATGGAGGCAAGATCAAATGCCCTGCACGCTGGATCAGCTTGACATTCATATCCTCAAGCCCCGGAAACACACCTTCCACGCACTCAACACCGACCAGCTTACTATCTTCAGCAATATCCAACTCGGCAACGAATTCCTTCTCGTCCCCAACAAGTTCCTCTGTGATAGTTTTGCGCTTTGGCAACATATAAGGGACAACAAAGAGCACATACACAAATCCGACAACGGCCAAAATTGCACCGGGTACAAAGAAGTCAAAAAAGCCAAGCGGCTCATACCCCAACTCTACCATCGTACTGGAAACCAGCAAGTTCGTAGATGACCCGACCAAAGTAGTCATCCCTCCTAAAATCGCCACAAAGCTTAGAGGCATCATAATACGGTTAGATGCCATCCCCACAGATTTAGCCAAAACCTGCAAAAGTGGAATAGCAATAATAACCAGCGGCGTATTATTCATCAAACCACTCATCACACAAACAAACACCAACAAGCTCACCAACGACAACCAAGCAAATTTCTGGTTTCTAAAGACAAGAAAATTAGTCACAAATCTCAAGGATTCTGTGTGGATCATTCCCTGCCCCATAACAAGCAAAGCCAATACAGCAATCAAAGATGGATTGGCAAAGCCAGACAGGACAGTCTGTGGGTTTAAACCACCTTCTGGTGATGCCGGATCAGCAATATAAAAGATCTGCCCGTAAACCAGCAGAACTGTCATCAAGGCAATACTGGTAATTTCCAGAGGAATTTTCTCGCGAACAAAGGCAAACACCGCAATAGCTGTCACCGCGAGCATAAACCACATATGAATATCGGGATGAATTACAAAATTCAAAAGCTTCCCTCGAGGCCGTTATTAATCTCACACGAAATTATGATGATAAAAAACTATACATGATTGAAGAGAAAGCCAAGAGGAGAAATTCTATTTTATTCCTGATCTCCACTCAGAGAAAAACCGGATGTCTGGAATTCACCCAAGTTCTTCAAACCAATACGGAATAAAATTTCTGTACCATTATCGCCTGCCCCCTCTTCCGTCAGAGTTCTTGTACCAATAACAGACCATGATACACACTGCCCCAGATAATCCAGACCAAAACCTGCCTCACGCATACCGGGATCGTCACCCAGATCATGACGGGCAGATCCATAAATACGCCAATTATCGTTAATATAATACGATGCCGCATTTCTGATCTGCTCACGGGTTTCACTGACATCCGTATCGCTCAATCCTTTGGCATAGAGATATTGCGAGGCAAAGGTAAATTTATCTAGCGTTGCAACAGCATCAATCTCATGACGCTCGGATGATAAATTCTGGTTATCTAACTGTATCTTGTAATCCAGTTGATATTCGTCACGGTAATTTGCCGTTAACTTACCCACAAAGTCTGATTCCTGTTCCTCAAGTCCTGATCCGGCAGAAAAAGGTATCTCGTCATCATCAAAACGGTAACTTTGCCCAATAAAAATATCACCGAAACTGCCATCATGCGCATAAAGCCCTGTTTTCAAGCCATAAGTAATATGGGTTTGATCCTCCACACGATCCAGTCCCGTAAACCTGTTTGGTTCGAACAAGTTCCCTGTATCAATCTGGACATCCTGACTATCCTCATTTGGTATCTCATCATCATCAGTCACATTCGGTGAGACAGTAACAGAAGCCAAAGGCTCTATGATCACTTGTGAATTCTCATAGGCTTTTACGAAGGGATAGCTGGATACGGCATGAGCATATCCAAAACCACGAGTCTTGGAATAAGAACGATTAACACTATCTTGACGATCACCAACATCGAAAAATTCACCGCGCAACCTTGTATCAAGTTTGGTAATCAGACCAAAATCAGAAACCAGACGGCGCTGCCATCCTAAAGCTGTTCCAATACGGTTCATATCAGGGTCATCACCATTCCTGTGTAGCCCCAAAGCAGAAACATCCACTTCCCAACGCCCTCCGATGACAGGAACGCTATTGGGATCACCTAAGAAATTAGCCTTAATTTCCGGCAAAACATTTGGTTGATCTTCTTGCTCGGTTTCTATACGCGTATCCTGAAACGCCAGAATGCGACCTACAGCATAATCACGCCCTGAGAAACGTTCAACATAGGCCTCGTTTTCAAGCACATCTACACTGTCCATATCATATTGGCGCAAAAACTGATCATCAGATGCCATATTTAGTTCAATACCACTACGCCAGTTTTGATTGATATCCCAAAGACCATCAACTTCTAAGTTACCGCGCAACTCATCATCCTCATAAGTTGTCCGACCATTTTCAAAATTTGTACGATCCGAATAGGTAAAGCTGCCGCGTGTACGCAAATAAGCATTTTCCCATCTATGACGATATTCCAGCAAACCTAAAGGCACCTCATCGGTCATCACACGAAGCCCAGCCGTCATATCACGGTTAGGTGCAATATCCCAGTAATACTGACTTTCTACAAAACCGCCATTTTGACTGTTAAATCCGGCAGATGGAGGTAAAAACCCGCTCTTGCGCTCAACACTGCCATCGGGATGCGCAAAATACGGCATATAAGCAACTGGCACACCATACACTTCAAAACGCGCATGCTTATAACTCACGCGTTTCTCTTCCTTATCATGAATAACATCCGATGCACGAATCTGCCAGACAGGCGCTTTTTCGGGATATTTCTTACATGGATCGCACGGCGTATATGTCGCATTAGACATGACCGTTTTTACGCCGCCCTTATATTTTCCGGTCTTGGATTTAAAGCGCGATCCATCGCTCAAATAACTTTGCAAGCCCTGCACAAACCCGTCTTTCAGAGCATTGTTAAATTCTATTTTATTGGCCTTATGAACATCACCATTATGATCGGTAAATTCGACATGCCCCTCTGCGTAAACCGTATCTTTTTCTAAATGATACGTAATCTTATCGGCCTTGACCGTGCGCCCAGCCTGCAGCAGGACGACATCACCTGTCGCCGTGATAATCTGGTTCACCTCATCATGATTTAGTGTATCGGCCTGAAAATCCACCGGAGCCTTTTTCATGTCATCATCTGCGGCATTCGCAGCCACAGACACAAACCCGATAAGCAAAGACAATGAAACAGCACAAGATAAAGAGCGGAGAAGAGACGTTTTTTTCATTATTGAATTCTAACCAATATCACGATGACATTTTGCTGGACTTATTTTCCAAGGCCAAAGCCCTTAAGTCAAGCAAGCGCCATGCATTTACGCGAGTTGTACACCTGTTTTAAATTTAAATTTTGCCTATCTCAAAAAAGCAGGCACATCATCCCCAAAGCCCTTAACATCCGAGCTATCATCACCATCATCCCGCTTATGGCTTTTCTTTTTCTTATAATCTTTTTGCTTATTTTCTTTTTTCTGGGACAAATTACCCTGATCCGTCTTAGATTTCTGCGCTTCACCACCCTTAATGGTTTTTTCCTCAATCTCTTTACCAATACGTTTGGTAACAGCATCCAAGAACTTGTCTTCCGCAGGCGTCATGAGCATCCAAGCTCGTCCCTTTTCACCAGCGCGCCCTGTCCGCCCGATCCGGTGCACATAATCATCCGGGTTCATCGGCACATCATAATTAAACACATGGGAAGTGCCTTGCACATCAATCCCCCGCGCCGCAACATCACTGCAAACCAGCAACTTGATTTTGCCGCTTTTAAACTCTTCCAGAGTTTCTGTTCTGATATTTTGCGCCATATCCCCATGAAGACCTGCCGCATTATGACCACCTTTTTTCAGCCAACCCACAAGGGAATCAATATCACGCTTGCGGTTACAAAAGATAAAGGCGTTTTTGACATTTTCATCCTTGATAATCTGCCCCAATACCTTGTTCTTACTACGCTTATCAGTTTTCACAAGGAATTGCTCAACCGTCACAGCCGTCGAAGCAGGCGGAGAAACAGCAACCTCACGCGGGTTACTCAGGAATTTCTCGGTCAACTTCTTGATCTCTGGTGCCATCGTCGCCGAGAAGAGCAATGTCTGACGCGTCACGGGAAGCAGCCCCGCAATCTTCTCGATATCAGGAATAAAGCCCATATCAAGCATGCGATCTGCTTCATCAATCACAAGGATTTTGATATCATTGAGCAAAATATTCCCTCGCTCGAACAAGTCAATCAAACGACCCGGCGTAGCAATCAGAACATCCACACCGCGCTCCATATTCTTGATTTGCTTATCCATAGAAGACCCACCAATCAGGAGCGCCTTGGTCAACTTGCTATTTTGCCCAAATTGATCAAAATTCTCGGCAATCTGCGCCGCCAACTCTCGCGTCGGTGACAGAATCAGGGAACGCGGCATCCGTGCCTTGGCACGCCCGCCCGTCAAAATCTCGATCATCGGCAGCGTAAAACCTGCTGTTTTACCTGTACCCGTCTGGGCCAGTCCAACAACATCACGCATCATTAAAATATGGGGAATAGCTTTTGCCTGAATGGGCGTCGGCTTGGTATAACCACACGCGGCAATCGATTCCAGTAATTCAGGGCTCAGGCCCAATTCTTCAAAACTATCAGTCACTACTACTTTTCAATTCTTTTTTAAAGAAAATGTCTCTTTTCATTTCCTAATCGCCCGAATACTTATTATAAATAGCAAATAATTGCAACATTTTAGAACAAACACAGGCAAATCCATGAGTTTAAAAGTCGCCATCCAGATGGACCCGATCGAAAATATCAATATCGATAAGGACAGCTCCTTCGTCCTTGCGCTTGAGGCACAAAAGCGCGGACATAGCCTGTATCACTATCATCCGAAAACTCTATCCTTTGAAAATGGGGTGGTCAGCGCTAGAGCCAATGCCCTCGAAGTGCGCCGCGATTACGACAAGCATTATACCTTGGGTGAGGATGAATATATTGATCTGGCCAAGGACGTTGATATCGTCCTGATCCGCCAAGACCCGCCCTTTGACATGGCCTATATCACTAACACGCATTTGCTGGAGCATGTAGCTGATAAAACCTTAGTACTCAACAACCCCGAAGGCATCAGAAACTCACCGGAAAAGCTGCTGGTGACGCATTTCCCTGATCTTATCCCCGAGACCCTGATCACCGCCGATGAGGAACAAATCCGCGCCTTTTATGCCAAGCATAATAATATTATTCTCAAACCCCTTTTCGGTAATGGCGGCGCGCAAGTCTATCACGTGGATGAGGAAAGCCATAACTTCAGCACCATTTTGGAAATGTTCGCCGAATTCTACCGCGAGCCCGTCATCGCGCAAAAATACCTACCCGAAGCCCGCAACGGCGATAAGCGTATTATCCTTATCGACGGCGAGCCAGCCGGCGCCGTCCTGCGCGTCCCCGGCAAGCGTGAAGCCAGAGCAAACTTCCACGCAGGTGGCAGCGCCGCCAAAACAGAACTGACCGAGCGCGAGGAAGAAATCTGCAAAGCAATCGGGCCGGAATTAAAGAAACGCGGCCTAGTCTTTGTCGGGATTGATGTGATCGGCGACTACCTGACCGAAATCAACGTGACCTCCCCCACTGGCTTGCAGGAAATCAATGCGCTTGATGGCGTTTGTTTAGAGGCACAGCTCTGGGATGCGTTCGAGAAGCGGTTTAAAGAAATGGGTTAAATCTCATTAATTGTAAAAGAAGCACATTTAAAAGATATTAAATTATTTTCTACATCATAAACTTTGTATTTTATGCGTTCGAGACCATACTCTAACTTTTTTGCTTTCAAGTGCATAAACTGCACCAACCCACCTGCATCTACATTAAGTGCTAAACCATGAATATCATGAAAATCTATTGAAACAGCTTTTGAATTTTCAATTGAACCAAGACCTAGATTCAAATCATATCCAATATCCTTTTCATTTATTAAAGATAATGAATATACACAATTATTTGCAATTAAAAGCTTATTAAGCTTCTCAACATCTGACATAATCAATGCTCATGCCCATGGCCATCATGACCATGCTCTGACTGCGCAGACTCATATGAGAAATTCTTATCCATCCCGACATGCACCGTGAAATAAACCGCGATATTAATCAAGAAAAGAGCCGTTGCGACCATCAGGACTTTACTGGCCTTTTTCTTCTTTTTACCACAAGGCCCATGCCCGCATCCCGTATCATGGCAATCAATCTTGACACTGATGTAATGAAGCGCCCAGCCCATGAGAACAACCACGCCTGCAAAGGTAATAATCGGAATCTCCCAGCCATGCATTAAATCATGGAAAGACGCAATCCAAAGCGGCATCGCCCCGATCAAACCCATCCCGACCATAACGCTCAAGATACTGAAAACACTAGGAAGCACACAGCAAAACACATGCCCGAATTCCGAAACTAGAACCAGCCAAGATAATGCGCCTTCTGTGCGTTTTATACGATCCATGTCTTTTGTCTTTTGTTGTGAAATGGCGTTATACACCTTTCCTATGCATATGAAAAGAAAAAGTTATAGTATAACATTACATAATCTTTGAAATATTTTCAATCATCCCAAACGTCATCGCCCGAATCTATGAAACAGATTCTAGGGCGATCCACAAACAAACATGGATTCCCTTAGAATTATCTCACGACAATTCAGGGAATGACGAATACATAGAGTATTAACCTTATCTTAGACCTTCCGCCCTAATATGAGCTTTGAGTGAATTATTCAAAGAGATAAGCCATGTCTGAAAACACCAAAACACAAGATGAAAACCAATATAAGGTCTCTCCTGCATGGGAGCTATTATGCACTTTTTCTCTCTTTGCATTTTATGGTTTTTTCGTTATGGCCTTTTCCTACAAAGTCTATAACGACCAGAGCATCAGCGCCCTGCTCTATTTGATCTATGAATTGATGTTCCTGTTTATGGTGGTGATCCGCAATCTGCCAAAACGGGTTTCGGCGTCTTATTATGACTGGGTGATCGCCATTGTCGGTACAGTCCTGCCTGTCCTGATGCGTCCAACGGATATACCAAACGAGCATATGCTATTGCTCGGGATGCAATTTGCCGGATGCGTGATCACATTTATCGGCCTGATGACCCTCAGCCGCAGCTTCGGGCTAGTCCCTGCCAATCGCGGCGTACGCACCAGCGGCCTATACCAATATATCCGCCATCCGCTGTATTCCGGTTACTTCCTGTCCATCGGTAGCTTCATGCTCCAGAATTTTTCACTGTGGAATTTGGCTATTTTCCTTGGCTTTGCCGCCTTTGAAATCGCACGGATTTTCGCCGAAGAAAAACTCCTGATGCAAGATCCGAAATATCAGGCCTACGCCGAAAAAACCAAATGGCGGCTTTATCCTTACGTCTGGTAACATCCTTTAAAATCTCACAAAATGATTGCATAAAAGCGCTATATCAGCTAGCTTATCGTCTCAAAATTGGATAAAGACGTGGTAAAGCACAGACTTACGGGAAGATATTAATGGCGGAAGAAAAAACTCCGGAAACATCAGAAAACTCCACTCAAAACGCAGAGCAGATTGATAAAACGCGCACGCAGTTTTTTATCTTACGTGAGATCATCGGTACATTATGTATCTTGATATTGCACATCTTTTTCACTGTAGTATTTCTACAACAAGTCTATTACACAGGCAGCTTCAGTTCTTTGATGCATTTTTCTTACGAAACGATGCTTGTTATTTTCATCCTGATGCGTAACACGGCCAATGATGTATCAGAGAATTACACAGATTGGGCCGTCGGCATTTTAGGGACAATTTTGCCTCTCTTATTACGTCCAGCAGAAGTACCTATGGACATTGCCTTCCTTGTTAGTTTCCAGATTGTCGGCTTCATTATCTCCGTTTTGGGACTTGTCAGCCTGAACAAAAGTATTGGAATTGTAGCCGCAAATAGAGGCATTAGAACTTCTGGGATTTATAAATACATCCGACACCCGCTTTACGCAGGCTATTTTATATCTCTGGTTGCCTTTATTGTTCAAAATCTAACTATGTATAACTGTATGATTGTTGGCGCGTTTATTATTATGCAATTGATGCGCATTTTTGCAGAAGAAAAAATTCTTATGCAGGACCCAGAATACAAAGCCTATGCCGAAAAAACCAAATGGCGGCTTTACCCGTATATCTGGTAAAGGATTAGATATATTTTCTTTTGATCAATTGCTGGAACAAGATTAGGCAAAAAATCCAGTTAATTTCCCAGATAATAATCAGGACGCTCTCACTCGGCGTCAGGAATAATACCGCAACACTTATGCCCAAACCTGTATTATTGCAACCGGATAAAAGGCTATAGCTAATTCGGTTTTCAGCCCCCGATTTGTATGCAAATGCTAATCCGGTCAGATAAAATAGCACATATGTGACGCCGCCGATTATAACACCACTCAGAACAAAGCCGAAATCCTGAAAGAAAACATCCCGCTCATACGCTACAACAATAGCGATCATGCCACTAATCAATAAACATGCCAAAGCCGAAGAATTCTCTCGCATAAGCGACGCAGCCCTCTTAAAACGCCTCATGAACCCGAAATACAAAACGACCGGCACAAAAATTGTCACAAGCAGGTTAAAAAACATGCCTGCTATATCAATCTCCACAGACATATCAGCCAAAAGATAAAAGAATAGCGGGATTGTGAATGGTACAATAAAGCTGGTTATCGTCACAGCACTCAGACCCAAGGCTGCATTCCCGCCCATAATTGTCATCATAGCAGGCAACGTAACACCGCACGGCAGAAGCCCCAGCAATAACAGTCCAAATTTATAGGTCGGTAAAAAATGATCTGCAAAACAATAGATTGCTAATGGTAATATTATAAAGCGAACTACCACAACCAAGGCCACATCAAGCGCCCTGAAGGCCCTGAAATCATCCATCCTGATCTTGGAACAACTAAAGAAAATAATAATGCCCAGAATAACCGCGACAACAAATTTAGGCGCATGTTCTATCCCCGGCACAAAAAGTCCGATCACAAAAGCAATCGCCATAACCACACCAAAATTCTGTGCTATTAAATCCCGGTAATTAGCCCAACCAGACATTTACGCTCGAGCCTCATCAAACATATCAGTCGCCTCAGCTTGAGCAATCATAGCATCCGCTAAATGCATCTCGGCGCTCACACGGCCCTGCCATTCATTGATCTTAAGTGTGCCTAAAATATGAAACATATCACGGGCATTGGATAATAAGGCATCTCCCAAAGGTGTACCCACTGCGCGAAACGCCATCGCCTTGATGGCCGATCCGCCCTCCCAGTCAGAAATCATCACGCGGATATGACTTCCTCCTAAAATATCTGCCTTGCGGATACGAACGTTGCGTAAAAGGAAAAGCGGCTCGGGGGTTTCCTGTCCAAACGGGCCTATAGAATCTTGCAAGGTTTTAATCAAATCAACAGTACCCCCGCCAGTCGTCAAAACCCCGTCTATAACCGTCTCAACATTCGCGCCTGTATTTTCCATCTGGCGCTCAATGTGATTGATCAAAAAGCCTCTAAGATCCTCAACCTTTTCCGGCAGCACTGTAAACCCGCCAGCCATCGCATGGCCACCACCCTTCTCCAATAAACCAGCCCCGCGCGCATCAATAAAGGCCTGCGCAATATGAACCCCCGGAATAGAGCGTCCACTGCCGCGCCCTTCTTTCTTCCCCGAAAGGTCATGCGCATAAGTTACCACACAAGCAGGCTTCTTATAGCGCTCCTTCAAACGCCCCGCCACAAGCCCGCTCAAACCCGGATGCCAGCTCTCATCATCCACCAGAATAAGCGCATCATCTTCCATGCCTTTATCATGCACCATCTGCAAAGCTTGCTCTTCCATATCGGCCTGAATGGCTTTGCGCTTTTCATTACAATCATACAAGGTAAAGGCAATATTCCGGCAGTCCGCCGCATCATCCGAAGATAATAACTGTGCCCCCAAATCAGGCTTATGCACACGGCTTCCGGCATTAATACATGGCCCCAGCACAAACCCGCAATCATATGTCGAAAGAGGCATAGACGTTTCATTCACATCCATCAAGGCCTTAATTCCGATATTCATATGAGCGTGCGGCATCGCAAAACCACTGCGCACAAAAAGCCGATTAGCCCCCGTTAGCGGCACCATATCGCACACCGTGCCTAGCGCCACAACATCCAGAAGTCCCCGCAAATTAGGCTCTACCCTGTCATCTTTATAAAAACCGCGATCCCTCAAACGATTATTAACAGCGACACAGGCCAAAAACGTGACCCCCACCGCCGCCAGCATCTCCAAACCTGAACTATCATCCTTACGCTTCGGGTTCACCACATGCCAACATTCCGGCAAACCATCTTCAGCTTCGTGATGATCAAGGATAATGATCTTAAGGCCAAGCTCTTCACCAGCCTTCACTATCTCGAAGGCCGTCGTCCCACAATCAAGCATAAAAACGATATCCGCACCGCCATCTTTTAGCTTTTGTAAAGCCTCGATATTCGGCCCATATCCTTCGCTCAAACGGTCAGGAATATAAATCGGTGCATCAATACCAACCCCTTTGAGAAAACGATAAACCACAGCCGAAGACGTCGCCCCGTCCACATCAAAATCCCCGAAAATAGCAAAGTTCTTGCCCTCTTCTATAGCAACAGCCACATCTTCTGCCATATCGCCCATGCCATTCAGGCTAAAGGGATCTGGGAAATCTTCCTTCAAAGTCGGCGCTAAAAATGCCTTCACGTCCTCTTTAGCCACGCCGCGCGAACAGATCAGCCGCGCCACAATCTCCGGCACATCAAAGCTACGTGCAATATCCTCGACTTCCGAAATCGGC
>DCKO01000063.1 GCA_002320665.1 Micavibrio sp. UBA1672
CGAATTTGTATAAGCGCGCCTGGTAAGTCGTTGACACTGTGCAGGTTTAGAATGCTTAGGGCTAAATCCAGGCTTTGGGATTTAATCGGCAGAAGCTCCTCATCGCCTTGAATGTAGGGGGGCGCAGCGGTGATGGGTTTGGGGGTTATATCCATGGTCACTAGATCATCAATTTGGGGATGATCTGGTGTCATTACGCCGCGAGAGCCTATCTGAAGGGTATTGGCAAAATGACGATTTACATCCATTAGGCGTTCAGATATTTCCTTGGCGGCCAAGTCAAAGAGGAAGTTATAGTTTGCAAAATCTCTGGAGCAGTTTTCCTTTTTGAGGCGTAAAGTCTCACGGTCAAAAATTTGGACGCTCTCGGGGTAAGACGATTTTATCATTTTAGATCAAAGTTCGTTTTTAGGACCGTTGTCGTCATCGTCAATCAAGTCGCGTATGGCATCGATTTCGCGCTCGAATTCTTCGACCAGATCAAGTTTGGTCTCATTTTCGTCATCTTCGTCATCATCTGGCGCTTCTGTGGCATCGGTTGTGGCCTTTGTCTTGGCTTTGGTGCGTGCATTGGTTTTTGCATCCAGTGTCTCACCGCGTTTACGACGTCTTTTCTTTTCTTTCTTTTTCTTATCTGGATCACTATTAAGGAAGTCTGATGATGGCTTCAGATCCTTATCGCCGCTTTTGCCATCTTTTTTATCTTTGTCTTTTGCATCTGGTAAAAGGCGCGCTTCTGGTGAATGACCTAATAATTTTTCTGTTGGCTGGGCCGTTACTGGCAGAGACCAGTCCGGTTGGGCTGATTTGAATTTTTCTTCCAGAATATGTTTAACATCCAGCTTGGCTTGCGTTTTGATATGGGCTGGTAAATATCTATAAGCACGCGCCAGCGTAGCCATGAAGTGCGTTTCCTTGGAAAGTGACTTCCAGAGCAGCATATATTGATAGATAGGGATAAACTTTGTATCAGGATCGCGGAACGTCTTGGGCGGCGCAGCAATCGCGAAAGGGTGGATTCTCTGTGGGGTCATGCCGATATGGGTGTGGTAGCTTTCGCCTAGTTTAATGACCATATCGGGCGTAACGCCAAATTTCTCGGCAATAAATTGCTTGAGCATCCTATAATTGATGATCTCTTTCGGGATATTGAATTGTGGTGCGCTTACCGTTAGTCCGTTGGCTTCGTATCTTTCGGGTACTGGCATATGCTTGATTAAAAAGCCTGCGTGAATATCGCCTTTTGCGCTTTTGGTTAAGGGGATAACCACAGCTGTGTTGATTGTTTTGTCATTTGAAATTACAAAATCCAGATTTTCCGAAGACAAGCCTGTATATCCACCCTGAGAATGACCTTCTTCAACGAAAATAGAGTTAATTGCACGCAAGTCCCCGACTGGGTTTTTAACTTCCTTGAAGCGTTTATCGGAGTTGCTGACCTGACGGAGGAATTCCCGGATTTTAAAGGCTTTATCGTCAAGAGTTCCTGCTACAATCGAGATATCCTTGCTGATCCAGTTTTCGGCCTTGATGTCCAGATGTTGCATCAAGGACAGGATTTGCAGTTCCAGACGCGCATTAGGGATGAGGCCCACTGCAATAGCATCCAGAATGGTTTGTGCATTGAATTTACGGATAACACCTTTGGCGTGAAATTGATGGTTACGTAAAATTTTGCTTTTGACTTTGATATTTTTTTCCGCGTCTTTCACATGCAGATAATGTGTATGGACACGTTCATCGATATAATTAGGCTCGGGGTAGTAATTCGGGCCGGCTTCTATTACGGCATCGTCTTCTGCTTCAAGACCAAGATAGGTTTTGGCGAAATCTGCGGAGTTTTCTTTATCAAAATCCCCTAGGTCTGTGACTTTTTCGTAATCAAGGGCTATGGGTTCAACCATGTGGCCTGACCATTCACGCTCATCAATATTGCTGCCGGCTCTGGAAACGGCATTGACCAGTCCGCGCGCTATGCCGTCATGCAAATAAACATAAAGCCGCCCATCTTCATCAGTTAGATAGGGCAGCATTTCGGATATTTCTTCATCGCGCGTTACAACATCTACGGCTTTGCCGGAATGCTCATCACGCAAAGTTCTGATTTTCAAGTGGCTGTCTTCTGAAGAAATACGACGCTCCATGATCCGCAAGGATGTGCGTTCCGGCTCTTTTTTGGAGACTGAAATAAAGCTTGTTGCCGGATCACCCAACGTTTCACCATTCGTATGGAGTAAGCGGAAATGCCCCAGAAAGTTCTGGCGGATGTAATCTTCGTCCCAGTGGGGCGCTGAATATTCAACGCGCGCGCCGAGAGATTTTAGTTCTTGGCGAAATTCATCGACCGTGAAGAATGTATATTCAAAGGGTAATTCATCATTCCAAAGATCACGGTTATCTTTACGCATGATAAATTCATAGGCCCATTTATAAGGCAGGCGAAAGAGGCGTGTTTTTGGAAAACGCGGTTCGAGTTCCTCAAGGAAAAAGCCGCCGCAGCCCGGATCTTGTTTGGGGCGTGCATGTTCGGAATACCAGACCAGAAGATCGGCTTCTGACAGATCGGCTAGCTCTTCACTTTCGCTCTCGTCATCATGCATTTCCATCAGGACATATTGATCATGAGGCGGCTTCGCATAGTCACGAATATACATGATGCCATCATCTTTCAGCATGGCAAATTGCTTTCGCAGCGTATCCGAGACGATTTGCTCGTTATAACGTGAGTCTGAAAAGACGCGGTGCAAGATATAATTATTCAAAATACAATCAATGCTCTGGGGTTCAAAAAGGTCACTGGAGACATCGCCGATCTGAAATTCCAGATTGTGGAGTTTATAAGTCTCACGCGCCTTGTTGATGATGCGTTTGCTTTTGTCTATGCCGATAAAACGCACCTTGGGATTCAGGGCTGCCATTGTATAGGTCAGGATGCCATCGCCACAGCCCATATCCAGAACGCGCGCGCCATCATCCAGCAATAAATGCGATAGAGTAAACCATGCGCGTCGCACAGTGGTATATGGGATATCCTTTAAAAGATAATTCCGCTCTTCGATATATTCAATTGTGCCATCCGCGCTATCGGAGACTATATCATCGTCTTCTTGTGCCATTACGTATTTGAAAACCCAATTTGTTTTTTATTATGTGTATCTTATACGGGGTTTTGTTTTAAGATACAAAAAGAATAATCACTAGATCCTAAGCTTAGGGGTAATTATGCAGAATAAAGCCAAAGCAGTACTGGTCAAGACTCTGGATGCACTTTTGCCGCCGCGCTGTGCCGTGAGTGGTGAAGTGATTGAGGCGCAAGGTATGCTCTCGGCTAGGGGCTGGGCGGGGTTAGAGTTTATAGCTGATCCCTATTGCCGGATTTGTGGGATTCCCTTTGATTATACGGATGGGGTAGAGGATCAGGGCGCGATGATGTGCATGTCCTGTATGGATAAGCCGCCCTTATTCCGCGCTGCCAGAGCCAGTGTGATGTATAATGATACTAGTCGTGATCTTATTTTAGGCTTCAAACATGGGGATAAGGCCGAGCTTGTCCCTGTTTTCGTGCAGTGGCTTATGCGCTCAGGAACCGAGTTTTTAGGCGAGATTGATTATATCATTCCTGTGCCGCTGCATTATTTGCGTCTGGTTAAGCGGCGCTATAATCAGGCGGCGTTGCTGGCGCATGGTTTGACGAAGGAAGCGGGGATCAAGACTTTACCGCTGACCCTGAAGCGTGTGCGCTCCACCGCTAGCCAAGGGCATTTAAGCGGGAAGGAGCGGCACGACAATGTCAAAGGGGCGTTTGCTGTTGATGATAAGCATAAGGATATGTTGCCGAAGAAGAATGTTTTGCTAATCGATGATGTATACACCAGCGGCGCAACCATCAAGGAATGCACAAAGGCCTTGAAGAAAGCAGGTGTGAACGGGGTTTATGTTTTAACGCTGGCGCGTGTGGCGCGCGGGGATTTTTGATTATCTTTAATCACTATCGCTGAATAGATGAAAAATGTTATAACATCGAGAAATAAAAAAATAATAACATACGGATATAGGGAAAATGGTAGTCTCAGAATTGATTTCCATATTGGCAATTATTATGTCAGTCATAACTTTTTTTTTGGGGTTTTCAAAAAATAAGAAATTAAATGCTGAAATTGAGTGGCGTAAGGTCTGGGCTTCTGATTTTCTTGAAAAGGCAAATAAATTCAACTGCCTTGCAAGTAGTATTGTTGTGGGTATTAATTTATAGAAAAGTGAGCATCAGATAAATAATAAGTTGGAGGCCAAAAAAATAGAAGAAGACATAAGGAATTCAGTAAATGAACTACGTTTTTATGAATGGGAATTGCAAAAATTTAGTCAATTTTCTTCTTATAATAAGAAAAGCTTTTCTGACGATACGCAGCGCCTATTTCAGCTTTTGAGTGAATTAATTGCATATTGCAAAGACCCACCTGAAGATTGCTCTTTTGATTTAGAAAAAATAAGAGAAGCTCAATTTGTATTCAGCAAATCTTCGCGTGAGATGCATAAAGAATTGCTTGGGTTGTAGTACGCTATTTTTATTGTTCCCCTCTCCCTTAATCCCTCTCCCCAATGGGGAGAGGGAAAGATGCGGAGCATCAGGGTGAGAGTATATATTGACAAGTTAGGAATAAATTACTATTAATATCGACATGTTTATGTCATTCAAACACCCCACCCCGAACCCGTCATTCCCGACAAGTGAAGCGAAGCTGAATGCTGATCGGGAATCCAGCATAAAAAGCGTGCAAGCTTTGCTTGCACATCTTTACTGGACCCCCGCCGTTTTAATTCACTACGTTCATCGCGGGGGTGACGAAAGATTTTTAAAACGTGCAAACAAACTATACAGAATGGTTTTTTATAGGGATTTTCCTGCCATTAATCTTCCTGTGTCCAATGTTGGGGCGAGGCCGTGTTTCATGGCAAAGGTCTTGATCGGTGTGACGCGATCCACTAACTTTAGGGCGTTGCGGCGCAAATCCTTGAGCGGTTTGATGTCGTTGCTGACGATCGAGTTCATTTTATCCACTCCGAAGAAGCGCGTCTGGATATCCAGTGAACGGCGGGAAGCATAAGATTTCAGGATTGTTTCACTGCCGTAATCTTGTCCGAGACGATAAGCATCAATAATGGTTTCGGCGAGGCTGGCGACATCGCGCAAAGACAGGTTCAGTCCTTGGGCGGTGATGGGCGACATGACATGGGCGGCTTCAGCGATCAGGGCGGTGCGTGGTGCGGTGAGGCTTTTGGCTTTGATTGCGCAAAGCGGCCACATCTCAGGATTGGTCTCCAGCGTGATCCCGCCGAGGATATTATTGGTCTTGTTCTGTAGGGCCTCGGTGAAGTCCTGCTTTTTGAGTTTGATCAGCTCTTCGGCTCTTTCGTGGCTTTCGACCCAGACGACCGCGGATTGATTGCCTTGCAGGGGTACGAGAGCAAACGGGCCGGATGGTCTGTGGAATTCGGTCGAGGTGTTCTCATGGCTGCGGGAGTGATTGATGATGCAGGTAATGGCGCTCTGGCCATATTTCTTCTGGCTGGCTTTGATGCCGGAGAGTTTTCTAACCAGTGAGCCTCTCCCGTCCGCGCCGATAATCAAGGGCGTTTTGATGGTCTTGCCCGAAGACAGCGTGGCTAAGACGCGCAGACCTTGTTCAACAGTGAAATCCTCAAGAGACTCGCCTTCGTGGATGGTGATGTTTTTATGCTTTTTGGCGGCGGCGTAAGCGTGGCTGCGCAAGGGGCAATTGGGGATGTTCTTGCTGAAATACTCAAGGCCGATATCGCTGGCTTCAAATTCTGATTCAATAACGGGCTGGTCGCTGATGCTGTCATCAATGATACGCATCTTTTTCATCTTGGTGCCGTGCTGCTCTAGGAACTCTGACAGGCCGGCGGCTTTGAGCACATTCAGGCTGGTTTGCATCAGGGCGACTGTGCGGCCTGTGAGTTTGGTCTTGGCCGGGCTTTCCGGTGGGTAGGGGTCGACGAGATCAATGCTCATACCCTTATCGGCGAGTAACAAGGCTAGGGTCGTCCCGGCTATGCCTGCGCCGATGATTAAAATTTGTGTCTTTAGGGGCTTGTCGCTCTGGTTTTTTCCGGCCATCGTGCTACAGTCTTGCTCTAGAAATTCATAGGAAAACCTAGTCCTATTTCAGGTAATAGGCAAGGGGTTATAGCGTTAGGAGAATATAGATGGCTAAGATCGAGATTTATACTTGGGCAACCTGCCCTTATTGTGCGAAGGCCAAGGGGTTGTTGCAGTCCAAGGGTGTGGAGTATACCGAGTATGATATTACGGGTGATGATGCCGCGCGTGCCAAGATGATCGAGCGTACAGGCGGGCCGAAATCCGTGCCGCAAATCTTTATTGATGACAAGCATTATGGTGGCTGTGATGACCTTCATGAATTGGAATGGGATGGTAAGCTGGACAAGATTTTGAACGGGTAGATCCAGATGAAAGTTGCTTGTGTCCAAATGAATAGCGGTGCGGATATCCAGAAAAATCTGGATGTTGCGTCTGATCTTATCCGTGAGGCGGCATCTAGCGGGGCCGAATTTATCCTTACCCCCGAGGTGACAGATCAGGTTGTCTCGCATCGCGCGGAGAAGCTGGATGAGACTTACACCCAAGAGGATCACCCTTGCGTCAGCGCTTTTGCTGATCTTGCTAAGGAGCTTTCCGTGCATTTGGCGATTGGGTCAATGTGTATCAAGGTCGCAGAGGACAAAGTTGCTAATCGTAGCTTTTTGTTTGGCTTTGATGGAGCGTTGCAAGAGACCTATGATAAAATCCATCTTTATGATGTGGACTTGCCGACGGGGGAAAGTCACCGCGAGAGTAAGTTGTTTATCTCTGGTGAGAGGGCTGTGATCTCAGATATGAACGATGATTTCACTCTGGGGATGAGTATTTGTTATGATGTGCGCTTTGCGTATCTTTATCGGGATTTGGCAAAAGCTGGCGCGAATATATTGAGCATTCCTGCGGCGTTTACTGTGCCGACGGGAAAGGCGCATTGGGAGGTATTGCTACGGGCGCGGGCGATCGAGACGGGATCATATGTCATGGCGGCGGCGCAGAGCGGGGATCATGACGGCGCGCGCAATACTTACGGGCATTCGATGATTATTGATCCTTGGGGGGAGGTGCTGTCCGATGCGGGGCAGGAGGTGAACATAATTTATGCAGATATTGATCTGGAGGCTGTGACAAAGGCCAGAAATGCGATACCGTGCTTACAACATGATAGAGAATACGAGAAACCATAAATGAGCAAGAAAGATTACAAGCAAGCCACAAAACTCATGCATGCGGGGCGTCATCCCGAGGACTATTTTGGCGTGGTAAACCCGCCGATTAGCCGTGTGTCTACGATCTTGTATAAAGACTTGGCGGCGTATATGGATCCGAATACGAAGTTCCGTTATGGGCGGGTGGGTAATCCGTTAAGTGCGAATTTTGAGGAAGCATTAGCCGAGCTTGAAAACGGGCATAATGCGGTGAGTACTTGTTCCGGCATGGCGGCAATTACAACGGCAATGTTCAGCTTTTTGAAAAGCGGGGATCATGTTCTGATCACGGATGCTTGTTATCCGCCGACGCGGTTCTTTGCCAGAAAGCAACTTGCTAAAATGGGTGTAGAGGTTCAGTTCTATGAGCCTACGATTGGCGCGGGGATTGCTGAGTTGGTGAAAGATAACACGGCGCTGATCTATCTGGAATCCCCAGGCTCGGCGACGATGGAGGTGCAGGATGTGCCTGCGATTGTAAAGGTTGCAAAGGATAAAGATATTATCACTATGATGGATAATACATGGTCAGCGGGTGTGAATTTTAAGCCGCTGGATCATGGCGTGGATGTGGTGTTGCAATCTGGCGCGAAATATATTGGCGGGCATTCGGATACGAATTTTGGCGTCATTGTTGCGAAAACGCCGGAGCATTATAAGAAGCTGAAATCGACTTCTATTGATTTGGGGCAATGCGCCGCGGCGGAGGATTTATATCTGGCGCTGCGTGGGCTTCGGACGTTGGAGATGCGCCTGAAATACGCCGCCGAGAATATGCGCCCTGTGCTGGATTGGTTTTGTGGCCGTGATGAGGTGCAAGAGATTTACTGTCCTGTGCTTGAAAGTCATGAAACACATGATCTGTGGAAGCGGGATTATACAGGCTCTAACGGGGTGTTTAGTGTGCTGTTTAAGCCTGAATATAGCTTTGAGCAGATTGCGAAATTCGTGGACTCGCTGGAGCTGATTCCAGTGGGGAGTTCATGGGGCGGGTATGAGAGCTTGATCCAGCCGCAAGATATGAAAGCCTATCGTGATGACTGGCAGAAGGATGGTGTATTCTTACGCTTCCAGATAGGCTTTGAAGACCCCGCAGATTTAATCGCTGATCTTGAGCAGGGTATTGAGAATTTGAAATAAAAGGAACAAATCCATGACCAATTTAAGAGATGATGCGATTTATATCGGGCGTTCGGTGGGCGCGGAACCTGCGGCGCAGTATTTGCCCCTCAAATGGGGAAACAGGCACGGGCTGGTGGCTGGGGCGACCGGAACGGGGAAGACTGTGACGCTCCAGAACCTTGCCGAAGGGTTTGCGGATGCTGGTGTTCCGGTGTTTATGGCAGATATTAAGGGCGATCTTTCGGGGATGTGTAGCCCGTCCGATATGCAGGATTTTCTGGTTAAGCGCGCCGATATAATCGAGTTTTCCGAGGAGTATAAGGGCAAGGCCTATACGACCGTGTTTTGGGATATGTTCGGGGAGCAGGGACATCCTGTGCGTACGACGGTCTCCGAGATTGGTCCATTATTGCTGGCGCGGATGTTGGAGCTGAATGATACGCAGGAAGGTGTCCTGAATATTGTGTTCCGTGTGGCGGATGAGCAAGGGCTTTTGTTGTTGGATTTAAAAGATTTACGGGCGCTTCTTAATACGGTGCATGAACAACGCGCAGAGATTTCCAAAGAATACGGAAATGTATCTCCGCAAAGTATCGGCGCGATCCAGCGTTCACTGCTTCGCCTAGAAGATCAGGGGGCAGATAAGTTCTTCGGTGAGCCTGCGCTGGACCTCAAGGATTTTATCCGTACCGATCTGGACGGGCGTGGCAATGTAAATATATTAGCTGCTGATAAGCTGATGAACTCGCCGCGGCTTTATGCGACGTTTTTGCTCTGGATGCTCTCGGAGTTATTCGAGGAATTGCCAGAGGCCGGAGACCAAGACCGCCCGAAATTTGTGTTCTTTTTTGATGAGGCGCATTTGCTGTTTAATGATGCGCCCAAGGCGTTGCTGGAGAAGGTGGAGCAAGTTGTAAGGCTGATCAGATCAAAAGGTGTGGGCGTGTTCTTTATCACGCAAAGCCCCGATGATGTGCCGGATAGTGTTCTGGGGCAGCTGGGTAACCGCATACAACATGCACTGCGTGCCTTTACCCCGAAACAGCAAAAGGCGATCAGGCTAGCGGCGCAGACCTATCGTCCGAACCCCGAGTTTAAGGTCGAGGATGCTATTCGCGATGTCGGAGTCGGAGAAGCTCTGGTCTCGACACTGGAAGGCAAGGGCCAGCCCTCCATGGTGCAGCGTGTTCTGATCCGCCCGCCATCCTCCAAGGTTGGTCCTGCTAGTGAAAGCACCAAGGAAATGCTGCTCAAGGCTAGTGTGTTTGGCGTGAAATATGATAAGGCGGTGGATAATGAATCGGCTTATGAGATTTTGCAGAAGCGCGCCGCGGAAGCCGCGAAGAAAGCCGAAGCCGCACAAGAATCTGCCGAAGTGGCCAAGAGCAAAAAACGCTCTTCGAACCGTCAGAGTGTTGGCGAAGCGGCTGTGAAATCGCTCGTGCGCTCAATGAGTTCATCGCTGGGGCGTACAATCACGCGGGAAATTGTCCGCGGGATTATGGGCGCGTTTAAGCGTTGAGGGTTAGCAGCCTAATTTGTTTGTTGATACTGACTTTAATTTTTCTTCTTTTTGATAGGATTCAATTACTTTTTCTAACGGTTCAGAACAATTGGTGATCGAAGGAAAATGGGAGATTATTAGATTTTTTGAATCATCTATTGAAATACCAAAGCCATAACTACAGCTAGAGTTATCTGTGGGTTTTGCCTTATATAGCAGTTTACTTTTTGTCATGTCCTCAAGTTTAGTGACGCTAAACTCATAATTATTTTCTAAATATTCTGCAAACTGAGCCATATCGGCTTCAGAGCTATTTTTTTGAACTATAAAAACTTGTTCTTCTATGCAGGCGTGTGAGTAAGGATTAAAAAACAAAACGCTTAGCAGTGTTATAAACAAAAAATAAGTATGTTTTTTAATTTCTATCATTTAAGTCACCTAAACCAGAACACCCATATCGACATTCAGGGCGTTGGCGAGGGCTTTGATGGCGCGAAGGGAGCCGTCTTTTTTGCCGGTTTCGATTTCGGTCAGATAGGGGCGGGAGATTCCGGAGGATTTGGCCAGTTCGGCCTGTGTCATGCCGCGGTGTGTACGGATGATTTTGACGGGGTGATCTTGCGCCGCCGAGAGGGCATCAAGGACATTCTCCGGCAGGTCTGCATTTGCGTTTTTACCTGTCAAATCGCGGTAATCGTGCAGGGGCACCAGAACATAAGGTTTGCCTTGGATATGTAATAAGTCGTACTTCATTACCGTCTTCCTCTCTTCATCCGGACATCGTTATTCGCTCCTCAGGTATGTCTATACCTTTCGTCGCTCATGCTTTGTCAGGATAAAGATATGATTGACGGGCGAATCTCCATAGTGATGCGACATTGTATCGCCTATGGTGGGAGAGTCTAGTGTGTATTTGTGAGCATGTTCTTCGTCATTCCCCGAATGCTTAAAAAGCCATTCTAGGGGAATCTATGGATCGCCCTAGAATCTGCTTGCAGATTCGGGCGATGACGATTTTCTAATTAAGCAGCGATAGAAGCAACTTTTTCAACGATGCCGCGTTGCTCCAGCTTGCGCGTCACGGAAAGCGGTTTGAAAACTTCTTTCAAGTGCTCCAGCGCTATATCAGGATTGCAATCGCCACACATAAAGATGTCAAGTGCTGCGAAGTTACGCTCCGGCCATGTGTGAATGCTGATATGGCTTTCGGCCAGCACGGTTACGCCGCTCACGCCGCATCCTTCCCCGAAATGGTGGTAATGGGAATACAAGATGGTTGCGCCAGCTTTGATTGCGCTGTCCTCAATGGCTTTTTGAATAAAGGCATCATCGCCCATATTTTCTACACCCCAGAAATCAGCCAGAACGTGACGGCCTGCATATTGATTTCCCGTTTTCTCACACGTAGAGAAATAGTCTGTGTCATGTGTGTTCATTTTATGCGGCCTCCTTCCGGTCGTTTTGTTTTTGGCCTTCAATGTCTTGCTTGATCCATGGTGGAAGCACAAATGATGCAAGGTGCATTTCGGGGCTGTAATGTTTCGTGGCAAAGCCTTCTTTAGCGTAGGCTTCTTTTAGTGTTTCGATATTTGGCAGTAGCTCTTCGCGCTTTGTATTCGAGGCAAAGCCCAAAGTCATATATCCGCCGTAATATGTTGGCACAGCGGCAATGTAGCAGCTCTCACGCAGGCCTGCCTTGTTCAGGCTGGCTAGAGTTCCTGCGGCTTCTCCCGGTTGGAAGAATGGCACGCCGCCTTGTGTCGCGATAAAGGCGTCTTCGGTCAAGATCTTTGACAGATTGCGGTAGAACTCATCTGAAAACAGCTTCTCGCCCGGGCCTATGGGGTCGGTGGAGTCAATGATTACCGCATCAAATTTGATATCTGTCTTGCGGACATAATCAAAAGCATCGCCAACAATCAATTCGGCTTTGGGGTCTTCGTAGACCTTGCCGCCATTATTGATTTCAGGCATGTGCCGGGTGCAGGCATCAATCACCATCTGATCGATTTCAGCCATAACAGCTTTCTTTACAGAATTATGACGCAGAACTTCACGCAGGATTCCGCCATCTCCACCGCCGATGATCAGGACGTTTTTGTCCTCATTCGGGCAAGAGAATACTGGTACGTGTGCCATCATTTCCTGATAGACGAATTCATCAGCAGTCGTGATCTGAACGATGCCATCAAGGACAAGAACCTTGCCCAGTGCATCATTTGTGTAGATCGCGACATCCTGATAGGGGCTTTTGCCTTGGAATAGGGTTTCGTTAATCTCGAAGCCCTGATAGGCTTTTGTTCCCTTGGCAGGATAAATGCTGTGTGCGTCCTCTGTGAAGTTAGGCCGCCCGTACATTTTTGACCTCTTGTGTTTCATCGAGTTGCTTTGGCTCTTCGAAGCGTCCACGGATCAGGGCTGTCTGGCGGATTTCTTCCGGCTGGAAGTATTTCGCGCAGATATCAATAGCAACCTGATTTTCATATGGCTTGCAAGAGAAGATATCGATGTACACCTGACCGATATTTTCGGCAAAGTGCGCGGCGATGGCCGAGGTTTCAATCATCTGGAGCAATGTAAAACCAGCAGCCTCGTGTGAGTGCGTGGCGAAATGCTCAATGATCGGCTCGCCATAAGCGATCATGTTAATTGCTTCTACAAGTTCTTTTGTCCATGCGCGAATGTTTTCTTCGCTGGACAATAGCTCGAAAGGGCACCCGTTAAAATCAAGAACGAGGTGTTGGCCCCATGGTTTTGTGTTTGTTGCTGTATTCAACATAACTTTTCCTTTCATAGTACTGCGTAAATCCGATCAATGAAAAGATGTGTTGTTATGAATATAAATAGAATTATGGCCCATATGTTACGCACATGGGTTTCATGCATCTAGGTTGAGCTACAGCTATTTAGGATAATACGCCCTTAGATGCTGCAACATCAGGTTTCATAACGTGTAAACCTTTTCAAATCTCGGCGGTTGGGGTGATAATTACTTATAACCCGCCCCGGTCCAAAAACGTTCACGCCGTTGCATAACCATGACTGAATCTACAGAAGGGCCAGAGACACGTGCGCAAGCACCTTATATATTTTTTTGAAATAAAAATAAATAAAAAAATGTATCGGATATTAAAATTTTTGCGTCAGAGTTAGGGAACCGAAAATACTGTTTTCGCTTTGGCTTTGGAATTCTTTGGTTCTGGCGTTTAGCGTATAGGAAAGACGGGTATTACCAAAGACTAATGAAAAGCCTGCATTGGCATCACCGACAAGATATTTTTTATCAACACTATGGCTGTCGGAGAAGGTATTGCCATCTAGAAAGATGTTTCGTCCGATCAAGCGTCCATCCAGTCCGGCAAAGATTTGCCAGTCAAAAAGGTTGGTGTTATCGGCAAAGACACCTGTACCGGGCAGAGCAGGGCGCACACGTGGCGGTGTGTCTTGATATTTCTGGGAGCTTAGAATAAAGGTCGCGCCTGTTCCGGCATAGGTATAGACATTCCCTAGCGAGATTGCAAAATTGGGCTCTATGCGGGCATGGACCAAATCGTCATAGCTGTAATGCCATGCATAGGGCATGCGGCGGCGCCATGAGACAACCACACCGGGCTCGAAATCAAGTTGATTCTTCCAGCCGCGCGGAGATGGGCTGTCCGATAGATATTTATGAACGAATCGTTGCACAGGTTTACCCATAGCCTCCGGCCCAACGACCCCTAAGGTAAATTCCAGTTCATCCACATGACCGATTTTTTCGCTTTGATATTCTGTGGCTGTGGTTAGACCGACAGAGCCATACAGGAAGGCTGCCCATGGACGGTCATCAAGGGGCTGGTCTTCGAGGGTGATGTCTGCAGGTGTATATAAATTGTGACCGAGTGTATAAAAGACGCTGGTGGTGTCGTTTAAATCAAAAGTCGGGATTTTATCTGCGAGTTTATCAATGCCGGGGGGCACTTCGATGGATTCGTTGAACCACGTTAGTCTGCTACCGCTTGTGTAGTAGCGATCCGAGTTACCTCCGAAATTATCATTTTCGTGAGAGATGCTGATATAGTCATCGTCTGCTGTGGCCAAGTTAATCGGCAGAGATAAAAAACAGAGTAGAAAAATTATAATTCTTTTCATCGCTCTTTCTTACGACAAGTGGATGTGCTAGGTCAATTGATTATGAGTATTAGCAATTATTACGAACATGCCCCTCAGGGAGGTTTCCCGAAATCTATCGTGATTATGCTTCACGGTGTGGGATCGAACGGGCAGGATCTGATTTCACTGGCGCCTATGTTGGCGAAGTATGTGCCGGAGGCTGTGTTTATTTCACCCGATGCGCCGTTTCATTGCGATATGGTGCCGGAAGGGTATCCGAATTCTTATCAATGGTTTTCATTGCAAGATCGCGATCCTGATAAGATGCTGGCGGGGGTGCAGAGTGTTATGCCTTTGGTCGAGCATTTTATTGAGGGTATGCTTGAGAAATACGGGCTGGAGCATAAGAATCTTGTCTTGCTTGGATTTTCTCAAGGGACGATGACGTCACTTTATGTTGCGCCACGGCTTAAGGAAAAGATTGCTGGTGTGCTGGGGTATTCCGGTGCGATGCTCGGCGGGGATGTGAGTGAGGTCAAGCAGAAGATGCCGATTCATCTTGTGCATGGTGAAGCTGATGATGTGGTCACTGTCGAGGCATGGGGCGCAGCAAAGCAAGCCTTGATGGGATTAGGCTTTCCGTTTAGCGGTCATACGACTGCTGGCCTGACGCATAGCATCGATATGGCAGGCATTCAAAGTGGTGGAGATTTCCTAAAAGAAGTGCTAAAAGTTTAGTGTTTTCATAATAAATTTTATGCTGCATTGCGGCATCGCTGTTAAGGTGCTGTTATCTAAAGAATAATGTGTTATGTGAAATAATGCTGCGCTACAAAAAATTGTGGAATGCAGCATAGATTTTACAGATTTTATACACGGTTTACCCACATTTTATGTTATAATAAAATTACAAAATGCAGGATTTGTGCGGCTTATACGAAGTTCTTTTCTGCCCCTAAATCCTCACCGGCGCATAGTTTTCTTATTGGCACTAAGGGAGCTTACAGCGGAAGCACGAAAGGAGTTAGGTATGAGTGCAGCAATGCCACTGGAGAAATGTACGGCTTTGGTTTTGAATGCGGATTTTAGACCGCTGAGCTATTTTCCTTTATCTGTCGTATCGTGGCAAGATGCCATGCGGGCGGTTTTTAGGGAAACAGTGACTGTGGTCTCGGAATATGAGCGCACGGTAAGATCGCCGACTAGAGAATATAAATTGCCTAGTGTGCTGGCGCTTAAGGAATATGTGCGGACATCGGCTTCTCCGGCCTTTACAAGGTTTAATGTGTTCCTGCGGGATCAATGGAGTTGCCAATATTGCGGGGACAAGTTTAAAACCCATGAATTGACCTTTGATCATGTGGTTCCAAGGTCAAGGGGCGGGAGGACGAATTGGGAAAATATCGTAGCGGCGTGCAGACCGTGTAATACGATGAAAGGGAGCAGGTTGCCGGATGATATAGGAATGTATCCCATAATAAAACCCAGGCGACCCTCGGTCCATCAGTTACAAGAACATGGACGTAAATTCCCTCCAAATTTTCTGCACGAAAGTTGGAGGGATTTTTTATACTGGGATACGGAATTGGACGACGATTAAAAGTCGTTGTTGTGAGAACAAAATGAACCGAGCAAGCGCGAGGCGGACGATAGTCCGGAGCATGTTCGGCGTATGAGAACCCAATTTGATTTCTTTAGAAACAAATTGGAAAGATACAAAAGAATTGGCATGCCACGGAGAGCGGTTTTTTGTGGCCTCTGCCGATAGGAGAGCATCTTTAATGCTCAATAACCACAGGGCAAAGAGAGTTTTGCCTGAATAAGGAACAAGGAACAAAGCGTATTGCTAATACGTGAGTGACGAGTGACGATAATCAGGTGAAATAATCAAGGTTCCTGTAACGTGCAAAGAAAGGAGGCTGTTATGTTTACACATATCACTAATCTTGCACATGGACGCTCACTCATGGAAGCTGTAGGATTTTTTCTGTTCTACACAATTCTGCTAGTTGGGCTGTCAACGTTCCTTGGCCACTATATGGGGACATTCGGCATGATCGATGTTACGACTGTCGGTAGTTTCTTTGATGGCGGCCACTGGCATACGCTGGTTGGAACAGGATGGGTTCTTATCCTGTCCAGTATGATATTGACTGGCAAGAAACTGACGAATGACATGATGTCAGTGATTATTGCTCTGGTTGGTATCTATTTGGCACACACAGTTGATGTTGTTTTGGGTATGGTTGTTGTATCTTACCTGACAACTGTGGATACCAAAAAGTTAGTATAATGACCTCCTGATCTAACAGGAGCGCTAACTCCCCCCACTAAAGCCGGACTTTATGGTTCGGCTTTTTTTTATTGTTGCTGTTGAAGTTTTTCAAGAAACTTGGTTTTAGTGTTCTCGTAAATTTTATCGAAGATATCTTTGACTTCTTCGAAAGACTGACCGCTTTTGAATTCAGGTTGGTAGAGTAGAAATAATAGAAATTTATCTAACTTGGTGAATTTTATATTTGTTTTGGTTTTATCAGAAAGCAAGCTAAAAGGTTGATCTTCTAGATATCCCCCTAAACCAAAAGCACTATAATATTCCATGGCAGTTATATGTTTAGCGGCAGGATGATTAATGTCTATTAAGGTAAGTACAGCCCCTAAGTTTTTCAGATTACTGCCATCGCTTAGAACTAAACCAACTGCGCCTTCAGCACGACTTTTTATCTCCTCATACCATTTTCTTATGCTACCTTTGGTTGCCATGTTTTGCTCAAGATGTGGTTCAATGTTTGCAAAGGTTTTATCTATGTCATCAGTATAAATAATTCTGAAATTTGATTCATGATTTACATTTATATTAATAGGAATAAAAGGCGCTAATTGTTTTGATACATCAACAATAAGTGGTAAGAATTTTTGTGCATTTTTTCCTCTAACAGAAAACTTGATAGATTTGTTCCACTTCAAGATATAATTTCTTTTGTAAATACCTGTAGCTTCTGAATCGGCCCGTAATTGTTTTTCAAAAGCAAACCAAACACATTCCTTTTCCTGAATACATTCATCAACGGTGGTGGCTTTGTATGGTTTTTCCTGCGCATAAACAGAGGCCGGAAAAACAAGTAATACAATCAAAATTAAAAAACGGAGCATGATGTTTCTTTCGTCATTCCCTGAATTTCCGGTTAGGAAATTCTAAGGGAATCTATATTTAAAATGGATCGCCCTAGAATTGGTATATCAATTCGGGCGATGACGCAAAAGGCTATAAACAAAAACGCCCTTTCAAGCAAAAGGGCGTCTTAAGAATGCTGTTGCGTATGAAGGTGGAAGAATTATTTCTT
Organism: Micavibrio sp. UBA1672; assembly: GCA_002320665.1. Taxonomy (GTDB): domain Bacteria; phylum Pseudomonadota; class Alphaproteobacteria; order Micavibrionales; family Micavibrionaceae; genus UBA1672. Next base: position 17,392 of record DCKO01000063.1, read on the forward strand.
CTCTTCTTCTTTTTTGTCGCCAGTACCGCCAGCAGACATGAAGTTTCCGAAACGGCTCTGGAATTTATCAAGCTGACCTTTTTCGATAACCTTACCTGTACCGCCTTGCCATGCAGGGTGTGTCAAAGGATCAACGTCCAGACGAAGCACATCGCCTTCTTTGCCGTAGGTGCTGCGTGTTTTATATTCTGTTCCATCTGTCTGTACGACAGTAATTTCATGGTAATCTGGATGTATATCTGCTTTCATAGCAATTCTCTTTTCAAATCGTAAATTCTTAATTCTCGGCTCAATAGCCCCTTGAATAGGGCGCATTTTTAACGTTAACTTCGTTGAAATGCAAGAGTTTTTTATAACAAGGTTTAAATATGTCTTGGTGGTTGCCGCATAATTTTGAAAAAAGCCGTGAAAATCTGGAGAAACGGGCGCAAATCTTCAAGGCTTTGCGCGGGTTTTTTGATGGAAGAGGCTATGTTGAGGTGCAGACTCCGGCGTTGCAGGTTTGTCCGGTGATGGAGGCGCATATTCACGGTTTTGCCACGCGTTTCGAGAATAAGGCCTCTGGTGTGTCTCAAGAGCTTTATTTACACACCAGCCCTGAATTTGACATGAAGAAGCTGCTGGTGGCGGGGATGGAGGCGATATACTCTCTTGGGCCTGTCTTTCGTAATGGGGATTACAGTGCGTGTCACAGGCCGGAATTTACATTGCTGGAGTGGTATAGGGTTGGTGAGGATTATCGCTATCTTATGGATGAAACTGTGGATTTATTGCGGGAAGTGGCTAAGGCTCTTGGGGTGGAAACTTATACACATGAGGCGATAGAATGTGATCCCTTTGGTCAGCTCCAGAAAATCAGCGTGGTGGAGGCGTTTAAAACCTATGCGCATATGGATATCAGCGCCATTTTGGAAGATGTGGAAGGTTTTCGGATTATGGCGCAGGGGCAGGGGATTCGTACTACGGATTCGGATGAGTGGGATGATATATTTCATGCGATCATGGCGGAGAGAATTGAGCCGAATTTAGGGCAGGGCGCACCGACAATCCTTTATGATTATCCGGTGTCTATGGCGGCGCTATCGCGTAAGAAACCGGATGATCTGCGTTTTGCCGAGCGTTTCGAGCTTTATGTGTGTGGGGTAGAGCTAGCCAATGCCTATTCCGAGCTGTGTGATGCAACGGAGCAGCGTGCACGTTATGAGACAGAAATGGCACTTAAGAAAAAGCTTTATGGTGAAATCTATCCGCCGGACGAAGAGTTTTTTAAGGCGCTGGAGCATGGTTTGCTGGACTGCGCGGGGATTGCTCTGGGTGTGGATCGTTTGGTGATGCTGGCATGTGGGACAGGCGATATAGGCGATGTGCTCTGGGCACCTGTGGCAATAGGTGCTGACTAGCGGCTAATCAGCTGGATGTTTCTGGCCTTTTGAATTTTGAATTCATCACTAACCTGAACGAGTGTAATGAAATCAGCTTTTTGCAAGTGTGACTTGGCGCTGTTTTGTATCTCTAGGCCTGAGTCTTGGACGCGGCCCATCTCGTCCAGAAAGCTCAAAGTGTTCATTTCGGCATCAAATTCTGCATATTCTGGCTCAGCGGAGAGTTGCTTGGTGTAGAATAAATAGACCTGACCGCTTTTATTTACGGCTATGTCGAATTGAGAAATATCTTTTAGATTCGGTAAAACAAATGAGGACATATCATCGTTTATGTCTGATGTCATAGTGATATGTCCTCATGAATATTATGTATAGATAGAAATGTGTTTGTCTCGGAGGAGGCTTATGAATGTAATTCTATACCACCGATTTCCAATACAGGATTATCGCCAGTAAGATCATTGATATTTGTCCATCCGCCTTCGGCCGCACCAGTGTTTAATAAAACGCCATCGCCAGTGCCGGCGATTGGTTGCCAGCCTGTCGGGTCTATCAATTGATTAATTATGTCCTGAATTATGTCAGGGGCGATGGGCTCTTCAGGCATAACGGGTTGGCCTATGATGTTATCTCCTCCGTCAAAACCAGGCGGAATTACAACAGGCTCTTCGGGCATAACGGGTTGGCCTATGATGTTATCTCCTCCGTCAAAACCAGGCGGAATCACGACAGGCTCTTCTGGCAGAGTTGTGGTTATATCAGGGTTTTCGTCAAGGAATTGTTTTATGGCATCTGAAAACGAGGGATCGTCAAGATCTATTTGATCAATTTCTATGCCTAAGTCTTCAACGGTTAGCGTTGGTAATTCGTTTTCTTCTATTTCTGCCATTTTAGTCACCCTTTAATTTTTAAATCTAGAATATTGTCACTATAGCATGTAAAGATAAAAAAAATCAAATAAGAGTTAGTTGTTATTGGCAGGGCAGGGATTGGCTTGTGTGTTGGTGGGGTAGGCCGTGATGATGCGGGTTTTGCTCTGATTCAGGACGACACGGACTTTGATGTTTTCCTTCATGGTTTCTGCGACGAAATAGTCATTATTCTCTTTTCTCCACGGTAGATTATCATTGGCAGCGATTGTCTGCACGGTTGTGATAATATCTTCTTCGCTCCAATCAAGGGGGAATTCACTTTTGCAAGGCTTTCCAGCTCCGAATTTATGGCCGCCGCCGTGTTCATCCCCGTAAAGGATATGGGTGATGCTTTGTTCTGTCAGGATAGGGTGGGGGCGAGGTTTGTCTTTTAATGCTGAATAATCAATTGTGCCGGGTGTGTGGTCAAAAACAAAAAGGGCTATGGCATAAAGAAGCGCAAAAGCCAGAATGAATTTTCCGGTCGATCGCGCTCCTGATTTATTTTTAGTCATGAATTATCTTTGTTACGCTTTGTAGATATCCATGATCTTGCTGAGCATATCCAGCGCATCACTGTTTTCACGTTGGAAGGAGTTACGGCCGATGATTGAGCCGTTACCGCCGCCATCACGGATGTCTTTGGCATCTTGGTAAACGGCATCCGCACCTTTGGCAGCGCCACCGGAAAAGACCACAATGCGGCGGCCATTATAGCAAGAGCGTACAACTTCCTTCACGCGGGCTGCTTGGCTTGAGATATCAATGTTGTTTTCTTCAAAGACTTTTTTGGCTTCGGCTTGCATGATGTGATCAGTTGGTAGCTTTACCTTCACGATATGCGCGCCAAGCAAGCAAGCCATATGCGCGGCATAAGCGATGACGTCCATAGCGGTTTCGCCTTCTTTGGTAACACCTTCACCGCGTGCGTAGGACCAGACCACAGAGGCTAGGCCTACGTCTTTGGCTTCGCGGATCATGTCACGGACTTCTTCCATCATGTCGAATTGGTTGTCAGAGCCTGGGTAGATTGTAAATCCAACAGCGCTACAGCCTAGTTCAAGGGCGTCTTGTATGCTGCCTGTGATGGCTTGGTTGGCATCTTGATTTTTGCCAGAGGCCAGAGAGTTTGAGCTGTTATATTTTAAAATTGTCGGGATTTGTCCTGCGAATGTATCAGCGCCGGCTTGAAGTGACCCTAATGGCGCAGCGTAAGCATTGCAGCCGGAATCAATAGCAAGTTGGTAGTGATAATGTGGGTCATAACCAGCAGGGTTTTTGGCGAAGGATCTGGCTGGGCCATGTTCGAAACCTTGATCAACCGGCAGAATTACCATTTTACCTGTGCCGGCTAGTGCGCCAGTGTTGAGCATGCGTACAAGGTTGCCCTTAACGCCGGCATTTTCATTCTCGTAACAATCAATAATCTTTTTAACTTCTGATGTTAAACCCATTCTCTTTTTCCTCAAATATTCTAGAGCTTTGATCGTTTAGCTTGAATGGCTTTGCTCGTCACTTATGTACCATACGTACATTACGCTTCTCGTTCATAATTCAATCTAAACGTTCTTTGCTCTTAGTGTTAGTAAAATTACCTAATAAAAACAAAGGCCTTGAATAGTATCCAAGACCTTTATTGGTATATAGAATGTTGCTTAGCAGCACAAGATTTTATTTCTATGCATCCAAAGTTGGATTTGTAAATGTGGTTTCAGCTTCTGCAGTATTGCCAAAAGTTTTACCAGCTTTAAGTCCAATGCTTTCGGGCTCAGGATTTGTCTGCATAAGTGCACGATTTAATATCGCAAATGTGTCAGTACCTAAAGTATCGCTAATTGCCATCTTCTTTTATCACTCCATCTTCTTTTAGTTTGTTATAAGCTCTGTTATCCGTTGATGCAGGTCCGCCGTAGAGCTGTCCTATAACATCGGCTTTTGGAGCCTTTCCTTTTTCGTATAGTGTCGAAACAATCCGAGCATCCCGCAATGTCGGTCGTTCCTGCTTTAATGCCTTTATATACAATTCCAGCATATTTTGCAAGCCTTCATGTTTTTTAGGAAAATAATCCAGTGCGGCATCCAGAGCGCGCTTCGAATAACCACAGGTCTCCAAGGTTTTCGCACGGCCATCATCCTCAGAGTTCTGAACACGTATGCAGCCATAGTTAAAAAGCCATTCAATCTCGCGATTCATTGCTGATTTATGGATATCAAGGCGGCGCATAATTTCGGTTTGAGTTGTGCCGGGGTTCTGGTCGATATCCACTAGAATCATAGCGCGGCGCAAGGAGCAGGCTGGCTCGTTTCCTAAGGCTTCGACTAAATGATCAATAATGAAGCAACCTCGTTGCCCCATTGTTGTCATTGCGCGTTTGGCTTGTTGTCTGAACATATTTTATTTTAACCTATTGAGACGTGTCTTTCAAATATTTGGATGGCGTTTTTATAACAAAATCAACAAATTATAAAAAGAAAAAAGCTGACCCAAGTTTTAAGGCTTGAGCCAGCTTTGCCACGGAGAACGGTTTAGAATTCAAAATATAGGTATGAACCCTTATATTGTCAACCGCTTAATTATAAAATTGTGATGCTTTGCAGCATTTTTCGGTAATATTATTACTTAGTATCCCGTTTTATGCATGGCTAGTGCGGTGTCTAGCATGCGGCATGAGAAGCCCCATTCATTGTCGTACCATGACATAACGCGTACAAAATCCTCGTCTATGACCTTTGTTCCATTCAGATTGAAGATAGAAGAGCGCGAATCATGGTTAAAATCACTTGAGACGCATGGGTCCGTGTAAGCGCCAAGAACGCCTTTGAGTTCGCCTTCTGCATATGTCTTGATGGCATTGTTAATATCTTCTTCTGTGACTTTTTTCGAGGGAATGAATTTTAGGTCAACGAGAGAAACATTAGGTGTTGGTACCCGAATCGCTACGCCATCAAGTTTTCCATTAAGCTCAGGTAGAACTTTGCCAACGGCTTTAGCGGCACCTGTTGAAGTAGG
>DCKO01000019.1 GCA_002320665.1 Micavibrio sp. UBA1672
TTGCCACGACAACAGACGTGTCCACGGCTTTGATATAAGCTTGACTTTAGGGGTTCCAGCATTCGGAAGAATGCTTTTTAGAAAAATTAATCAAGAGAGTATAATCGTCAGATTATTCCAATCCCATATGCGCAGGATGTTCTTGACGGGTATCAAATTCTGCTTGTTGCTTTTGCCAGTCCAAACGATATAAATCATCTAGCTTTTGCCCTGCGGCTTTATCCAGACGCTCTAACTCTTCCGAGCGCAAACGCTCCATCCCCGCAGGATATCCCGTTTCAATCAAATCAATGACATCTTGTGACAAATCTGGGTCAGCCAATGTATTTTGGAAATCCCTGATTTCCACCTCATCAAAATCTACATAAGGATCATTCGCCCGAAGTAAACCCGTCGAAAGGTGAATAAACGGCAGATTATTTTCTTCCCGTATTTGTAATTCCCAATTTTGAACAGCATCAAGATGATATAGCGGCGTACCGGTCGGAATTTTAGGCTGAAACTCCTCGGGCAGTTCGCCGCCCATACGATCTTTTAAAGCCTGTAAATTCGGTGGCAAAAACACAACCGAATTTCGCTCTACAGTATCATGCTGTTGCGTGTTTATTTCTGCCTGAACAGAAATATTTGGTTGATCAGCAGAAGCAAATATATCAGTGATATAGTCGCGTGCGATATTTGGATTATCCAATAAAACTTGTCTTGTGGTATTGCGAGTAGCTTCAAGATCAGATGTTGTTACTTTATCTGCCAGATAATCAAGACCATAATCAACAGCTCCCAAAGTGTATGGGTTCATTGTAATTGAGGATGGGAAATTCAGATGATCATTATAGGATCGCGCATAGCTAGGATTTTCATCCAACACCGCCTTTTGCGCATCCGTATAGGCAGATAATTCAGGCGGCAAAGTATCTTTATCATACATGGCAATAGCAGCGGCAAGGTCAACAACCTGACGTTCATCTATATAAGATACAAAAGCTTTCGTAGCTTCTGGGTTCTCTAAGGCTTTTTCAAACTCGCTAGCATAAGCATCTTTTGCCTGCCAAAACTCCTCATATTTTTGCCGCACTGCGGGGTCTAGAGCATGTGCTTTTTCTAGATTCTGATTAGGGGAAGCTAGATCAAAGCCAAGGGAGAAGTATTTTGCTCGTTCATCAAGATAAGCTTGATGAGCCTCTTTTAAATCTGCCGTTGCTTGTGCCAAAGGACGAAGAGACTCAGGTATTTGCATGACATCCTCAGGCAAAGACGTCATGGCAGTCTGATCTAGCACACCTGTCAGAGATTCTGTGCTTACCATACCAGGCTGCAAGTTTTGCGCAATTTTATGATCAATATTCGGATTTTCATTCAAAAATGCCTGATAATCCCGATATAGTGCATACTCTACAGCGACATCCTGCGCCATAGATGTTCCAAAAAACGGATCACCAGCCGCAGCTAGCATGCGTGTTTCATGTTTTTCAAAAATACCCATATATTGATCATATTGATCTTGAGTTAAATCACCTCGATCAAGATATTTCTCAGCCATATCTTTTTGTCCGGCTATTGCGCTTTTTTGTGCCCATAGTGATAATCCAGTAACAATAAGAGTTGGAATCACTGCTTTTTTAAGCTGCTCCGCAATCTCAGACATGCCTTTGAAAAGCTTTACGGATTGAGCTTTGCCCTCCAATTTTGCGTCAAAAGCGATATCATCAATATTATCTGGCACATTAAGCTTGAAACCATGCATTAATGCATCATCTTTCACCTGATCAAAAGCTCCAGCCACATCCGAGATAAAAGCAGACCCGCGATGACTATCCAAAGCCTGATAGACATTTGCGCCTTGCTGATCAAATCGCGCAGCTACGGAGCCATGAGCATTTATAAATTCTATCGCGATATCTTTTTGTGTATAAGGCACAAATGCTCTAGCAACAGCCTCTGCCGAGCGATCAATATTTTTAAAAATCTCACTGTCATCTGCCGCCGATAAATTCATATTTTGGCGCTCGACGAAATCCATAAACCTGTCAGGGTCATGCACTTTAAGTGTACGATTATCCTGATCCCATGCAGCAATCAAGCTTGGCTGCACACCCGAAGGAACATCTGTATTCAACAAAGAAAATTCTAAATTAGGATGCGTAAAAACACTGGGCATCATCTTCGAAGCGTTTTGTGCCCCCTCCAATACAATATCAGGATTTAACACACGCCCTTCCGGAAACCCATCGGCATTATATTTTGCTCGCAAATATGCCCGCTCTAACGTTTCCTCCGCAGGGGCACTGCCAGCCGCAACAACCAACTTGTCAAAGGATGCGGCAAATTCCATACGCCTGTCATTAGAGGAAACCACATCCATAATCACATGCGGCACAGGTTCTCCAGCCTTGAGCTTACCCTCAATACGATCCATAATTTTCTTGCCGATCATTGAGCTTTCGGCATGGGTGAATTCAGCATGCGTAGCACCAAGCTTATCAAAATCGGCTAGAATGTTTTTATAATCATCGGGATTGATCTGCGCCGCATTCTTATAAATGTCAGGTAGCCTTTTTTCTACACCATCTACAATACTGGTTTTTCCCGTGCCCGGCCCTCCAAGAACCATCACAGAATTCTGACCATCCGCAAAAACAGCTAATTTTGGCAGATCAGTATTATCTAAAATTTCTGAAACTTTAGCCGAATTAATATCGCCAGATTGTTCAAGCTTTTTATAAGCGGAATTAGCTTGAATATTGTTTACAACTCTTGCTAACTTTGTACCGTAATCTTTACCTTTATAACCGGAAATATCGCGCTCTGACACAATTTGTGCAATGGTTTCATGTAAAAGTTGACGTTGAGGTGTTAGAGACTTGCCGTCATCCAGAAGGTGCGCATCAAGACTAGAGCCAACAGTGGCTGAGTTATATTTTTGGCTCCATTTATCATGTTGATCCATATACTGCCTCCTTTACCCCAGTTGTGGAATCTCTCTGCTTCTTGCTATTTCCGTGTTGCCAAGCCTGTCAATTATATCTTCTAGACTATATCCTTGCCGGATCATCTCTGTCGCGGCTTGTACATCACAACCTGAATCATATATCAAATCGGCAGCATCCATCCTATCAATGCGATTACTCTCCGGATTTTGTTGATAGATAGTCTGCGTTAAAATATTTTGCGCTCTGTCCGCTTCTTCAACTTTTGTGGTGTGTTCATGGACTTGTTTCCAATCTTCATCAGGCATAGGCCATATTGAATCACGTCCATCTTTTTTCTCTGTCATCACATATCTCCTAGCAAACTCTGGCTTATATCACGCACTATAAATAAAATTTACAGCACATGCAAAACTTCACGTTGTAAAATATATCATATGGATACAAAATTATCCTCGGAGGCTTCAAGTTCTCCATCCCACTGATAGGCCGTCATTGTGCCGCCTTTTGCAACAGAATAGTCAACACACACCACTTTTTTTGATAAAGGTTTCGGCGTACCTTGCAACCAGTAATGCCCTATGAATACAGGCTTCGCAGGCATATTGAAAACATCAGAAATCTCTCTTGTATTTAGAGCTTGTTTTTGCTCTTCGGTTAGGTCACTTTCGGGAAATTCTAGGCGCTGTGATGTAGGGAAATGTGAATCTTTCCACCATCTCACTCTGCAATTAGTACGTTTGTGCCCATCTTTATCGTGAAAATGAAGCTCCGGCGGCAAAGAATATTCAGGGCCTTTTAAAATACGTTCAAGTGCAATGTAAACATGTGACCTATCATTAGCGTATTCTAAATACGCAGCATCTGTTATGGTTTTATCGGCGTTTAAAAATGTTTCAATATCCTTAAAACTTTCCTCACACCAACAAGCGTGAACTATTCCTATATCTTCCAGATCAAGGTACACAGGCAGTGTTTTAAACCATTTGATCGCATCATGATATGCGTCTGAACCAAAAGAAAATTCATCTAAAAAAGCTTTGTGCTGTTTAGTATTTTTATTTGTATGCGGTCTTATATGCCCATCGTCACCTTCTGTAGCATAACAAATAGCATTAAATTCGTGATTGCCCATCACCGCCAATGCTTCTTTTGTCTCAATCATCGGTCTTACAATATCAAGTACATCTTTTTGATTTGGTCCACGATCAATAAAATCACCCAAAAAGATTGCTTGGCGTTCAGGATGACAATAAATGCCACCCACACGCGCATAACCAATCCTTAGGAGTAGAGCTTCTAACTCTTCCGCGCACCCGTGAATATCGCCAATAATATCATATGACTTTTTCATACAAGACTCCTGCTAGGTATTTTTTAGCGTTCTGCCAATGATACAACACATTCTCCATCTTTTATTCAAGAAGGTATTTCATTTTACAGCTTACTAGCCCCCCCCAAAGTCAGAGGGTGGACGGGAGAGCGCAGCGTCTCCCTCCCAAGGGTGCGTGTATGACACGCCTACCTTGCGCGTAGCGGGATTCTAAAAATAGATATGGTATGACGCTGCGGATGCAGCGGAATTCGAAATCCCAGAACAATGAACCGAATTAGAAATAATCCGATGATTGATAAAACGGATAGCAATCGGCTTGATCAATCATTCGACTGCATTACTGCAACCCCAATCTCTCAAAACCATTGCGCAGGGCAAGTTCCGAGCATCCGGTTTTAGCGGCTATGGTAGAGATCGTTTCAGCCTCAGAAGTGATCGCAGCATGGGCGGCACGGAGGACTTCATCTTTAACACGCCCGATATGCTTGCCACATTTCTTGGCTGCGGCCATGCCTTGCTTTGTGCGCTCTGATAATATCTCGCGCTCTAACTGCGCTTGTGCTGCCATGACGGTATAAACAAAACGGCCATAGGGTGTGGCGGTATCCAGATTGATCGAAAGCACCTGAAAATGCACGCCCCGCTGTTGCAGTTTATCGGCGTAAGATAAAGCATCCATTGTGCTACGAAAGGCGCGATCCAAATCATGCACCACCAGCGTATCGCCGGCTTTTAGTTCGCGCAGCACTTTCTCGAATACAGGTCGTTTCTTGTTCGTTGCAGAAATTGTTTCTGTGTAAAGTTTATCACATACACTTTTTAGACTTTCGCGCTGACGCGCAAAGACTTGATCCTCTGTTGAAACGCGTAAATAGCCCAATTTCATGAATGCTCCCTTTCTTGCGCTGAATACAAAGACGCAAAAAAGGGAACCCTTATCGCAGGATTCCGTGTTTTTTAGTCTGATGCGGTAAAACTCCGCAAAAGCCTCTTAATATGACTACACCACCATTAAAACATATTGGCGCAGAAAAGGCAAAATCAAGGGTTCCCTTTGAATAAGGGTAAAAGTGATGAAAAACAAGGGGTTGAATGCTGTTTTAGGGCTGTTTGCATTATGCTTCATAGCAACTTCAAACGCGCATGCAGCGGGGCCGAAAGACTTCACGAATGCCGACCTCATGAGCTTTACCGTCGATCAACGCCATGCCTATTACACAGGGTCGATGATC
>DCKO01000002.1 GCA_002320665.1 Micavibrio sp. UBA1672
GTGCATGGTGTGGTTATAGGGCATCAAGGTGCTATGGTCATTGATAGTGAAATCATGAAGGGTACCTGCTTTACGATCTATTTGCCTCTGTCAGAAGAGCATATAATTACAGAGAGTGGTTTACTTGAGAGAAAGGATGATGTTTTTATCATTGAGCCTGAAAACTATACGATTTTGCTGGTCGAAGATCAGGATAATGTTCGTGATATGCTTGAAAAAATGATATCACGTTTGGGTTACAAAGTTGATGTTTGTAGGAACGGGTTGGAAGGGCGGAAACTTATCAAAGAGAATGCCTATATGTATGATCTGGTTGTTACAGATTATAATATGCCCAAAATGACTGGTTTAGAAATGCTGGAGAGTATTCATGCCGAAGTTCCAGATTTGCCGTTTATTTTTATATCCGGCTATAGCGAAGAAGAGATGCAAAAGCGGATTAATAATCATCCGGCAATTAAGGCGATTATTAAAAAGCCTGTAGGAAAAAAGATTGTTTCAGAGAAAATATGGGCAACGTTGAAGGCTGGCACGCCGTTAAAGCAGAAAAAGCTTGCTGTTGCCGGTGCAGGTTACGGGATTTAAAAACAGTTTATTCCTTACCTTCTCTCCACCAGATAAAGGGCAGGAAGAGAAGGAGCGCTAATAATTGTAGCCAGCTTGGGAAAAGTGGCGTGTTTTTTGTGCTGGTGACGGTGTAGTGGTCATTGCGTTTTAGCCCTAACCAGTTCGAGCCGCTATGAGACTTTGTATTGGCTCTTGTTCTTTTTAAGGATGGGGTAGGCTTATTCTCCAGCCACATAACATTCCCGCCTGTTTTTTGTGCTATGTTTTTGATCTTGTTTTCAGTAGAAATAATATCGGTAAATTCCGGAGCATTCAGGTCGCCAATGATCGCAAATTTCCGGCTACCATGCGTGTCTTCAAAGGCATAAATACCGTAATCCTCAACGGTCATTTTGGTGCGCAAGACCAGATCATCGGGATTATCTTTTTTTAATGTAATGGTTTTAAAGTCACCATTGGGTTGGGTCATGGCAATTGTTTCCTCGTCTTTGCCATAGGCATTTTTTTCAATGGTGATGGTCTTTTTATGCACTGTGATATTCATTGCATGTTCATCAAGTTCAGGTTCTTTCATCAGCCAGTGGACAATGCGGCGCATCAACTCTGCATGCGGGCCGCCGCCATCATAACCCCGAGACCAGAGCCAGATATGTTCGCTGGCGATATGGGCAACGCGTCCGTCTTGCATGCGATCAAGGATGAGGAGTGGTTTATCCTGATAGCCATTCATCAGTATATCGCCTTGCTTAACATTGATGCCGATTTGTTGAATCCAGTTGCCCCAAACCGGATCTTGTCCTTTTAGATGGGCTGTGTTTTTCCAGATTAGGTTTCTTGTAACAGGGTGTTTGAAGCCCATATCCGTTATTTCAGGTTTAAAGAAGGCATTGTAAACATCTCCAGTTGGCTCGGAAGGCAAGATGTCTTTCATGGCGGTGTTATAAATTGAATGTTGATGCGCATAGACATCACCGCTGACTTCCAGAAAGGCACCGCCTTCTTTTACATAGTTTGCGATATTCCTGAAATAGCGGGAGGGGAGTATATTATTGACTTTATATTGATCGAAAATAATCAGATCAAAATCATAGAGCTTGATTTCGAATAACTCACGAAACGGGAAGGCAATCAGGGAAAGTTCGTTTTGCGGGGTGAAGTCCAGCTTTTGTGGTTCACGCAAAATAGTAAAGTGGACCAAATCTACACCAGGATCGGATTTCAGCAAATCCCGCCATGTTCTGGTACCTGCATGTGGCTTTCCTGAAACCAGCAGAACCTTCAGGCGGTCTCTTACGCCGTTTATGATTAAGGGTGCTTTGTTATTGGCCAGTGTTAGTTCATCATCGATGCTTTCGACTTCGAGGGTAAAAATATTTTGTCCTGCGTGCTCGATAGGGATATTAAGGCTTTGTTCTTCGCCAACAGGTACAAAGAAAGTTTTGATGCGTCCATCATGCTGGGTCAGGGTAACAGTAACATTGTTTGCGCGAATATTATCAGTGTCCAGAATTTTGTATTTAACGATAATATCTTGCCCTGTGACACCATAGGCTGGCGCATTTGTTACGGCGATGCGGCGGTCTTTTTCATTTTTACTGCCCGTCAGTAAAGTATGCACCGGACCATAATTTTCCATGATTTCTGGATTATCCGGTACGTCGTGGATTTGGCCATCACTTAAGAAGATAACACCTGCGCGCAGTGGTTTAGGCGTGTCGGACAGGGCTGTGTCAAGTGAGCGGAATAAGAGCGTTTCTCTGGCTTCTTCGCCGCTTTCGGGTGCATTGATAATGCGCAAATCAAGTTCGGGATATTTTTGTGCCTCTGCCTTCAGGTGTTCAAGGGCAGCTTCAGTTCGCGCGCTTCGTTTGCCGTATTTCTGGCTGGCACTATCATCTACGACGATTACAGCAACATCGTTAATTGATTGCCGTTTTTCCTGAAGCACGGAAGGGTTTAGCAAGATCAGAAGCAGCAAGGCAATGCCGAGCACTCTCACGAGGCGGATATCTTTTTTGCGCCAAAAGCAAAAGGCCAGAATAAGGGCTGCTATAGCGCAGAGAGGTAATATCCATGAATAGGATAAAAGAGGTGATAAATGCATACTCATTGCTGGTGAATTCATGTCATAGCCTCCTATTGTCCTAAGCGTTTCAAAATATGGGGGATATGCACCTGATCGGTTTTGTAATTGCCTGTCAGGCTGTACATGACCAGATTAACGCCAAAGCGGATTGCCAGCTCATTTTGGCGTGTGAGGATGCTGCGTGTTACGCGGCTGCGGCTATTGGGCGTTCGCGCTGCCGCTGCCCAAGCGGCTGCCCAGTCATTGCTGCCGATGATAACGGGGGATACACCGTCGCGGTTATTGGTTATATCCTGTTGCAGCCATAATGTGCCGTCCTTCAAACGACCGGGGAAATCCGAGAGCAGGTAAAAAGCACGGCCGAGTACATGGTCATCTTTGATTGGCTCTAAGGGCGGAATATTCAAGGAGGCTGTGAGCTTGCGTAAGGCTTTGGCGGCGGGGCTGTTGGCAAGGTTATCCTTGCGGGTGCTTTGATCCCGAAGGTCGAAAAAGATTGTGCCGCCGTGATTTAGATAAGACTGGATATTCTCGAAAGATTTGCTGTCTATGCTGTCTTGAGTTGGAGAGACGGCCCAGTAGATAATCGGGAAAAATGTCAGCGGGTCTGTTGCAGGGTTAAGGGCAATGACACCCTCGGGTTCGACTGAAGTTCTGGTTTTTAGCGCTTCGGCTAAGGCTTCCAGTCCTTTATATGTTTTCTGGTCCAGTGCTTGGTCACCTGTTCTGATATAAGCAAGGTGAAAGCCTTTGGCATAGCGCAGATCATCTTCGCTTTGGGCGTAAGCATTGTTTGCGGGTAAGAGGATAAGAGCGACCAAGGCAATTGAGGCTGGACGTTTAAGATTTAAACCTGATAACAGGCCGGAGATTGCCAGCACAACAACCCAGTCAACCAAGAACAGGAGCAGGGCGGCATAAAGCAAATAAGGCATCAGGTCTATTTCATAGTCCGATTCGTAATAATCAAGTCCTACGCCCACGGGTAGGTTTTTGATGGTCTTTAAGGGTGGCAGATTTACGCCGATATTAAAGGCAAAACTCTGGGCACCTTTCCCGTAAATGCCGGGGGGATGTAATGAATCGGGCAGTTTTTTCTGCGCATTTTTAACAGGTAGAGGTTTTACGGTTGCGGGCGCGGGGATCAGTCCGCCAGTCTTGCCGTCTATAATCAAGAAGGGATCAAGGTTTTCGTAATTGGTATTGGTTTGACCAATGGCGCTGCTGGATAAGTGGCTAAGGCGTTTGAGTAAATTTACATACAGACCGGAGATTGGCAGATTTGACCAATCCGGTGTGGCGCTGGTGTGGATCAGGACAATCATGCCGCGCTCTAGGGCGGATGCGGTTATAAGAGGTGTGCCGTCTTCCAGTGTTGCCCAGATTTTGCCTTCCAAATCCTGTGCGGGGTCAGCAAGGAGTTGTTGCTTGATAATGATGTCGCTTGGGATATCAATGTTGAAAAACGGGCTGGTATTGGGGAAGGGCGATATTTTTTGTGGCTCATCCCATGATAAAGAGCCGGATAGGGCGCGTTCACCTGCTCTTAGCTGGACGGGTAGTAAATGTCCGCTATTAATACTTTCTGCCATTTTAGGGCCGGAGAATCGCAAGAGAACGCCGCCGTTTTTTACCCAGTTTTCCAGAGCATTCAGGGAAGCGCTGCTCATTGCAGCGACATCAGGCAGGATGATCATGCTGTTATCACCTTCTGTAAGCTCTTTGACCGTGCCCAGTGATAAATTGGCATGTGGTTCCAAGGCACGTTTCAGGTAATATCCTGCATCGACCAAGGGCGCTGTTTCAACATTTTCTTCGGATGAGACTATGCCGATATTGCGCTTTTTCGAGCCTGCATCCAGCAAAAACACGGCGCCAGCGCCTTTGCGGTTCATTAGCTTGTAGGATTCGACTGTATTTTTCAGGTGATCTGGAATATCGAAACTTACATCTTGCCGTGCCTTGGATGGGGTAAGTTCTACGGTTTGAACATCCAGCGTAATGCCGTTTTCACCGAGTGCTTTCACGCTGGTGGCAAAGTTCTGGGGAATTGTGCTCGGGACTTCTATTGAAATAGCCGCATCATTTAGCTCCATGCTAACCGCACCAGTGGAAAGGGGCGGCCTTATAACTTGCGGCAAGTTCTCGGGTGTTGGCACAATAAAGGTTAGACTGCCTTGTCTTTGGAGTTCACTTATTAAAGGTGATATGGGTTGCTCGGCCAGTCCATGAGAGAGCCAGATCGTATCAAGGGAATTGTCTGTTTTCTTATCTTTTACAACGTTTAGTAAGACCTCGTAATTGGCTGGCCATGAGACAGGGGATAGGCCTTTGACAATTGCCAAGGCCTCATTATGCACCATAGGGCCGTAGGTTCGTGGCTTTTCTTCACCCAAAGGGGCCGTCGTTGTATAGATATAAATTTCACGATTTTGGCGATCAGCTTGCGCTAGAAGTTCTTGGGCTGCGCGTTGTTGCTTGTCCCAATTTTGTGCGCCAGCCCAGCTATTATCCATGATCAGGCGCACTGCGCCGCGACCTTGCAGACCTTCGGCAGGGTTTAGGACGGGACGGGCAAGGGCTGTGATAATCAGGGCAATGATCAAAAGCCTGAGCAGTAGAATCCACCAAGGCGTTTTACTGGGGACGTTCTTTTCAGGGACAAGACCATGAAGGAAACGCGTGGCGGCAAAGGCAATTTTGCGCGGCGCAGGGGGCATAACCCGCATCAAATACCACAGCACCGGAAGCAGGGCGAGGGCTGCTAAAAAGACGGGATTTAGAAAAGCCAGCGTTGATAGCATTTACCTTACTCCTTTAACTCGATCAGGGGTTTGATCGTCTGGAGTGTTCGCGAAATATCGCCATCGGTGCGGTGCAAAACATATGACCAGTCATTTTGAAGGCATAGGGCTTTTAGCTTTTCATTATGCTCTTTGATGCGGGCTTTATAGGCTTCCTGTACGGAAGGGATATGATCGATCAGCTCGGAATCGGAGTGATCGAAATTTTCGAACTGAACACGGCCTGAAAATTCCAGCTCTATTTCATCGGGATCTAGAACCTGAATGATAAGCGCGTCGTGGACGCTGGCTTTCAGGTCATTAAAGCGATGTTCTATGTCTTTAAGATCGGATAAGAAATCTCCGGCGGCGATCAGGATGCTGCCTTTGGGCGGAATGAAGCCTTGTGTGTCAGGAAGTTCCAGATGGTGTTTGTCATTCAGGATATGCTCACCGATGCGCAGGACTGACTGGTCGCTGCGGCCTGTGCGCCTTTGACTGTAAAGCCCGATTTGCTCATCGGCATTGATCATCGCAAAGGCCAAAGAAAGCAATAAAATCGAAGCCGCTTCGCGTTTGCTGTGCTCTGTGCGGTTGGATTTGTAATCCATGCCGTTATAACTGGCGCACCAGAAGAAATTCTTTTGGGCTTTTTGCCATTCTTTCTGGCGGATAAAGACATGATCTGTTTTGGCGGATTGTCGCCAGTCAATATCCTGTGGACGGTCACTGGGCGAGTATTCCTTGAACTGCCAGAAATTTTCGCCCATACCGGATTTGCGGCTGGCATGTCCGCCCGAGATGATATGATCGGCGTGGTGTCTGGCCTTGAACATGATTGATGAGAGTGTGCCAGCCTCTCCTTCAGCTTTACTATATAGCTTTGAAAGCATTTAGAGCCAAACCTTAAAATGTGTCCGTGATCGAGGTGATGATATCTTCAATCGTGATGTTTTCGGCGCGTGCCTTGTAATTCAGAGCCATACGGTGGCGCAAGACAGGGGCGGCCAGATCAATAACGTCACCAACCACAGGCGCTTCGCGGCCATCTAATAAAGCTTTGGCGCGGGTGGCCAGAATAAGGCTTTGAGAGCCACGTGGACCCGGTGCCCAAGTGACATAATCATTGACCATATTGTTAGCATTTTCATCCGGTCTTAGGCTACGGACAAGCTGGAGGATGGTTTCCACAACGTTTTCTCCGATGGGCATATCTCTGACGAGGATTTGAGCATCAAGTAAGTCCTGTTTTTCGACCACTTGTTTGATGTCTTCAGCCTTGTTCTTTGTCGTCTCGATAATGATTTGTTTTTCACTTTCAAGGTCGGGGTAATCTACCATGATCTGGAGCATGAAGCGATCAAGCTGCGCTTCGGGGAGGGGGTAAGTGCCTTCTTGTTCGATCGGGTTTTGCGTGGCCAGAACATGAAAAGGCTGTGGGAGTGGATGAGGTTGTCCACTGACTGAAACTTCCTTTTCCTGCATAGCTTGCAGCAGGGCAGATTGTGTTCTGGGGCTGGCGCGGTTGATCTCGTCAGCCATTAGAAATTCACAGAAAACAGGGCCGGGGACAAAACGAAAAGAACGTTTACCCTTTGCGCCTTCTTCTAAAACTTCGGAGCCGATAATATCGGCAGGCATAAGGTCCGGCGTACATTGTATCCGGTTGGCGTGCATGCCTGTGGTTCTGGCGATGGTTTCCACAAGCAAGGTTTTGGCCAGACCCGGAACGCCGACCAGCAAAGCATGTCCACCAGAGATAAGTGTAATCAGGGTTTGTTCAATGACTTTATCCTGACCGATAACGGTTTTAGATATTTCCTTCTTCAAGTTTGAAAGCTTCTTATGAAGCTCTTTGAATTCGGCTGTAATATCTTTTGGGGCTTGTGTGCCAGCCATGATTAAACTCCTTCCTTATGGATTCTCTTGCGCTATAATAGACAAAATAAAAGCGATGCGAAGTATAAATTATAAAAATCAGGAGCAAATTTTCCATGCACAGCGCTAAAACGATTTCTCCCATGCCTTGGATGAGCGAGGAAGAACTTGCTGGTCTATTCGAAGCTTTGCAAGGTGATGTTGCGCAGCCAGCGGTTTTGCTGGTGGGCGGATGTGTGCGTAATATCCTGATGGGGGTTGAGGTCGAGGATATCGATCTGGCGATAGTTCATAAGCCAGAGAAGGTTATGAAATTGCTGAAAGAGGCCGGTTATTCGGTTATTCCGACGGGGCTACAACATGGCACTGTGACGGCGGTGATGAATGGTAAGGCGTTCGAGATTACAACGCTTCGTCATGACAAGGAAACGGATGGTCGCAGGGCGACTGTCGAGTTCACGCATGACTGGCTGGAAGATGCCAAGAGGCGGGATTTTACGATTAATGCGCTGTATATGGATTTATCGGGCAATGTCTATGATCCGCTGGGGCAGGGGCTTGGTGATATAGAGGATAAAACGATCCGCTTTGTCGGGGAGGCCGCGCAGCGCATTGAGGAAGACCATTTAAGGATTTTACGTTTCTTTCGTTTTCATGCGCTTTATGGCGGGCAGGATTATGATGCGGAAGGTTTAAAAGCCTGTGAAGCGGGGGCGGATAAGATCAAGACTCTCTCGCGGGAGCGCATCACGCAGGAATTTCTAAAGATTTTGGCTTCGGATGATCCGCAAGATATTCTGGATATTATGTTCGAGCGTAATATTTTGAAGGACCTGGATTTTTCTGCTTCATACCCTGAGAAAGATTTTTTCCGGTATTTTTGTAATTTTCAGAAAAAATACAGGCTTTCTGCTCTGTCGGCGCGGATATTTGTGATGGCGGGTTTGAGTATGGAAAATATGAAGGAGCTGGAGGAATATTTACTGCTTCCCAAAGTTTTTTTGAAGGATGCGATAGCCCTTGAAGGTGCATTGAACCTTTCTGACCTCTCTTGCGACTCCGCGGTAAGGGAGAGTGTATACAGGTTCGGGCGTAGTACGACGGCGCAGGCGATCATGGTTGAGCTGGTGCAGGATCGGGTCATGAACTCTTATGCGTCAAAGGCGCTGGAGATTGTGCAGAAATGGGATGTGCCTGATTTTCCGGTCTCTGGCGAGGATATTATGAATGCCGGATACGAAAAAGGACCGGAAATCGGTGAAGCGCTCCGATCCTTGGAAAATTGGTGGATCGAGCAGGATTTTAAACCTGATCGAGATGCTTGTTTGGAAAAATGTGTCTGTAAATTTAAGTAAGATTTTTCTTTATTAGTCCGTGATAATTATTTTACTATAATAGTGTTAAGCGTAAATATAACGAGACGGGTTGATGATTAAAAGTTTACGAGAAGATGCTTTTCCTACAGATGAGCCTATTACTAGGGAAAACAGATTTCATGTTAGGTCTAAATATGAAGAATCTGATGAAGTGAGGGTGTTTTCTAGCCATTATTGTTCTGAAAAACCTAGCGTTGATCATCTTGAGGGAAATTCTAGCCAATTGCACGCTATGCGAGATGGTTTTAGTATTAATGATTATTCTTTGTTAGAGCCTAATGACAGGACAATTCATTTTTTACGTCAATATGCAAAAAAGGGAAAATACCCGGATGGTTCGTTTACAGTCGACCCAAGGTTCTCTGCAAATGATGAAATTATAGAAGACAGAATTATCGCGGCAAAGTGGGTTGTTGATCAGTTATTAACTGATCAACATGTCAGAGAATTAGCAGAACATATTCACGATAGTCTAAAGGGGCGGAAAGATCAGAGCGTGGTTATCTTGAGAAATCAAGTCGCTCAAGGTGCAGATATATCTTATAATTTTCTTAGCCCCACTTATGATCAGGTTTTAATTGATAGGCTTGATAATTATTTTGCAGAAAATTATCCCGAAGATCAGGTGAATTTCGAGATGAAAACGGCTTTGAGACTTAATGATACACTTCGTGTTTATAGCGGTCCAATAGGTAGATTAGCGCGTTTGCCTTTTATTGACTTGGAAGATCTTAAGCCAAAAGTTGATGGAAAAATGATTCTTGTTGCGGATGAGCATATACAAGCCGCAGGTATGGCGAGCACTTTGTATTCTCTATCAAAGCAATTGGGGGGGGAGGTAATAGGTGTTACGACTTTGACGTCTCACCCAACGACAAAGTCTTTAAAGCTTTCTGGTGATGTGTGTAATATGGTTCTTGAATATGCTGATAAAAGTTCTCAGGATAATATGAACGGAAGTGATTTGCTGGAAGATACACTTAATAGTTTGGGGTTAAGTATTGAGACTATTACAAATCGAGAAGGTTTGTATATTCTTGCGCTTCTCATGGATGGCGAGGATGACCAACAATTTCATAGTTTCCTTGATCTAGAGAAAAAGTTGTCTGGTGGCTTGCAGGTCATTGAAGGTGTTGAAGATAACGTCCGTAAGGTTCTGTTTGATCCGCCATTAAGTGTTCAAGAGTTGCAAGAAAAAATACAAAATCATATTGCTCATAGGGCAGACCATTTCTATAATCCGCAATTTTCGCCTTAGGAGAAAAAATGTTAGACTATAAAAAGACCGAAAAAGCATCTGCTTATCCTGAGGATTGGCTTGTTTCCAAGAGAGAAGCTCGGGAAATGGAAAGAATAGATGATGAGATGCGGTTGAAAGTTAAAGAAGTTTTGGAAAAGTTGAAGGAGTAAGTAACACTATTTTATGCAGCCAAGAGCAATAGATATATATGATTATGATGGAACATTATGCGATAGTCAGGAATATGTAGACAGACTATCGGCTGCTCTTTTGCAGCTTATTATTCAGGATCAATCTGAGGTGAAGTTATCTGAGGAGCAAAGAGAGAATATAAACTTTTTATCGTCTGTCGAGTATACGGGTTATTTTTGGGAAACCAAGGCTGAAGCAATATTAAAGGAGTATTCTATAGACTATAACGCTCTTGATACTGAATACTTAGGTGACCTAAATAAGGTTAGAAAAAGCATTCGGGGCGAGTTTTACGGTAATAGTAGTCAGTCTTTTTTGTTGGATAATGGGAAAGATACATTAGCAGGGCAGATAAAAGCTGACCTTAACCGTTATTATATTAAGAACAAGGGTTCTTCCCCGTTTTACAGACTTTTTCCGGATATAGATCAAGTGCTGGATAATCCTATGACAATCAAGGCAATATCTACACAACGTAGTCATCATGATATGAGCGGAGAATTAAAGCGGTTTCCTCAAATAGGTGAAAGTATAGGTAAGAATTATACTGGTATGGGGTATGTTGACCCAGTTTTAGGGGAATGTGTTGTGGCAAAACCTGACCCGTCACTCATTTTGACGCAATACAATAGATTGATTGATGAGTATGCAAAAAAAGGCGCGGATATTAGTGGTTTGCCTTTGAGAATGACTGGAGATTCTTTTGTTGATGTCGAGGCTATGAGAAATGCTCAGAAAGTGATTAATGATGGTCGTTCTCAAGATCAAAAGCTGGAATGTGTTGCTATTGGTGTTGTTCGATCCGGACCAAATTCTCATATTTTAGCTGATAAGATGCGCTTAGCTGCTAGGGATTTATCTGATCCTTCTGGAGCAGGTGATATAAAAATTCATATAGTCGAGAACTTTTCCCAGCATAGAGTGCTTACAGATAGTTTAGATTCTTATTCCCCTAAACAGCCCCAATATACATTATAGTTATATTGAGACTGTCTAGCATAATGTTTTTTATGGCCATTTGACCTCGGGGGGCATGGACATCAGGATGGCTTCTGTATTTCCGCCGGTTCTCAGGCCGAAAACAGTGCCGCGGTCATGGAGTAGATTAAACTCGACATAGCGCCCACGTTTCACAAGCTGATGTTCGCGCTGTTCGTCTGTCCATTCCTTATTGATAGATTTGCGTACGATATCACAATATATATCCTTAAAGGTCTTGCCGACATCTTGGGTGAAGGCAAAGTCGGCGCCCCAGCCCTTGCGGTCTAGATTATCATAGAAGATACCACCTATGCCGCGTGGTTCATTCCGGTGTGGCAGGAAGAAATATTCGTCACACCATTTTTTGAATTCGGGGTAGTAGTTTGGATCATGGCGATCACAGCACTCTTTAAATGCGCCGTGGAATTCTGCGGTATCTGACTCATCTGGGTACATCGGTGTTAAATCCGCACCGCCGCCAAACCAGTGCTTGGAGGTTACAATCATGCGCGTATTCATATGCACGGCAGGCACAAGAGGGGATTGCATATGTGCGACAAGTGAGACTCCTGAAGCCCAGAATTCACCGTTACTTTCCTTGGCTCCGGGGATTTTTGTGGCGAAGTCCTCTGAAAATGTGCCGTGGACTTCGGAGAAATTAACGCCGACTTTTTCAAAAACACGCCCGCGCATCACGGTCATCGTGCCGCCGCCATGAAGATCAGAGCCGGAATTGTTAGGTTGATCAAGTTCATCACGGTCCCAAGGTGTTTTTTCGAATTTTCCTGCCGTAAGGTCTGCTTTAGGTCCAGTACTGAGTTCTGTTTCAAGCTCTTCAAAGGCATCGCATATCATGCTTTGCAATTCTGTGAACCATTTTGCGGCTATTTTTTTCTTTTCTTCCATTGTTCTACTCTTTCCACTTCGTTTGTCTTAAGGCTTCACCAAGGATCATTGCTGTAGCATTGACTATATTAAGTGAGCGAAACCCTTCTGCCATGGGAATGTTGATACGCGCATCGGCGGCATCATGTATCTCATCCGGTACACCAGAGCTTTCACGCCCCGCAAGTAATATATCATCTGCCTGAAATTTGAAATCCGTGTAAGCCTTGTCTGTTTTTGTTGTCATCAGGATAATACGCCTAGGGGCATTTGTGTTTCTTTGATATTGGTCAAGAAACGACTCCCAGCTTATGTGCCGTTTTACATCAAGTTTTTCTTTATAATCCATGGCGGCTTGCTTGATTTTCCGGTCATCCAGCAAAAATCCGCACGGCTCGATGACATCCAGCGAAATACCAAGGCAACCACATAGCCGGATCATCGATCCAAAATTTTGTGGGATATCCGGTTGATATAATGCAATTTTTAGTGTTTTATGGCTCATGTCTTTTTCGGGTTTTCTTTATTTATGGATAAAAAAAATAAAATTCTTTGCAAACTATAGCAAGCTAGGGCTTGATCATTTATAAAGAGAGTTCTAAAAGACTTCTCGAAAAAGTTCATCAAGTATTTAATTTTTACGTTAAGAGGTTTAGGCACTATGTCAGCCGAAACAAAAACTGGAAATAATGAAGACCATGCTCATGAGGGCGGAACTCGCCGTGATTTTATGCAATTGACGGCTGCGGCTTTTGGGGCAGTTGGTCTTGGTTTTTTTGTTAAACCCGTTATCGATTCACTTCGACCAGCTAAGGATACGCAGGCTTTGGCTTCGATAGAGGTTGATTTAAGCGGTATTCCCGAAGGGGAATCCAAGACTGAAATGTGGCGTGGTAAGCCTGTTTTTATCCGTCATCGTACGAAGAAGGAAATTGAAGCGGCTAAGGCCGTGGATGTTCAGTCCCTGACCGATAAGCAATCTGATGATGATCGCGTTAAAAAGGGTAAGGAGCAATGGCTTGTTACTGTTGGTTTGTGCACGCATCTGGGCTGTGTTCCGCAAGGGCAGAAGCCGACGGATAATCGCGGTGGGTATGATGGCTGGTTTTGCTCATGCCATGGGTCTGAATATGATACGTCAGGGCGCATCCGAAAAGGGCCTGCCCCGAAGAATCTGGCTGTACCGCCTTATGAATTTATCAGTGATACAAAGATTAAAATTGGATAAGTAAAAGAGAAGAAATATGGGAAGCGCTAATCGTGAAAGCTTTGATAATGTGGTCGTAGAATGGATTGATTCCCGTCTGCCGATTTTTACGATTCTAAATAAGGAATATGGTGTTTTTCCAACGCCGAGGAATTTTAATTATTTCTGGAATTTCGGGGCGATTGCCTTTTTCATGCTGGCGACGATGATTGTCACAGGCATTATTCTGGCGATGCATTACACGGCGGATACGAAGCTGGCCTTTGATAGTGTCGAGCGGATTATGCGTGATGTAAACGGTGGCTGGCTGTTGCGTTATATCCATATGAATGGCGCGTCTTTCTTCTTTATTGCGGTATATATCCATATTTATCGCGGCCTTTATTACGGGTCCTATAAGCAGCCGCGTGAGCTGCTCTGGATTTTGGGTGTGATCATATTCTTGTTGATGATGGCCACAGCCTTTATCGGCTATGTTCTTCCTTGGGGGCAGATGAGCCTTTGGGGTGCGACCGTTATCACCAATCTGTTTTCTGCTATTCCCTTTGTCGGTGAGTGGCTGGTGCAGACGATGTGGGGCGGGTATTCCGTTGATAATCCAACACTGACAAGGTTTTTTGCGCTTCACTATTTATTGCCCTTTGTGATTTTTGCAGTTGTTTTCTTACATATCTGGGCGCTGCATGTGACCGGATCTAACAACCCGCTCGGGATCGAGCCTAAGGGGCCGCAAGATACGCTTCCTTTTAATCCTTATTATACGGCGAAGGACTCCTTTGGGCTTATTGTCTTTATTATTTTTTATGCGTTCTTCATTTTCTTTGCGCCGGATTCACTCGGGCATCCTGATAATTATATTCCGGCTAATCCGCTGGTGACACCTGCGCATATCGTGCCTGAGTGGTACTTCCTGCCATTTTATGCGATTTTGCGCGCTGTGACGTTTAATATGAATGTTTACATGATTGCTGGCGGTGTAATTCTGTTGGTCTTAATGAGCGAATTTATTTGGCGCAAAAAGCCTGCTTATCTCTCATCCAAGGCAGGCGTGGTATTGTTTATCATTGGTGGTGGTTTAGCACTTTTTGGTCTTATCGGAGATGCTTTACAAGTTATCGAGATTGCTGAGGGGGTGAATGTGCCCTTTATCTCAGCCGAGGCAGCTCCTATCTCTGCCAAGCTTGGCGGTGTGTTGGCGATGTTTGGGTCTATTGCCTTGCTGATTGTATTACCTTGGCTGGATGGTCATCCTGTGCGTTCGGCTAGATTTAGACCGTTATTCAGAATTTTTGTGATCTTGTTTACTGTCAGTGTATTTATTCTTGGGTATGCCGGATCTCAGGCAGCGGACAAAGTTTATTGGTCAACATGCTTGGGTGATGCGCAGGCTTGTGAGGCTTTGGCCCATGGTGGTCATGGCGCAGAGGCGCACGCTGAAGATGGACATGGAGATCATGGCACAGAAGAAAAGCCGGCACCAACTGTGATCAAGTTTGACAATACAATGTTGGCGCAAGCCTTTACCGGATTTTATTTCGCATTCTTCTTGATCATCGTGCCTCTATTGGGCCGTTTCGAGAAAGCGCGGGCTTTACCAAACTCAATTCATGAAGCTGTACTGGCGAAAAAACAGTAAGCAGGAGCAAAAGATAAGATGTTCATTCGACTACTCACACTTTCATTTCTTTTTCTGAGCTTATCTGTCCAGAATGGTCATGCGGCGGGAGATCAGGTTAAGCCCCCTTCCCAAGCGTGGAGCTTTTACAACGGGCCAGCAGGCATGTTTGGTTATTATGATCAGGCATCAATGCAGCGCGGGCTTAAGGTTTATCGAGAGGTTTGCGCAGCTTGTCACGGATTAAAACGTGTTTACTTCCGTAACCTTGAGGCTTTGGGGTATAACGAAGCGCAAATTAAGAATATTGCGGCGGAATATACTATTACCAAAGGTAAGCTGAATGAGGAAGGTGAGTGGGAAGAAAGACCTGGTGAGCCTAAGGACAAATTTGTTTCACCTTTTGCCAATGATCAGCAAGCAAAATATGCGAATGGCGGTGCTATGCCTCCCGATCTATCTTTGATTACCAAGGCGCGTGCCAATGGTCCTGATTATGTTTATGCGCTTCTTACTGGTTATAAACAGCCACCAGCAGGTGAAATACTCTCTGATACACAATATTGGAATACATACTTCCCCGGTCATAAGTTATCTATGGCACCGCCGCTTAGTGACGGTCAAGTGGGCTATGAGGATGGTTCACCTGAAACACTGGATCAATATGCACGTGATGTTACACATTTCTTAACTTGGGCAGCGGACCCTTATATGGAGGAGCGCAAGAAAACCGGCCTTAAGGTTATTCTGTTCTTGATTGTCTTTGCAGGCGTTATGTATTCTGTGAAGAAGAAAATCTGGAAAAGCGCACATTAATGTTATGCGGGATACGCGTCACGAAGTTTTAAGTTTTTGGTTTGAGGAAACCCAGCCTGCGCAATGGTTTCAAAAAAATGAAGCTTTTGATGCCGATATCAAAGACCGGTTTCAAGTCAGTTATGAAATGGCCGCGAAAGGGTTGTGTCAGGAATGGACAAAGGAAGCAGATGGTGTGCTGGCGCTTTGTCTTTTGCTCGACCAGTTTCCCCGTAATATGTTTCGTGATACGCCAAAGGCTTTTGAGACAGATGGTAAAGCTCTGTTGATTGCGAAGGAAGCCATTCATAAGGGGCTGGATTTGTTGCTTGTCCCAATTAAACGCCGTTTTCTTTATCTTCCGTTTGAGCATAGTGAAAATCTGGCCGATCAAAAACGTTCGGTGCAGTTATTTGAAACTATGAAAGATGATGATCCTTTGGGGTATGATTATGCACTGAAACATTATGAAGTTATCGAGAAATTTGGGCGTTTCCCGCATAGAAATAAAATATTGGGGCGTGAAAGTACCGAAGAGGAGCTTAAATATCTCGAATTGCCCGGTGCAGGATTCTAACGAATCACTATTGGATGATTTTCTCCATATTTTGTCTTATGTGAATATTTTTATCTTTTTCGTATCGCCTTGCAAGGTTTTGAAATCATATTCGAAAAACACTTTTCTTAAAAATAACTTTGCATTTGGTTTGTTTTTTTGTCTAAGCTTTGCACATACGCTAACCCAAACGCCAAAGGAGGAACGTATGTTGGTTCACACGCAAACGGATTCGCAAAATCCAAGAATTGAGGCGCTCAGGCGTAAGCATGAACATCTTTCAAGTGAACTTGAGAACGAGCGTAAAAAACTCTCTTCTTCAGATTTGTATATTACTCGCCTTAAAAAGGAGAAGTTACAAATCAAAGAGGAGATGTCTGGACTACTTCACTATCAGGACCAGAAATCTGTTGCATCTTGATTTTGGAAAATCTGCGTATGTAAAACTCTCCTAACCTAGATACGCGAAAGCCGGGATAAATTTATCCCGGCTTTTTTACATCTGTTTGGTTGCTAGCCTTATGAAGACAGGAAGTTCGAGAAGTCGAAGCCACCAGAAGTTGACTTGTCTTCACTGTTATCTTCGTCAGTTTCTTCTTCAATCTGATTTGGTGTAGGCATTGGGGCATCTGGATCTTTACCAGCGGCTTTTAGGCCTTTGCGGTAGGCTGCTTCAAATTCAGTATAGCTACATAGACCTAATTCAGCAGGATGGCGCGGTTTCAGATTTGGTGTATTCGGGTGTGTACGGTCGCGAATGGCGGCAATTGTCGGCTTGGTTGTTCCAACAAGTTTACAAATCTGCGCGTCTGAAATTTCTGAATGGTGCTTAAGGATATACGCAATCGCATCTGGCTTGTCACCGCGTTTTGATACAGGTGTATATCTCGGGCCTTTTGATCTGGCTTGAACAGGCGGTAGATCACGTTTTGCAATTTTAAGTGCAGCCGCAGGATCAGATTCACAGCGTTCCAATTCTTCTTTGGTTAGCTCGCCATGCTCAACAGGATTACGACCGACAATACCTTTGCCGATTTCTTCATTAGCCAAAGCCTCGATTTCGATTTCTGTAAGGTCTGTGAAACCTGCGATCTGACCGAATGTCAGCGCTGTGTTCTCGATCAGCCAAACGGCTGTTGCTTTTGGCATCAATAAAGTTGGGGCTTGTGCTTTTAATGGCTTCGCCATTTTTATCTCCTTAGAAATATTTATATTTTACAAATAAAATCACTGTGCCGAACCCGTCCCGGTAGGTTCCAGCTTCGTTAAATAACTGCTTTTATGTAGGGAACACAGCACTTATAAGGAATTTTTTGCATTTTTTCCAGTTTTTTTTGCAGATTTTTTTATGGCCATCCACATTCAGGCTTAATGGCACTTGCGTTTTGCTGTGTGGGAGCTTAATTTATCTAACGTTTTTTACGCGAGAGAAAAGCCATGTTCGACGATGACCTTCCTAAAAAGCATTCCGGCGAATTTCCTAGAAATCTCGAGAGCTTGTCTGTTGATGAGTTGAAAAACTATATTACAGAGCTTAAAGCCGAGATTCAACGTGTTGAACAAAACATCAAAGCCAAAGAAGAATCCCAAAATGCTGCCGATTCTTTTTTTAAATTATAAACACCAGAAAGTCATAAAGGATTATTCATGCGGATAGAAGAAGATATAAAACTGGATTTCAAAGATGTTCTGATCAGGCCAAAGCGCTCCACGCTTTCCAGCCGTAAGGAAGTCGATATCTCGCGCGAATTTACCTTTAAGTGGAGCGGTAAGAGTTTTAATGGTATTCCTATTATCGCCGCCAATATGGATGGTGTTGGTACGTTTGCTATGGCCAAGAAATTGGGCGAAAGCAAAGTTGGTGTGGCTGTGCATAAGCATTATCCGCTGGATGATTTGCTGTCTTTTTATGATAAGGAAAATACAGAATTTGTCTGGTATAGCATTGGTATGGCGAAGGATGATGATGCGAAGCTGGATGCTTTCCTCAAGAAAAAGCCGGAGAGTATAGAGCGCATTTGTTTGGACGTTGCTAATGGCTATAGCGAGCATTTCGTTGATTTTGTCAAAAGAACACGTGACAAATTGCCAGAGGTGACAATTATGGCGGGGAATGTTGTGACAGGAGAAATGGTCGAAGAGTTGATCTTGTCCGGTGTGGATGTTGTCAAAGTCGGGATCGGTCCGGGGAGCGTTTGTACAACGCGTAAGAAAACCGGTGTGGGATATCCACAGCTTTCCGCGATAATCGAATGTGCTGATGCAGCGCATGGCTTGGGTGGTTTGATCTGTGCTGATGGTGGGTGTACGTCGTCGGGTGATATTGCCAAGGCTTTTGGAGCTGGTGCTGATTTTGTAATGTTAGGCGGGATGCTGGCTGGACACACGGAATCCGAGCAGGAAATCATAGAGGAAGATGGCAAGCAGTTTCTCTTATTCTATGGTATGAGCAGTGATACAGCCATGAATAAGCATAAGGGTGGTGTGGCTGAATATCGTGCGAGTGAAGGCAAGACTGTGCGCATTCCATACCGTGGTCACGTTGAAGAGACTATACAGGATATTTTGGGTGGTGTGCGATCAACTTGTACCTATGTCGGGGCAAAACGTCTGAAGGAACTATCCAAGCGGACAAGTTTTGTTCGGGTGACGCAGCAACTCAATACGGTCTTTGGTAATGAACAATAATAATATTATTACATGCCACAATTTTACCACAATGATTAACTTGAGTGTTTTGATGTGAAAATATAAAGTGTGTTTCTATAATTTTAGAAGTTACTTATTTATTTAAACTAGGAGCCTATTCATGGATGAAATTCAGCAGCGCTTGCAAGACACCTCTAAAAATTGCCTTGATGCATATGGGGAATGGGTTACAAAAAAGAATGATACAAAAAAGCAGGAAGACCTTCATAGTGCTATCCATGAATTGCGTAAAGTTTCTTCTCGTCTTGAGATAGAATTGGCAATTAGTGAGCGCGATGAAATGGCGTCAAAGCCTCTGCCAATTCCACCGCATCGTTCTTCGAAGAGAAGTAAAGGCGCTTCTGATGAAGGTAATAATGGTGATCATAATAAAGCTGGCGATGACAAACCGAAGGCTCGACGTAAGCCAGGTAAAAAGACAATCACGATTGATAGCGGTAATGGTGGCGAGTAGGTTTTTTAAAAACTGTTCTTGGCTTTTCTTATCTTTGCAAATTCATCTTCTGTTTCAGCCATCAAAAATAAATTGGTTTTTTTCTCCAGATCAATTGTCGTTGGGATGGTTGGCTTGTCTTCCTGACGAAGGCCGATAACATCTTTTAGCCGTTTTTCAATATGGGCATTATCCGGGGCATAATCGTTGCAAAATCTTGCATTGCTTAGTGTATATTCATGGCCGCAATAGATTTTTGTTTCATCTGGTAATTCTTTGAGCTTTTGCATGGATATAAACATATCTTCATAGCTGCCTTCGAACAGGCGGCCGCATCCCATGGCAAAAAGTGTATCTCCGGTAAATATGGCTTTGCTGCCTTCGAAGTAAAAACAGATTTCACCCATAGTATGGCCCGGTGTTGCAATGATTTTGGCGGTTTCTGATCCCAGTTCAAAAATATCGCCATCTTTTAAGGTGTGGTCATATATCTTGATTTTTTTTGCATCGCCTTCGGGAACGTAAACTTGCGCGCCGTATTTATCTTTTATGCCCTTAATACCATTGACGTGATCCCAGTGATGATGGGTAATCAGGATATAATCCGGCTGCCATCCAGCATTTTCAAGCAAGTTAATGACGGGCTTTTCGTCGCCGGGGTCTAAAACGGCGCATGGGCCGTCGGGGCTTTTGAGGATATAGCAATAATTATCTTCGAGGATGGGAAGCATTATAATTTCCAGCATAATTATTCCTTTGGTTCTGGATTATTCAAGGCTTGCTCAAGACTATATTCTGCGCTGCCGGGCTGTAAAGGTTTTTGCTGGGAAGAATGGGGGGCCCATCCCGCCATGTATATAATTTCAAAGCTGGCTTCGATTTTGTTTTTATTATCAGGCGCAGGGAAGTTTTCTTGATAATATTTTGCGGCTTCTAGAAAAAGTGATTTACCAGCATAGCTCTTATTTCGTTTGCTTATGATATTGCCTTCGCCCATACCGCGAATATCCTTAATCAGGTCAAACATGGAATTATAGCTGACTTTGATGATATCAGAGTCGATTACTGGTAGAGCAAATCCAGCACGCTGGAGCAAGCTGCCGATTTGCATTTTATCGGCAAAGGGGAAGATGCGTGGCGATACGCCGCCATGGATCTCTATTTCTGAATGTGTCAGGCTTTGCCGAAATTCGTGTAAGGTTTCACCGCCAAAAAGACAGGCCATAAACAGCCCGTCAGGTTTCAGAACATTGCGAATTTGTATAAGCGCGCCTGGTAAGTCGTTGACACTGTGCAGGTTTAGAATGCTTAGGGCTAAATCCAGGCTTTGGGATTTAATCGGCAGAAGCTCCTC
>DCKO01000074.1 GCA_002320665.1 Micavibrio sp. UBA1672
CGTCTTCTGCTTTCAGGTAAATTGTAAGCCCCTGATCCCTGACCCAGCATAAATAATTGCCTTCTGCGCCAAGCTTGCCAATGAGGTTGCCTTTTGAAACCTCACCAAGAACTGTGCAGAAACGATCTTTCCCCGCCAGAAGATAGGGGTGCTGTGCCATGGCCTCGACAATCTTTGCGCAAGATGTTGCTCGTTTATCGGACAGGATGTCAGGATTTAAAAACTTTGAAAACCCCAGTGCCAAATTCTTAAGCGGGATTGATGGATTAGGCACGGAGCAGCCATCTGTGCCTGAGCTTACTTTTGAAATATCCATTTCCACCATCTCGGAAATAGCGCTATAGACACCATTTTGCACCGGATGGTCCAAAGAAACATAGTCCTTGATATCATAGTCCAGATGAATAGCTGTACTGAGCATGCCGCTATGTTTCCCCGAGCAATCACTGAGCAAGCCTGTCATGTCCTCATCATTTTTGATCATCTCGTGGGCGCGAGCCTCATTGATGGATAAATGCCCGCCACAATGCAGATCTGCCTTGCTTAGTCCGATTTTCTTAAGCCAGTTTTCAACCTTTTCAATATGGATGTCTTCAGCATTATGAGAGGCGCAAGCCAGCGCAATTTCCTCAGATCCCAGATCAAAGGCCTCCACAGCGCCGCTTTCGACAAAGGCGATCGTTTGCAAGGGTTTCAGGGTTGAGCGCGGTGAAATAGGGCGCTCCATATCACCCCAGCCCTCAATAATTAGGCCATCCTTATCCATGATAATGGCATGAACCAGATGAGAGCTTTCCAAAGAATTTCCACGCGTAACATGAACTTTTAAAGGGCTTGTATTTATGCTTGCCATTGTATCCCGCCTTGTTAATATAGCCTCATTCCTAAATGAACATATTTATGGTGGAGAAACAATAATATTCATGGTTCGTTAAGTCTTTCATGTTACCTATGCTTATGTCTCCCGTTTTCTCGGGACTTTCCATTTGAAGAACCTCTTGCAAAGTGTTCAAAAAAAAGGCATAAAGTTAATGGTAATAACCGTGAATAACTTTATTTTTGGAGTTTCTCGTTATTAAGGTAAGGATTAAAATCGTGACTTTTGGTAAAAAACTAAGATTTCTATGTTTAACAACGGCTCTTTCTGCCGGTTTGATGGTTGGTTCTGCTGCGACGCGCGCGGATGAAGATCAGAAAATGTCACTGAGAGACGCGCTTGCCGTCGGCGTAGCAACAAACCCTGAATATGGTACAGTCGCCGCCAGCCGCAGAGCAACTGACGAAGAGCTTGAGCAAGGCGAGGCTTTGTTCCTTCCTTCATTGGATTTAAACGGTGATGCAGGCTTTGAACATAGTGACGATATCAGCACCAGAGCAGGTTCTGGCGATGATGAGGAAAATCTATGGCGTAAAGAAGTCGGATTAACGCTGACACAAATGCTTTTTGATGGCTGGGAAGCTTATTACGAAGTACAGCGTCAAGAAGCACGCGTGATGTCTTCTGCGCACCGCGTTCGTGAAACAGCCGAACTTGTCGGTCTGGCAATTGTTGAATCATATCTTGAAGTACTGCGCCAGCGCCAGCTTCTTATGATTGCTGAGCAAAATGTGCGTGATCATATTGGTATTATGGAACAAATAAATGCAGGCATCGAGGCAGGCCGTTCAACACGCGCTGATGGTGAACAAGCCAGAGCAAGACTTGCTTCTGCCAAGGCTACAGCCGCTAATACGCGTCAGGCCCTTAGAAACGCCGAAGCCAATTACTTGCAAGAGGTTGGTGATAAGCCGGGCAGCCTGATCTTGCCGGAGATTCCATTGGACTTGCTGGAAGCGGATGTTGAAGAAGAAGTATTGAAAACATTGGCACATAGCCCGACTCTGGATATTTTTGCCTCTGATATCGAAGTTGCCTATGCCGAAGCACAGGGTACAAAATCAACCTATTACCCTCAGCTAGATGTTCAGCTCAATGCCCGTACAGGACACGATCTTGGTGGCGTGCACGGACGTGATACCAGCGCATCGGCTCTGGTTGTGATGAACTGGAACCTATATCGCGGCGGCGCAGATGTTGCGCGTGCCCGTGAATTTGTTCACCGTCACCAGCAAACAAAAGAAGCCCATGCCGAAGCCGCACGTAGTGTTGAAAATGATGTTCGCCAGACATGGGCCAGCATGGAAGCATCCCGTGATCGCGCAGCGCAGTTCAAATCTCAGGTTGCTGCCAATAGCGAGGTCGTAAAGGCGTATAAAGACCAATTCAATCTGGATCGCAGAACATTGCTTGACGTTTTGGACTCTCAAAACGAGCTTTTCGTTTCAAAGAGTAACGCGGTAAACTCCGAGTTCCTTGAAATGCTTGCTGTTTACAGACTTCTGGCACTAAAGGGTGATCTTCTTCCATCTATGGGCGTGGAATATCCTCGTGAAACTCTAGTTGATGCTGATGATAAATGGTCTTATAAAGAACGCCAGAAAGCACGCTAGTAATTCTACTGGCCTGCTTAACGGAAAATAGGACTATATAGACGTGTCTAAAACATCCAAACCGAGTACAGCAAAAGGTAAAACTTCTAAAAAAGCTGAAGCCGCTGATGCGCAAAAAGCTGGCCGCGAAAAAGCAGGTGAAAGCTGGCCGTTACAGGCTGATCGCATGGCAATCCAAAGCCCCCTAGTCGAATGTTTGCGCATTATGGCCGGACATTATGGCCGCCGGATCAGCGCTTCTTCCCTGACATCCGGTTTACCGATCCCGCCAGAAGGCATCACTCCGGCCCTGTTTATCCGCGCTGCTGAACGCGCTGATTTACAAGCAAGATTGATAGAACGTTCTTTGGAATCCCTCACAATTGCGCCAAATTTACCTTGTGTCTTGTCCTTAGAGCACGGTCAGGCCTGCATTTTGTGGGAAATCGAAGCTACGGGCACGAATAAGAAGACAAAAAATAAAAAAGAAGCGCTGCTTAATGTCAGCGATAAAACAAAATTCACAGTGCAGTTTCCTGAAACCAGCGATGAAAAACAAACACTGACCCTCGCTGAGCTAAGAGATATCTACACAGGCTATGCATTTTTCTTAAGACCCACGGCCAGAGTTGATGAACGCGCAGGGCCAGCAGAGATCGATAATGCACGTGACTGGTTTTGGTCGGTTTTCAAGAAAAACAAAACAATCTACGGCGAAGTTGCAATTGCCGCACTGATGATCAACTTCTTTGGTCTCGCGAGTTCACTGTTCATTATGAATGTGTATGACCGCGTTGTACCGAATAATGCGATTGATACATTATGGGCGCTGTCTATAGGGATTTTGATTGTTTACATCACAGATTTCCTGCTGCGAAATCTCAGAGCACATTTCCTTGATCATGCAGGTAAAAAGGCCGATGTCAAAATCTCTGCGGCCCTATTCGAGCAAATTATGGGCATGACCATGAGCGCCCGCCCCGCTAGTGCAGGGGTTATGGCTAGCCATATGAAAGAATTCGAGATGCTGCGGGATTTCTTTACCTCTGCAACACTAGCGGCCCTGATTGATCTACCCTTTATCTTTGTCTTTATCGGTGTAATTGCAATGCTTGGCGGTCCGATTGCTTTTGTTCCCTTGGCAGCAATCCCTCTTGTTGTCGGTATGGGTTTTTACCTGCAAAAGCCTTTGAGCAAAGTCACCCGCGAATCCATGCATGAGAGCGCCTTGAAAAATGCGCTTTTATTCGAAACCATCACAGGTCTTGAAACCGTCAAAGTCCAAGCCGCCGAAGGCCACGTGCAGCGCAACTGGGAAGAATTAACAGAAAAAGCTTCCAGAACAGCTGTAAAATCCCGCCAGATTTCAGCCTTCGCCCAGAACTGGGCAACATTGATCCAGCAACTCGTAAGCGTTGGCATCGTTATTGTCGGTGTTTTCCTGATCAAGGAAGCTTATATCACACAAGGCGCTTTGATTGCCTGCGTGATCCTGTCAGGCCGTGCAATGGGGCCTTTGGCACAGATCGCCGGTCTTATGACACGCCTCAATCAATCTCGCGAGGCCTTGAAACAGCTTGATGATCTGATGAAGCGTGATGTTGAGCGTCCGGCTGGTAAGCATTTCGTAAGCCTTGGTCACGTTGAAGGCCGCGTAGAATTCCGTGATGTCGTCTTTAGCTATCCAAACCAGCAAAAACCGTCCCTGAACCATGTCAGCTTCACCATACAACCGGGCGAGCGCGTTGGGATTATTGGCGCTGTAGGTTCCGGTAAAACAACGCTAGAGCGTTTGCTGATCAACCTTTATGAGCCAACAAGCGGTTCTGTCCAAATTGACGGCACAGATGTCCGCCAGATTAATCCGGGTGATCTACGCCGTAATGTTGGTGCTGTTCAGCAAAGCCCACAACTTTTCTATGGCTCTGTGCGTGACAATATCACAATGGGCCACGAGACCGCGCCAGACCGCGCAGTGTTAAAAGCTGCCGAGATTTCCGGTGTGATGGAATTTTTGAAAGATTCTTCTGCCGGCCTTGATACACAAGTCGGGGAGCGAGGTGAGGCTCTATCCGGCGGTCAGCGTCAAGCCGTGGCAATTGCGCGCGCGCTATTGTATGATCCACCAATCCTGATTCTGGACGAGCCGACAGCTTCCATGGATCCGGCTTCCGAGAATCGTTTGCTAAAACGCCTCCATGCTATTTGTCAGGATAAGACTGCCATCCTGATCACACATAAAGGCTCGATGCTGGCACTGGTTGATAAGCTGATTTTGATCGATCACGGACGCATTGTGGCATTTGGGCCAAAAGACGAAGTAATCCGTAAACTTCAAGCTCGTGAATACGGTACAGCAGCAGAGAAAACAGATGTCTAAAGAAAAGAAATCCGCAAAAGAAAAACTCCAGAGCTGGACAGCAATCAGCCAGAATAGTGAAGCTGAACAAGCAGGTATTGTAACATCTCATGCTATGAGTTTCTTTGACGTTGATGAACAAATGCCGCTTTCCAAACATCTTCTTTTGGCGGTTATTTTACTATTCTTTGTTATCTTTGTCATCTGGGCCACGTTTATTGCAGAACTGGATGAGGTAACGCGCGGTGATGGGAAAATTATTCCCTCCAGCGAAGTACAAGCCCTTCAAAGTTTGGATGCGGGTATCGTCGAGGAGTTTTTGGTCAAGGAGGGTGATGAAGTCCAGCAGGGTCAAGTGCTTGTTCGTTTGCGTGACATCGAAGCCTCATCCGATTTGGGTGCAAATCGCGCCCGTTATCTGGGTCTTTTGGCTTCGATCAAGCGCTTGCAAGCCGAGGCAGAAGGCAAAGATAAAGTTGATTTTCCTGATGAGGTTGTAAAGGAATCACCGGAAAGTGTAACAGAAGAATTGAATGCTTTCAGGGCAAACCAATTACAGCTTAAGGGGCAGATTAACGTTCTTGAGCAGCAAAAAGCACAAAGAGAGCAGGAGCTGGATGAATTAAACACACGTATCGGCGATTTAAAAGGCGTTATTGGCCTTCAGCGCAAGGAAATGAACATGATCGAACCTCTGGTTAGACGTGGGGCTGCGCCAGAGCTTGAATTGCTACAACTACAAAGAGGAATCAAGGAAAAGCAATCTGAGCTGAATGGTTTGCTTTCTAGTGTACCGCGTACAAAATCTGCTATCGAAGAAGCCAAAGCCAGAATGGATGAAGTGGTGCAAACCGCCCGTGCCGAAGCGCAGCAGGAGCTAGCCGCAAAATTGACCGAGATGAATGAAATTCGCGAGCGTCTGGCAGCCTTGAAAGAGCGTAAAACCCGCCGTGAAATGAAAGCCCCTGTAAGCGGCACAATACAAGAGCTGACCGTTAACACAGTAGGCGGTGTTGTGCGCGCCGGAGAGGATATCATCAAGATTGTTCCAAAAGACGATCAGTTGATCGTAGAGGCCCGAATCAAGCCAAGTGACCGCGCCTTTATCTACCCCGGACAAGAAGCTGTGATCAAAATTACCGCCTATGATTTCTCGATTTACGGTGGCTTGAGAGGTGAATTGCTCGATATTTCCGCCGATACAATCGAAGATGAAAAGGGCAATAGTTTCTATCGTGTGCGCCTACGGACCTATGAAACCGAGCTTAAGCGCAAAGGCGAAATCCTGCCGATTATTCCGGGTATGGTAACAAGCGTAGATATTCTGACGGGGAAGAAAACCGTGATGCAATATCTGATGAAGCCCCTCATCAAGACTTTGGATAATGCGATGAATGAGCGTTAGTTTTTATGCCGATTTTCCGCAGAAATACTTGCATACCATACAAAACAGCCCTATTAATGCTTTTATAATTATTTTTAAGTATGATTTTCCCGCATACAAGCTTTATAGGCCGTATGCAAATTTGTTTAACCAATAAAAGGAGAGACCACCATTTCTAGACCAACAAGATCAGGCCCGCCAAGAAAAGATGATGGGCCAAACATCAATGATAGAATTCAAGCTGAAAAAATACGCCTTATTGACTCCGAGGGAGAAATGAAAGGCATTTTTGCTACTGATAAAGCCGTTGAGATGGCATATGATGAAGGTCTGGATCTAGTTGAGGTTTCTCCGAATGCCGATCCGCCGGTATGCAAAATCATGGATTACGGCAAGTATAAATACGAACAGCAGAAAAAAGCTTCCGAAGCCCGTAAAAAGCAAAAAACAGTCGATATCAAAGAAGTCAAAATCAGTCCGCGAATTGAAAAACATGACTATGACGTCAAAATGCGTAATGCCAAGCGCTTCCTTGAAAATGGAGACAAGGTCAAAGTTACTATGCGCTTGCGTGGCCGTGAAATGGCGCATCAGGAAATTGGTTTTAATTTGCTGAACCAGATGATCGAGGAACTGGATGAGTTTTCGAGTGTCGAGCAAAAGCCTAAGCTTGAAGGACGCCAAATGATTATGGTTCTGTCCTCATCGGTTTCATAAGCAACTCTGATACCTTATCTATTTTAGTCTCTTCTAATTCACCCGATAAAGCCATTGCTTTTCGCGGATAATTGACGTATCTATCTAGACTTAATCAGTTTTCTTAATAACCTCGAATTGGCGCCAACTAGATATGATCGTAGATATCCTTGTTCTTGTTGTGATTTTGATATCAGCTTTAATCTCATTTTTGCGCGGCTTCATTCGGGAAATTCTTACAATTCTAGGCATTGTCGGCGGTATTATCGCGGCCTATATCGGTGGCCCGCTCCTCATCCCCCAAGTGCAGGAATGGATTGGCTATGACCCTGATGCCAAAGAGCCACAAGAACTTCTTGGCATGATTCCTTATGAATATGTAGCAAGCGGTCTGGCCTATGGCGGACTTTTTATTGTCTTTGTGATTATTCTTTCTATCCTCAGCCACTTTATGGCCGAAGGCGCAAAATCAGTGGGCCTCGGCGCTATGGACCGTACACTAGGCGTGGTTTTTGGAATAGCGCGCGGTATATTATTAGTGGGTCTTTTATATTTGCCATTTTATTATCATGCATCTGAAGACGACAAAGAAAGTTTTTTTGAAGGAAGTAAAGCTTTTGTATATATGGAAGTGACTTCTGGGTGGCTCGGCAGCTTTATACCTGAAATAGAAGAAGAACAAATCCAGGAAACAGTCGAGGAAATCAAAAAATCCGGCGCACGCGAAACTCTTGAAAATCTGGATCTTTTGAATAAGGACGAAGACTCTGATAAACAGTCAAAAGAATCTGGTGAGCAGGAAAACCAGAAAAACCCTGATGGTTACACAGAAGATTTCCGCGAAAAAATGGATGAGCTTTTTGAATTAAATGAAACAGCCCCCGAAGCGGGTAGTGAATATCAATATAATGAGTGATTTCAAGGCATTATAATGTACGCAAAAGATCTAGA
Organism: Micavibrio sp. UBA1672; assembly: GCA_002320665.1. Lineage (GTDB taxonomy): Bacteria > Pseudomonadota > Alphaproteobacteria > Micavibrionales > Micavibrionaceae > UBA1672. The sequence continues at coordinate 7,860 of DCKO01000074.1, forward strand.
GGACGATAAATTACACGAAGAATGCGGCGTATTCGGCATTTACAATCATACAGATGCCTCCGCCATGACCGCATTAGGCCTACACGCGCTCCAGCACAGAGGGCAGGAAGCATGCGGCATCATTACATATGATGGTGATAATTATTACGCCAAACATGCTTTTGGCCTTGTCGATGACACATTCGGCAGCGCCGAAGTAATCGATAGCCTGAAAGGCAATATCGCGATCGGGCATAACCGCTATTCCACAACCGGACAGCCTGAGTTCCGTAACATTCAGCCCCTTTACGCAGATATGGATCATGGCGGCTTTGCCGTGGCGCATAATGGGAACCTGACCAATACGAATGAATTACGCCAAAAACTGGTCAAGGAAGGCTCGATCTTCCAATCCACCAGCGATACAGAAGTCATCGTGCATTTGGTTGCGAAATCTGCCGAAGAAGCCGTGCCGGATAAGTTGATTGATGCGGTAAAGCATATCACTGGCGCATATTCCATCCTCGCGCAAAGTGAAGGGCTTTTGATCGGTGTTCGTGATCCATATGGCATCAGACCGCTGGTTTTGGGCACGCTAGGTGATGCTTATATCCTGACCTCCGAAAGCTGCGCACTGGATATTATCGGCGCGAAGCTGGAACGTGAAATCGAGCCGGGCGAGATGGTCATCATTGATAAAAACGGTATCCAAAGCCATTTCCCGTTCGAGAAAAAAGCCAAGCGCTTTTGTATTTTCGAATATATTTACTTCGCCCGTCCCGATAGCTTCATGGATAATAAATCTGTCTATGAAATGCGTAAGAATATCGGCGCGGAGCTTGCCCGCGAAGCACCATGCGAAGACGCCGATATCGTTGTGCCCGTCCCCGATAGCGGCGTGCCCTCAGCCATCGGTTTTGCCGAGGCTGCGCAAGTGCCCTTCGAGCTTGGTATTATCCGCAATCACTATATTGGCCGGACCTTTATCGAGCCATCTGATAAAATCCGTCATTTGGGCGTGAAGCTCAAGCACAACGCTAATCGTGCCTATATTGAGGGCAAAAAGGTTGTTCTGGTCGATGACTCAATCGTGCGCGGCACAACATCCCGCAAAATCGTGGAGATGGTCCGCGCCGCAGGGGCCAAGGAAGTGCATATGCGCATATCATCTCCGCCAACCTCCTATAGCTGTTTTTACGGGATCGACACACCGGATAAAGAAGAATTGCTGGCGCATAAAATGAGTGTCGAAGAAATCCGCGATTATATCCGTGCCGATTCTCTGGCGTATATTTCGCTGGATGGTCTATACAAAGCCGTCGGCGAGACCAAACGTAATGCCGATGCGCCGCAATTTTGTGATGCGTGTTTTACTGGCGATTATCCGGTTGATCTGGTTGATCATAATAAGCCCGAGACAAAGAAAAAGCGCGTGACCGGTTTGCGTAATCGCTCTTAAGCTCTTAAGTATAATATTACAATCATACACTTTGAACTGTGAAATCATGGAACTTACTGAAAACGCCATAGAAATTCGTGACCTTAATAAAACCTATAAGGCCAGCAAGATTTCAGAAGAAAAAATCGCCCTGAAAAATGTCTCTCTGGATATCCCCAAGGGCTCTATGTTCGCATTACTAGGGCCGAACGGAGCAGGGAAGTCAACCATTATCAATATTATGGCGGGCCTTGTCCTGAAAACCTCGGGCAGTGTAAAGATCTGGGATTATGATATTGATGTGAATGAGCGCAATGCAAAATCCTCTATCGGTATCGTCCCGCAAGAGATCAATTACGACCCGTTTTTTACTCCGCTACAGCTCTTGGAGCTACAGGCCGGATTATACGGCGTACCAAAATCACAGCGCCGCTCTAAGGAAATCCTCGAAATGGTTGGATTGGCCGATAAGGCTAAGTCCTATGCGCGTTCGCTTTCCGGCGGGATGAAAAGGCGCTTGCTCGTGGCCAAGGCCATGGTGCATTCCCCGCCAATTCTTGTCCTCGACGAGCCAACAGCCGGTGTGGATATTGAGCTCCGTAGACAGCTTTGGAAAAATGTAAAAGAATTAAACAGGCAGGGCGTGACAATTTTGCTGACCACCCATTATCTCGAAGAGGCCGAGGAACTCTGTGATCGCATCGCTATTATCAATAATGGCGAGATCGTTGCAAATGAAGAAAAAGACACATTATTATCGCGCGTTGAAGGTAAGGAAATTACATTCAAGTTGGACCGCGAGCTGACAGATATTCCAGAGGAATTGTCACAATATTGTACAGAGCTAAAAGGCAAGCGCGATATCCTTATTCGCTATAATGCGTCTGAAACTTCCGTAGGCGCTATTATCGAGGCCGTACAAAAAACAGGCTACGGCATCGCCGATATCAAAACAGATCAAAGCGATCTGGAGGATGTCTTCTTGCAACTGACATCAAATCATTGAAATTATTATATTTTTCATAATAGAGTCCACGTAAAAACTTCACGATTAAGTTTGCGCTGTGGATAAAATTATGCTTCACTGTAGGTAACTCAAGAATATGTATTTAGTTTTAAAAAGGAGCGAGACCATGCCAGTTATTCGGGATGTGATGACCCCTCAGTGCGAGTGGATCAAACCGGAAGCCACAATTGCAGATGCAGCCAATATCATGCAAGCCAAGGATATCGGGTTTTTACCGGTAGGCGAAAATGACAAGCTTATCGGCATGGTTACGGATCGCGACATTGTAACCAGATCAATAGCGCAAGGGCAGGAGCCATCTGTTGCACAAGTGCGTGATATCATGACACCAAAAACCTATTACTGCTATGATGATCAGGCCGTTGATGAAATCTGCGAAAATATGTCTGAAATCAAAGTGCGCAGATTGCCGGTTGTAAATCGTGACAAACGTTTGGTCGGTGTTGTCTCTCTTGGTGATCTGGCGCAAAACGCGGAAAAAGCGCAAATCGGTCAAACAGAACAACAAATTACAGCCAAGCAAGAACAAGCTTCTAAGGCTGCGTAAGTGTATTATTTCGTTTCAAACTTCGTTTCCTAGGTGAAGTTGATCAAGTGCCCGAAGCGTTAACGGCTTCGGGCATATTTTTTTACTCTAAAATTGGATTCTGTACTTCGCGTCTGTTTTGGATTATAAGTCACCTTAATAACAAAAAGCGCCCGTAGCTCAGGGGATAGAGCAACGGCCTTCTAAGCCGTCGGTC
>DCKO01000038.1:0-22077 GCA_002320665.1 Micavibrio sp. UBA1672
AACACAAAACGCCGTCACCAACATGCCATACACTGGCGGATTTATTGTGCAACACAGGTTCTTCGGTGAGCTTAATATCGCGCAATAAAAGCACGCCCTCAGGGCGTATAATGTCATGGTATTTTCCGTCCGTTCCGAAATATTGTGCTTTGCCGTTTTCAATGCGGTAGAAGGATTGTTCGCCAATTTTCTGCAATATTTCGGGCACGCTTATTCCGACTTCTTTGAGCTTATCGGCAAACCATTCTGCACCAAGCGCATCAATCATCTCGAAGGGGCCTTGCTTCCAGTTATAGCCGAGCTTCATGCCCTCATCGATATCGTGGACGGTGTCTGCGATTTCGCCGACAAGTTGCGCAGCATAACAGAGCGTTTGCTTGAGAACCTCCCATGCGTAACGCCCGCCAATATCATCGCTCTCGACTACGGCCTTCAGGCCTTTACGGCCTGCATCAATGCTCGGCATGGATGGCTTATCGGCCTTGGCATACATGGATTCATCAAACTTGTCTTTGTTCAGCGCCAAAGCTTGCTTGGTTTTCTTGCCCTTGGCTTCGGGGTCAAGGCGATAAAACCCACCTTTGCCTTTGCGGCCTGTATAGCCAGCCTCTATCATTTGATGCACAAATTTGTGATCCTCGAATATATCGCGGTACATATCATCTTTGGGCAGAGTTGAAAGAAGGCTTTCGGAGAGTTTTGGCATTAAATCAATCCCAACGAGATCAATTAAACCAAACACACCAGTTTTGGGAATGCCGCAGGGCTTGCTCATGACGGCATCGGCTTGTTCAACGGTGACGCCTTGTTTGATGGCTTCGTTCACGCCGGCGGTGAGCCAGAACACGCCTAGACGGTTTGCAATGAAACCTGGCGTATCGTGACACGCAACCACGCCTTTACCGAGATTAACATCACAAAAATGCTGCACAATTTCGACGGCGTCTTTTCGGGTTTTCTCTCCGACCACTAACTCCAGAAGCTTCATATAACGTGGGGGGTTAAAGAAGTGGGTTATCATGAAATCTTTTTGGAATTCTGCGCTCTGCCCTTCGGCTAATTTGTGCAGCGGAATCGTTGAGGTATTGCTGCTGACGATTGACCCTTTTTTGCGGTGTTTTTGCAGTGTCTCGTAAGTTTTGTGCTTGATTTCAAGGTTCTCGACCACAACTTCGATAATCCAGTCCACGTCCTTTAAAAGCTCCAGATCGTCTTCGAGATTGCCACAAGTGATCAGCTTTGCATTGGATTTGTGCATGAAAGGCGCGGGCTCGGTTTTAAGCATTTTCTCAACCGCACCTTCGGAAAACGCATTTCTATTGCCACCGAACTTATCCAGCTCTGGCGGGACAATATCCAACAGCACAACGGGCAATCCCGCATTGGCAACCTGCGCAGCAATCCCGCTGCCCATGACGCCTGCACCTATAACTGCGATTTTTTTAATGCTCATCTTGATCCTCTTTTATAAAAAATTCTATGACTTGAAATCTGCTGTTAAGTGAAAAGCACCTTGCAAAATACCGTCTTTTTTCAGCTGCCCGTTCAGGTCTTGGGGCGCTATGACCACATCAAATATTCCTCCTAGGGTTTTCACCAAGGCCCAATGGAATTTATGCCGCGTCAGCTTATTTGTGATTTCTTTGGTTTCCAGAATTTTGCCTGTAAATATTGCATAAGGTTCAGGCACAAAATCTTCATGATCCCCTTCATCGGGCGGGAAAAGGCCTGCCGGAATAAAACTTTCCGGTGCCATAGGCGCTTCGTCGCCACCTGTGGCTTTTTCGTAAGCTTCTTCGCTATCGTAAATATCAACTTCTTTGGCGATTGCACAAATGCTCGTATCACTTAGATACGGGAATTCCTCTTCCCCATAGGCCAGCAGAGCCATCATCTCGCACACAAACGGGTATTCTCCACTTTCGGGGTCGTCATTTTGCGGATCAGCCCAGCCATAAAGATACGCATCCAATGGCGTAGGGTTAGGAATGTCAATTTGCTCGGTAAAGGCTACAGGAACTTTGGATTTGCCGCGAAAATACGGCGCAAAACATACAATTTGTTTATCCACGATCTGGATAAAGACTTCGGGACCAAAATTTTTATCCTGCTTCCAGCATAAATACGTTCCCGCAGGCGTGTCATATTGCTGGATGTTGTCCTCATCATCCAGAATCTGCCCGATCATATCGTCAAAATCTTCCATCGTTTCCGCCAGAAACCCGATTGAGGTAAAATTATTAGACATGTTTATACTTTCTCTTCTCAGTTTTATTTTTTACCACAGCGATCACAGACGAAAACACAGCGTATACAGTGCCATAATCATAGTACGAACCTCATAATTCCATCCTTAATCAGTTTTACGTTAAAATTTATAATATAACCCAATCTTGATTGATGAATTTTCATATATGTTAGGAGCTGAGCACGATGGATAGGCGCTATTTTTTTAATTTTGTTCATTTAGAAACTTTCCTTTTGCGTAATTTACCAGTACTGAAATTCATAAGGGATTTTGTTTTTCTTCAGGATATCCTTAATCTCAAATATAGCTCTACTTTCTCCTTCAAAAATTTCAAAAAGAAGATCTATAATTTTTTCTTCACTTAAATCACTCTTAGGTAATTCATGTTTTTTTTCTTTGCAGCACTCAGTAATAAAACCCATAATATCTTTAGGATCGATGATTACATAATGCTCAATATCGCTATCTATATGGGTTTCTTTTATAATATCACCCAGCGCCCAGTCACTTATTAGCAACTTACCTTCATTATTAAATTCTGCCCCTACATTGTACTGATAGTTATCACTCTTCGTTTCATAAAAATACTTCATATGTACTAAACCGCCTCCAGCACGGTCGCGACGCCCTGCCCGCCGCCGATACACATTGTAGCAAGGGCGTATTTCTTTTTCTCGCGGGCCAGCAAACTTGCAGCTTTACCTGTAATCCGTGCACCGGACGTGCCGAGCGGATGCCCTAATGCTATCGCACCGCCGTCAAGGTTCACTTTGGCGATATCCATGCCCAGTTCCTTAATCACGGAGAGGCCTTGTGCGGCGAAGGCTTCGTTTAGCTCTATGATGTCGATATCATCAAGCTTAAGCCCAGCGCGCTCTAATGCTTTTTGCGTGGCAGGCACTGGGCCGATGCCCATAATTTCCGCCGCGCAGCCAGCTACGGCTACGGATTTGATCCGCGCCAGTTTGGGGAGTTTATTCTTATCGGCGTAGTCTTCACTGCATACCAACACCGCCGCAGAGCCATCGGTCAGGGGTGAAGATGTGGCGGCTGTGACTGTGCCGTCCTTCAAGAAAGCGGGTTTGAGTTCCGCGAGTTTTTCCACGGAAGAATCAGCACGGATTGTGCCGTCTTCGGTGACATCGCCTATGGCAACTAGTTCATCTTTGAATTTACCGGAACTTGCCGCTTCGGCGGCTTTTTTGTGGGAGTTTACCGCGAATTCTTCCTGCGCTTTCCGCTCGATTTTATATTTTTCTGCTAGATTTTCGGCTGTTTCACCCATGCCCATATAGGCCTGCGGGTAACTTTCAAAAATCGTAGGGTTTGGCATGGGGTTAAACCCGCCCATCGGGATGCGGCTCATGCTTTCAACGCCTGCGCAGATAAACACATCGCCTGCGCCCATCTGGATCATACCAGCGGCGTTATGAACTGCCGTCATGGAGGAGCCGCAAAAACGGTTGACCGTTACACCTGCAACACTGATCGGCAGGCCTGCGTGACCAGCCACTAGGCGGGCGATGTTAAAGCCCTGCTCGGCTTCGGGGAAGGCACAGCCCATAATAAGATCTTCGATGTCATCGCCCTTCGCACCTGAATCGGTCACCAAAGCCTTGACCACAACGGCGGCCATATCATCAGGACGCACACGCGCCAAAGCGCCTTTATTTGCAAAATGCATCGGAGAGCGTTTAAAGCCACATATAACTACCGATTTTTCCATGATTGATCCTTATATTTTTTGAATTATTCTTAAATGTTTTTGTTCCCAGTGACTGATTCTACACGTCTTTTCTTAAACGATCTATAATCTTTCGAGAATCTTTGTTGACAGGCGGGAAAAAATACGGCAATCAAGCCATTAAAGCTTGAGAATAAATACAAAAAACGAGGAGCATATACGTGAGTGCAACAGCAGTAGACCCAAGAGGTCTTAAAAGAATTTGTATGAGTTGCGGCGTACGGTTTTATGATTTGAACAAACGCCCGATTATTTGTCCGTCCTGTGATACGGAATTTGATGGAGAAATCAAAGTGAAATCCCGCCGCGGACGCGCCGCCGTCGTTGAAAAAGAAGTGCCGGAAGATACAGATAGTAAACTTGCCAAGAAAAAGCCCGTCAACGAAAATGAAGACGAGGATGAAATCGAAGATGAGGATGATGGCGTAGAAGTGGTCAGCCTTGATGATGCCGAAGATGATTATGATGATGACGATGATAATTCAGTTCTTGGGGATGATGATGATCTGGATGATATTCCTGATCTGGATGATGATGACATCCCAGATGACGACGATGATACGTTGCTTGATCCCGATGATGATTAAGCCGTAAGAGCTGGATTTAAAATGAGGGGCTGGAGGGTTTCAGCCCCTTGCATTATTTTTGACAAAGGTTTCTATCATTAAAATGAGCATTCATCTGAAATTTTCCATCACCGCTTAAAATATGTGCAATAGCGATCATAATAAGGAAAAGGGGAAATTCCCAGCCACCGCCTTCTGAAGTAAAAACCCAACCATTTTCTGAATGTACATAAAGTGCTCCGAGCAGGATTGGCATATTTACAATCGATACATATCGCCCGTAAACCCCCAAAATCAGAGCTATTCCACCTATTAATTCCATTAATATGATTGGCCAAGCCATAAACCCAGGAAGCCCCAAAGAGGTCATCCAGTCTGCAAAACCGGCAGCACCAAAAACGACCAGCTTATAAGATCCATGAGCAATCCAAATTGTGCCTAAACTTATTCGCAAAATAAAGGCTGCATAATCAGGGTTTGTTTGTTTTAAAAACGTCATAATCTATTTCTCCAATATTTCGTTATGGTTCAGCCAATCTTGTTTTCCGCCAGAATATTTTTTAACATTACGATATCCTAAATCTGTCAATATCTCCTGCGCGTATCGTGAATTTGGACACGTTTCACTGGCACAATATGTGACAATAAAAGCACCTTTATCTGACGGAAGTTTTTCTAACTTTTCTCTGATTTCATTGTAATTTATTTGAAGCGCGCGCGGTAAATGCCCATCGAGATAATATTCTCTGGGTAAAGCCTCAATCAAAATTACTTTGTTCAAATCTATTGCTTTTTTGAGATCAGCATAACTTATTTCATTATTCATAATAAATCCCCTATATAGTTGCAAATGTAACTATATTTAATGTAATCACATTTTAATTCCACATGCAACTAAAATATGCTAACTATAAAATATGAATAAAAAGGAACAGAAAATATTCCGCGCCTGGATAGCTTTGATACGTACAAATCAGGCTGCATTAGATAATGTTGAGGATTGCCTGAAAAAGGAGGGCTTGCCACCTTTAGGTTGGTATGATGTATTACTAGAAATAAATAGAGAGACTGATAAATGCCTAAGACTGCAAGATATAGGTCAGCGTGTCTTGCTTTCTAAAAATAATGTTACACGCTTAATTGACCGTTTAGAAAAAGCAAAATTGGTTGTAAGAAAAAAATGCCCCGAAGATGGTCGTGGCGTTTTTGCATATATCACGCATAAAGGACAAAACATGCTTAAGCGTATGTGGCCAATATACCGCGAAGCCGTTAAAACCCATTTTGCACAAAATTTGGAAGAGCATGAAATTAATGCTTTGATTACTATTTACGAAAAAATAAAAATAAAATGACTCAAGACAACCTCCATACAATCCGCCTAGACATAAAAGGTGACTATTCCGATCAGGAGATCATGCAGCTTGCCGAGGGGCTGTCGGATGAGGCGCTATCCAGCGCGGCGCAGCGGCAAGAGCGCAAACACACCAAGCCGTGGACGCTGGAGTGGATTTATCCTGAGAAGCCGGAGGTGGAGGAGCTGATCGCCAAGTTATCCTTACAGGCGGCGGTATATAATCTGGCTGATCCGGATATTGCGGCCGAGGATTTTGAAATCGAGAAAACGCCGGATATTAACTGGCTGGAGAAGAGCTATCAGGAGTTCCCGCCCTTTTCTATCGGACCGTTTTTCATCCATGGCAGTCATTATGACGGTGATATCCCACAAGGTCAGATTGAGCTTGCGGTAGATGCTGCGACGGCTTTTGGCTCGGGCGAGCATGAAACGACCAAGGGCTGTATGCAGGCTATGCTTGATCTTAAGGGGAAAGGGTTGTGCCCGTGGAATGTGCTGGATATGGGCACGGGGTCGGGGATTTTGGCTATCGCGGCGTGGAAGCTCTGGAAGACGCCGATACTCGCGGTGGATATCGAAGAAGAAAGCGTGATCGTGACCAAGCGCCACGCCGAGATGAACGGGGTGAAGCTGGGCGGCAGTATGCTGACGGCTGTGTGCGGGGATGGGTTTAACACGCCCATCGTCGCCAAGAAAAAACCCTATGAGCTTGTCCTTGCGAATATTCTCGCAGGGCCTGTGATTGAAATGGCGGGTGATCTGGTGAGCGTTATGGATGATAACAGCTATTGTGTGCTCTCGGGCATGCTGGTGGAGCAAGCTGATCTTGTCGCGTCCGCCTATGAGGGCGAGGGTCTTACTTTAAAGAAAAAATACGATATCGGGGAATGGTCAACACTGGTGATGCATAAAAGCTAGTGATAGGTTGGATCGGGTATATGCTCTTCCTCTGTCGATGTTGGAACAGGTAAATCTTCTAATAGTATTGCAATCTCTTCTTCAAGATTATCTGCAATGTCAGTATCTTGGTTTTGTGCATTAGGGTCTATAGCGGCAGCCTGCCATGCTTCTTCGATTTTATTTGCCAACTCCGTAATATGCTTACGTGGCACGGCCATCGAACCGCGAGAAGACATTATATTTACCGCTTCTGATATATTATCCAAAAACAAAAGTGTCGCAGTCTGATTAGTCCAAAAAGCGGAAGTTGTTTCATTGTTTAGCGCTTTAAACCCTTCTTTTGGAGAAAAAATGCTTAAACCTGATGGCACAAAACTAAAAGGAAAATTAAACCAGCCTGTAGCCTCTTTAAATGTTGAGTGCTTTAGTTCGGAATTGATATGTTGCTTTGCTCGTTCGTGACTCTCATTCAATTCTTCTTGGTAAGTTTCAAGTGTTTTTGTATCAGAGCCTTGCGCCAAAAATGTTTTTGTTAAATTATCCCGAAGATTTGAATCATAAATATCTTTGCGTTCCTGTGTTCGTTCTTCCATTTGGCCTAGAACACGGCCTTTTACGGATGTGAATGCGGAATATAAACCTGTTGCCGTCAAGGCTGCAACAAATGTTCCTTTTTCACCGGGGGCAAAATCCATATTACCACCAGGAACCCATGCGTTAATATGTTCGGCAAGTTGATCTAATACTTCGATCGGAACAGAGTTTTGATATAAAACTGTTCCTAAAGCCGCGGCAGAAACACCTAGATTGAGTAAACCTGATCGTCTTAAAATAGATGCTTCTGCGAATTCTTTTGGCGCAGTGAACATAGTATGCCCAAGACTTGCAGATTGATCGTCTTCTGCCTCTAAATCCGCTTGGGCAATTTCCTTAAAAATATCCGGTCTAGCTTCCGCGGCTTCAGCAAATTTACCTTGCACGTGACGTGCTACATCGGCACTGAGATTTTTGGCCAGTTTAGTCGCACTTAATCTGGAAACTGCCCATGTCCCATATAATGCAAGTGTTTTTCCAAACGCCATACCAAAATCTTCACTTAAACCCGTATTGGTAAGTGTCGTCATCATATCAGCTCCTTGGATTGCCAGACCGGCAGGTAGAAGCCCATTAACGACAGATAGGGTATTTAATCCGGCGCTTTGCATACGCCCTTTCCATTTTTCCGCTATCCAGTAAGATGCCAGTGCTCCGCGCGCTGTGGTTAATTGCGCCACGGGACTTTGTCCATCTTTTATTTCAGGCGGAGACCACAAACTATTTAAACGTTCTTTTGCGTATTCATAAGGGTCTTTGATTTTTTGTAAAACCGGATTTTCATCACTGGGATCAACAATGGAGCGAAAGAAATTTATGATTGTTTCAGGCAAAACATTTGTGACCTGATAATGCGCAAGGATCGTCGAGCAATAAAGCTTGTCTTTTAATGTGTTTACATGATTTGCTACGCTCATTTCACCCTAATTCCTTTTTTTGAATATTATATATAAATTATGGGAATTAACGCAAGTTCTATGTATGAAACCCTATTGCATCCATCATCAAATCCTCCTATTTTAATGCCGTAATAAAATTATAAAAACAGCGGTGCATCATGAAAATACTCTATTTCTCGGGTTTGAGTTTACCATCCAAAGATTCGGCCAGTGTGCACGTGATGAAGCTGGCGCAGGCTTTTGCCGATGCGGGCCATGAATTGACCCTTCATGCCAAGGCCAAGCCGGGGGCGTCCGAAAAAACCATCCGCGAAGATTATAACGTCAGCGAGAATTTCAAATTTAATCTCTCGTCTTTCATGCGCGTACCCGTTTATGGTAATGCCAAACCGTTTCAGGAGATTACCAGAACGAAGGATATCCCCGATCTGGTTTATGGCCGTGATCCGGTGGCTTTGTCCCTGTTTTGCCCTGCCAATATTCCGGTTTTGCTAGAGCTTGATGCCTTGCCGAATGCCAAGCCTGCGACGCATTGGGCGTTTTTAAAGCTGATCACCCAGCCAAATTTCCGCGGAATTGTGACCTCTTCGGATACGCTTAAGCAAAGTCTATTGCTGCAATATGAGCATTTAGGCGCGGAGCAGGTTTTTGTGGCGCATGACGGGGCTGACCTCAAGGAACATATCGAAGCCGGAGAGCGCAATATCGAACAGCTCAAAGGACGGCTTGATGCTCCAAATGTGGGCTATACGGGCTCGCTGTTTATCGGGAAGGGCGTTGAGGTAATTGAGCGCGTGGCGAAGCTTTGCCCCGAATTGGACTTTCACATTATTGGCGGCTCTGTGAGGCAAGTGCATAGACATAAAATGAAAAAGAATCCGCCGAATATCCATTTTTACGGTTTTAAGCATCACGCGGATATCCCAACCTATTTGCAGAGCTTTGATGTCGTTCTGGCACCGTATCAGCATCATGCCCTGATCAAAACGGGCAAGAATATCTCGCGCTGGATTTCACCGATCAAGATTTTTGAATATATGGCAGCAAAAAAGCCGATTCTTTGTTCTGACTTGCCGATGATCCGCGAGATTTTAAAGCCTGATCATAATGCGCTTTTGATTCCGGCGGCTGAGGAAGAAAAATGGGCAGAAGCCATTCGTTATTTGCTCAAGAAACCGGAAGAAGCCAAGCGCCTGAGTGATAATGCCTATGAAGAGTTAAAATCCAAATATACGTGGGATAAGCGCGCCGAGGCTATTTTAGGATTTTTTGTAGCGGCAGAAAACTATGCCGAGCGTTTCAAGGCTAGAGTCGAAAAAGAACAGGGCTATTACGGGTAACGCATTTTGTTAGAACAATTTCTGCTTCTCATCGCCTCGATTGCCGCTAATGCTATGTCGGCCTTTGCAGGGGGCGGCGCAGGGCTTGTGCAGCTTCCGGTGATTATCCTTCTCGGCCTGCCCTTTGCGATTGCCTTGGCCACCCATAAATTTGTGACTGTGGCCTTGGGGCTTGGCGCGGTGATGCGCCTTCGCAAAGAACCCAATCTTATGGAAGGCAAGTTCGCAGCCTTTATCCTGATGAGCGGTATGCTTGGCTGTATTCTGGGCGCGTATCTGGTTGTCAAAATCCCCGAAGAAATCGCGAAAACCGCTTTGGGGTTTTTGATTATGGGATTAGGGCTATATTCCCTGTTTAAAAAGGATTTGGGCCAGCATCATATGTCCAAAAACCGTGATCTGAAAGGCCATATCATTGGCGGGCTATGCCTGTTTGCCATGGGCGTGCTGAATGGCTCGTTGACAGCCGGAACGGGGCTGTTTGTTACGATGTTCCTGATCCTGTGGTACGGGATGGATTACCGCCGCGCCGTGGCCTATACTTTGACGCTGGTCGGAATTTTCTGGAATGCGACAGGCGGCATAACACTGGTTGCTATTGGCGAGCCTATCCATTGGCCTTGGATTCCGGTGCTTCTGGCGGGGTCCTTTATCGGCGGGTATCTAGGCGCACATTATCATACTTTGAAGGGCAATAAGTGGATCAAATACGCCTTTGTCAGTGTGACACTGATTTCCGGTGCGGCGCTTTTGGTAAGGTGATTTTTTTGACAAAAACAAAAAATCTGTCATATAACCGTGATTATTAACAAAAAACAATAAAGAATGACCCCATACTTACAGTATAATAAATCCATATAAAGAGAATAACGCAATGACAAAAGACAATGATTCAGAAGGTTTATACCAATTTCTTTCTATTATGGATAGCTTTTCAGGAGCTAATGGTAAAATCATACAAGACTCCGAAAATCGAAGATTTTTAATTCATGTAGAAAAAGATGGAGTTAACATAGAAATTCCAATCAAACTTTCTAATATCCCTCCCTCCATAAAGTTTAACGTGGATTTACCAGATTATGTTACAAATCATACAAAACAACACCAGTTGAGTGTTAATGATGAAGGGCAAGGTGTATTAGATTTGGTGTTTTTTGGTAGCAAACGCAAAGATGCCAGAGCATTTAAAAAATCTTTAGTTCAATATATTCTTAACAGACACCAAGAATTAGAAATTAAATCAGATAATAATGTAGTAAAAATTACGGGAGAGATGGCCAATTTATCAAAATTACCAGAAGCCCTTTCTGAAAAAACTACTCAACAATATCTTGAAACTTGTCAAAAAAACACTCTAGATAAAAATCTTTCAAACTCGACGACCGAAGAAGCAGACGTCGTTTTTCTAAAACCTTAACACTTACGGTAATATTAAGGTAAAATGAACAAAATATTTTTTCTTATTCTAATCGTCTTTCTTTCTGGATGTAATTTTTGGGAAGTCGATAAATGTCTTGATGATGGCGGGCGATGGAATAAAGAAAAACTAATATGCGAGTTTGAAGAGTAAAATTTTACCCTTTAGCGGATTCCCTTGACATAGCAGGAAAATAATCCTATTATGTCGGCCATGTTTATGATTTACAAAACACCCGCCCCAAGATTTTTACACTCGAATTGCGCCTTATTCAGGCGTGTTTTATCTTATGAAATTGGTCAAAAATATAGTGCTTTGAAAAAAATTTCTGCAAAACGAACTATACAAAATCAGGCGCGAAAAAAAAACGAACAAACAAACTAGACAAACTGGAGCGATATGAAAACGGGAAACAACGTGTATGGAGTCATTTTATTAATAAAAACAACATCTTATAATGAAAAATGTTTATATGGTGAATTTTTGACTTTTTTGCAGTATCAGTATAATTTTACGAACGTTATACAGGGTTGAAAAATAAAATGAGTTTACAAGAAACACTAACGGCGGTTGCAACTAAGGCCTTTCCTAATAGAAATTCGATCGAGAAGAAATATGGCTTTAGCCCTGATCAGACAGAACGCCGCATCGGCAAAGCCGGAACAGCCAGTATTTTTCGCAATGACGTTTGGGAGACCTCTACAATAAGATTTGTTCCTGATGCTATGCCTAATCTGAGTATTGATCTTGCTTTTACAGAAAACAGATTGATGCCTCAGCAGACCTTCGAAAAAGCCATTCTAACGTGTGGAAACCACAAAATGACATTAAGCAAGTCATCAAGCACAGATAGTTTGGTTGCCATGGAAAACCTTATGGCTACAGATTCGCACTATCCAGACCTTAAAAATAACCTTGATGAAACCGAGTTGCGTAACTTCCTAAATCTCTTAAGAACTAAAGATGGGCGACCGGTTTTATTAGAAATTAACACGATTAATGCTAAAGCCGGACAGGATCCGAGTAATCCCGAAGAGACGTTATAAGGCTTTTAATCCTCCAGCTTATCTTCCATCGCTTCCCAGCGTTCAAAGACCTTCATGGCGTGATCATGACCGAGCTGGATATATTCTGTTTGCGGTTTACCGCCTGTAAATTCTTCCTGCACACGGGCATCGTGATAGCGGATAGAATTAATCTCTTCATGGCTGAGGCCGTAATAGACTTTTTCGATTCCCACCGAGATAATCAAGGCCTTCCCCATCATAGTCGGGGCGGATGAGCAATAGAGCACACAATCTGATAGATCGGCGCGGCCCAGTTTTTCAGCTGCCTTACGAATCGCCATGATCTCGGCATGGGCTACCGGATCAACGCGCGAGGTAATCCCGTTTACCCCTTCGCCCAAGATGTTCCCGTCCTTATCGGCAACGACTGCGCCAAAAGGGCCGCCTTTTTTATTGCGAGCATTGCGCTCGGCCAATTCTACGGCGCGCTGCATGAGTTGCTCGGGCGTGTATTTGGTCTCGCGTGTTTCCGCCACCAGAGCACTAAGCACGTGACCGTGACGCTTGAGCACATGCTCGACTATTCCCACGAGACGCTCAGGGTCAACTGGCTTTTGCAGAACACGCATAATATCAAGGTCCGATGCCTGCATAAGTATGTCACTTGATTCATCCGCGGTCACCACAACAACAGGCACTTTGATTTGGTTTAGTAATAAATAGCGGGCAAATTCGAATCCGCCTTTTGGCTCCATGTTCAAATCCACCAGAGCGAGATCAATATGATACTGGTTAACCGCGTCAATCGCCTCATCCCCATGAGCGGCCATAACGATATTATAGCCCTCGACCCTAAGAATTCCGGCCATAAGCTCGCGGCTGACTTCGTTATCTTCGGCGATCAAAATATTGATATCATTGTTCATATTCGTCTCTTAGGATCAAAAGCGCGCTTCTTTATGAAGTACACTCATGTTACGCTGCTTAGAGAATAAAGCAAAGGACGTAAATAAAGTGATAAGATCTTTTCATTCCTCAAAAGGCAATGTCATGTTTTATATTCTGATAGCTGTGGCACTTTTTGCGGCTCTTGGATATGCGGTTTCCAATATGATGCGCAGCTCCGGCGAGAGCATCACAAGCGAGAAGCAAAATGTTCATGCTGCAGAAGTTTTAAGTTATGCCAAAACCATCCGAACAGCTATTCAAAATATGCAGATTTCCAATGGGTGCGATGATAATAACATTAGTTTTGAACGCCCACCTTTTGACGGATCCGACCCTCTATATGTTAACGCCTCTGCACCGGCTGATTTTTCCTGTCATGTTTTTCATCCCGATGGGGGTGGCGCTAATTATATACCCCCTTCTTCTGAAATAAGTTCCTATTCTTATTTTTTTACAAGTGAACTTGGAGTTAGTGATATTGGTGATAATAGCAGAGGTGAAATCACTATGATCCTAAGAGATATTTCTCTCAAACTTTGCGCCCGTATTAACACATTACTAGACCTTGCTCCCCCAGAAACCGACACAGTTGCTAATTTGAGTTTTGTTACAAATGGATTCCAAGGGAGCTTTCCTGTTACTAGTAGTATCGGAACTGTTATGGGTTCAGGTCATTCTTTATACAATAATCAGCCCACTGGATGTTTTTTTGAAAACGGCGCGACCGCGGGTGAATACTTCTTCTATCAGGTTTTACTAGCGAGATAGAAATAAGTACGATTTTTCATTTAAAAAAGGAGCAAAAATATGACGGACCCTCTAAAGCGTATTATGCATATTGATAATAATGAATCAGAGCTTATTACTATCGAGGCTATTTTCGATAGGCATCCAGATATATCTTTATCTAGCGTTAAAAGTTGTGAAGCAGCGCTTGAAACTCTCAAGGTTTTTGACCCTCAACTCATATTACTTGATTTGATTATGCCTGAACATGACGGGCCGACAACGCTCTCAGAAATAAGAAAAATTGAAGGCTATGAAACAACGCCCATCGTCTTTCTAACCGGAGCCAAGGAAGTCACTATGGCTAATGATTATACCAAACTTGGTGTTATTGGCGTCATCCATAAGCCTGTCGATCCTGAACATTTTGTTTTCAGACTTCTGGATTTTTGGGAAGCATATCACCATAATTTAAAATCAGCATAAAGAAACACGGTGCCTTGTAGGGGAAGCACCGTGTTCTTTTCAAGTGAAGGAGATCACTTTCCTAGGTTAGCTTTTTTAGAGCGTCTCTTAGCTTAGCCAGTAAGAGCGCGGCGTACAACTTCTACGTCTTGTGCAATTTGTGCATCTGCATCAATCAACTCTTCGACTTTGCGGATCGCATGCATTACAGTTGTGTGATCACGACCACCGAATTTACGGCCAATTTCAGGCAAGGAACGCGCCGTCAGCAACTTGGCGAGATACATAGCAACCTGACGCGGGCGAGCAACCTGACGCGCACGGCGTGAGGAATGCATATCGGTAAGGCGTAAATTATAGTGCTCAGCAACTTTGCGCTGGATCTCATCGATTGTGATGCGGCGATCATGAGCACGTAGCAAGTCCTGAAGTACGTCTTGCGTTGATTCAAGTGTGACTTCCTGTTTCGTCACATCGGCATGGGCGATGATTCTGTTCAAAGCACCTTCAAGCTCGCGGATGTTGGAGGTGACCTTCAGGGCCAAGAATTCAAGGACGCTGTCAGGCACAGTTGCTCCGGCTTGCTCGCGCTTGGACTGCAAGATGCCAAGGCGCAATTCATAGGTCGTCGGGTGAATATCAGCCACCAAGCCCCATGACAGGCGAGATCTGAGGCGCTCATCAAGGCCGTTTAAGTCGCCTGGTGCACGGTCTGCGGAAATGATGATTTGCTTGTTTTGATCCACCAGAGCATTAAAGGTATGGAAGAATTCTTCTTGTGTTGATTCTTTGCCCGCAATGAACTGGATATCATCAATCATCAAAACATCAACTGAGCGAAATTTTTCCTTGAAATTCATTGTGTCATTCGCACGAAGTGCACGGACAAACTGGTACATGAACTTTTCGGCAGATAAGTACATGACGATTTTTTCTGGTTCCTGTTCTTTGACCATATGGGCGATCGCATGCATCAGGTGTGTTTTTCCAAGGCCTACACCGCCATAGAAGAAAAGCGGGTTAAAGGGAATCTTGTTGCTTTCGACAACGCGGCGCGCAGCAGCATGTGCCAGAGCATTTGGCTTACCGACAACGAAGCTGTCGAAGGTAAAGCGTTGATCTAATGGAGAGGAGACTTCTTCAATTGCAGCACGTAATTTTTCATCTGCGTTATCTGTATCGGCATTAGGAGCATCAGCCGCTTTTTGAGTTTCGACAACATCATCAAGAATAGCATTTTGGACAACGACAATCTGAACGCACTTAATTTCGGCATTACACTCACTGCAAATGGCGGAAATACGCTCAGCATAATGGTTTTGAATCCAGTCACGCATGAAACGTGTCGGAACCGATACTTCCATTGTGCCATGATAATAAGCCTGAAGTGTTAGAGGTTTTAACCAACTGCGGAAAACGGCTTCCCCGAATTCCTGACGCATATCAGAATGCACCTTTCCCCATACTTTCTTTATGTCCGCGCTGGGTTCTAGCGGCATATCCTCGAGCGAACGGGTTGACGGCTTCACATTTTGCGTTACAGCTCCAACAGTTTCTGACATTTTTTTATACCTCTCTTTTATTATAAGTTTATCGTCATCCAAAATTAACTCAGCGCATCCAAAGCAATACTTGCTTGCGGCATTTGCCTGAATTTGGCCGATAAAAACCTCTTGCGAAAAAGCATATTTTCGCACTTTTTGGTCCTATATCTGGCATTTAATGAGACCTAAATTTAAAGCCCTCTCTACCCTTTATATAAAAGGCCAGCTTTACTAAGGTCGTCCCCAAATTCCTGGCTTTTGCCTGAAAACAGTCACTAAAGTACCATTGACGAAACTTATGCATTTCGCCTTGTTTGGTCTTCAAATTTAACCTGTATCCTTTTTGGCTGTGAGGAGAAGACTACACTAAAATTTTATCGTGATGCAATAAGAACAAAAGCAGAATGTATAAAAAAAGAATATTATTTCATTTCCAGAATAACAAAACTAAAAAAAGCCTCCAAAGTCGCCCTTGGAAGCTTTTTACGTAATCTTATCAATGTGTTACAAGGGTCCCCTTATATAAGGCTTGCATAATTTATGCTGATAAAGCCTTAACTTTTGCACTCAGACGAGAGAGCTTTCTAGCAGCTGTATTTTTGTGAACAATACCCTTTGAAACACCTCTGTAAAGTTCAGACTGAACCTTAGTTAGCGCCTCATTTGCTGCTTTTGAATCAGACGCTGCGATGCCCTGTTCTACCTTCTTGATGAAGGTACGGATGCGGCTGCGGCGAGCACCATTAATTTCTGCACGTCTTGCATTGCGTCTTATACGTTTTTTAGAAGATGCATGATTAGCCATAATTAAACCTTTTCAATCTCTTAAGTATCTTTTTTAATACAATTCTTATACACAAAAGAATCCACAGGAATAAAATCTTAAATCTTTATTTTCCGGCAAATTCTTCGAACCTGTTTTGAAAGTTTTCAACCTTCCTTCAGATCGCGAAACAGAGTAATACGCTTGGAAGCACTGGCTTGTCAAGTAATTCATGCTTTTTTATGTGAATCAAATTGATTCGGCGAATCATATATCAACAACAATATTGTATTTTTTCATAACTTTCTTTTATACTGATATACTATAAATAGAACTTTGATATTGAAGCTTGAGATTATGGGTTTGGATAATTATTCATAGGACGCGATAGACGCCGCACAAGCGTTATTAGCCGGTGCTGACCCAGACAGCCTGAATATAGACCCGGATGAGCTAAAAGCACTTTTAGAAGATCGTAATGCTCTAGCAGAAATAGCAGCAGATATGCTTAAAGCCGGAATGGGTGCTAACTTAGATTTTTCTTTTGATGGAGATGACTATAAGGTTAATCATTGGGCTCTACAGAAGCAGCTGGGCGATGATAATGTTTTAACCCACATGCCTGATGGCACTACGTATTTAGATCAATTTGCCCCTGATGGTCCCGACAGACCGGATAAACCCGACACTCAAATCGCAGATTTACAGGATCAGATTGATGCGCTATTGGACGAAAATGATGCGCTAAACCAGCAAATCTCATCAATTAATGACCAGATTTTCAGTGAGGTTTTGGTAGACATTGATAAACTTGCTAAATTCTCTGATGATCCTGAAATGTCAGATATTCTTGACAAGGTTAAGGCTGCTTTGGGAACAGATAGCATAACACTTGAACAGTTACAGAATTTTGATGCCGAGCAATTAGGGATTACTGGTGATGAACAATGGGCCTTGATGGACATAATTGTGGACATCGCTAATGGGTCAACCCATGATATGGCTTCAGTTGTAGCGGATGAAGATGGTCGAAAATTTGGGCAATTAATTGCTCAGAAGGGCAATATTCAAAACTCTATCGGTGAAAATAACGCTCAAATCAATGACCTCCGTCAGCAGATCGCTGACCTTCGCTCAGAATCATCACGGGAAATGTATGTACAAAATGAAAATATTTTAAACGATTCAGAAAATAGCGCTGAAATTGCAAATTTCATAGCGCAAGGCGCGCTTTCTAACCCTGAGACAGGTTTTATTTCTATCCAATTTGATTCTGAAACAGGCGAGGCACAGCTATTTATTGACGGAGAAAAATCACCGAGCTTGAGTGATAAAGGATTTAATGAAGTTAGTGAACTTGACACAGCCATGGCAAAAATTATGTCCGAGATAGAAAGCCCCGTTTCTGACTCTGAACAAGAGTTAGAAAGAAATACGACATTGGCTGCAACCACTTTAAGCTAAACAAGCTCTAATTTTTATAAAGCCGGACTGATCATGAATTTTAAAATAATGCCGTTTTCGCCTTCTATGAACTCCAGATCAAGATATTCATCCTTGCGGTAAAACCGCGTCTGACCATCCGGCGTCCAGCCAAGTTGTGGTAGTGTTCCACGGTAGAAAACCAACACATCTTGTCTGGTGATAAGCTCCATCATGGCATAAACTTCTATAATCCGCCCTTCTGGCTTATCAAAAGAGACTGTCTCATCAGGCAATTCTGTTAAACCATCCATCAAAGGCAAATCAGGAATCGAGGAAAAATATTGCGTTTGCATATTCGGGCTTTGTGCATTTACCGATATTATCGGTACAGACATCATAACCGCCACGACTCCAAGGGTCAGAAAACTCTTGTTTAAATTCGAAAGTATCATGCCTTGATATTATCCGCGTTTTGACAGGAAGGGCAATAAAAACTAGAGCGGCCCGCTTGTATTATACGTTTAATCTTGTCCTCACATTCCGGATTGGAGCAGAGCTGGCCTTCGCGGTCATATACGGCAAAGGAATGTTGGAAATAACCTAAAGATCCGTCCACGTGGCGATAATCTCGTAAGGTTGAGCCTCCTGCCTGAATAGCCCTTTCCAAAACAGGTCTAACAGCATCAATGACAGCGGCACATTCTTTTAATGATAGGCTGGATGATCTTCGCGCCGGATTAATTTTAGCGTCAAATAAGGCTTCACAGACATAAATATTTCCCAGACCCGCCACTACGGCCTGATCCAGTAATGCGTTTTTAATCGGCACTTTCTTATGGTTTAATTTCTGGAAAAGATCCTCGGCTCTCCAATCTTCTAATGGTTCGGGACCCATTTCCGAAAACGGTATATCGTCCTGCCAGTTTTTCTGGTCACTTATATAAAGCATCCCGAATCGCCGAGGGTCATGAAACACGATTCTGCTCCCTTTATCCGTCGTGAAAATCACATGATCATGTTTGATCGGATCATATTGATCTTGCGAGGCGTATATCCGCACACGCCCCGACATCCCCAAATGTAAGATTACAGGATGTTCTTGCTCTATATGCATGATGATATATTTGCCGCGCCGAGAAAGCCCCTCAATAGCCCTGCCATTTAGACGGTTTTCAAAATCATCTGGAATCAATCGCCTAAGATCCCTGCGATTTACCAAAATTTCAGATAACACACAATTATCAATAGCTACAGTCAATCCTTGCATTACTGTTTGAACTTCGGGTAATTCAGGCAAAGCAGATATCCTTTTGCCTATTGGGCTTTTCCATTTTTTGTTTTCTTGCCGTCATGGTCAAAGGTTTCTATTGTTAACCAGATGACGATTATAAATTGTTGGGCTTGAAAAGTATATGGGCTTAGAGCGCCATAATAAAAGCCGGCGCAATTTGCCTTAGCAGCAAAAAAACACCGGCTTTCTACTCGAGTGAACGTGTGGGGGACACGTAAAAACTTCAGATGATTTACTAATATTGAGAGTTGCATGATGGCATCCGAATCAGTTTTTGTCAAGAGGTATACATATTTTCTAGCTTTTTTGTTATTTATTATGTATTTTTCATATTTGTATATACATAATTACTTTACAAAATTCATATAAAAGTATATATAAAGGCAACTTTTCGGTACTTGTGGGAATTAAGGATTAAGGTCTTATGCCAACGATAGAACAAATTCGCGCGGCACGTGCGCTTATAGGATGGAGCCAAAAGGATCTGGCAGATAATTCGGGACTATCCCAAACAGGAATAGCCCGTATTGAAAACGGCACAAACAAACCGAATTCCAGCACAATTTCCCGCATCACCGAGGCCTTTGATAGGGCCGATATTGAGTTTATAGGTGAAAACGGTGTAAGAAAGAGAACGAATGAAGTTCGAATCTTGCACGGTAAAAACGCGATGAGTGACTTTCTGGATGATGTTTACGAGGTTTCCGCTACTTACGGTACAAAAGATAAGCCGACAGAAGTTTTCTTATCGAATGTCGTCCACCAGAATTGGGTGAAATGGATGGGTGATGAACGATGGAAAGAACACACAGACCGCATGACCAAGGATAAGGATTTGATGGATGTGCGCATCATCATAAAAGAAGGTGACATGAATTTTCCAGCAAGTGCTTATGCCCAATATAAGTGGATTGAAGAGAAGTTTTTTAACGAAAAGTCCTTCTATTCCTATCATGACCGTTTAGCATTTCTGGATTTTGATGGAGAGGAACTAACAATTAGCATTATGAAACAGCCGGATTTTGCTAGAGGCTATCGCGACTTGTTTTTGATTTCATGGAACACAACCGCGTTTAATCCGCCTTTAAAAGAATAATAAAAATATGGGTTGAGTAAAAAAATGTCCGGAATTAATAATCAAACAATCTCACAACAAATTCTAGCAGCAGCAGCGGCTCGAACTATAATTGAAGAGCTTGAAAGAAAAGGCGGTTGTAAAAAAGCAATTGCGCATATAAAAGCAACATTCTGGAAGCCAGAATTGTTGGATGAACTTGATACTTGGAGCAGACAATATGTGACAAGAGGCCATATATTCACTGATGATCCAAGCCCTTGTGCCGAAGATATCGTTTCTAGATTACCTGGATCGGGCCGAGTATTTGAAATTGGTTCTGGCACAGGACGTGATGCCAAATTTTACGTCGATAATGGTTTAATCTATGAAGGCATTGATAACGCCAGATTTGCTGTTTTTGAAACGGGAGAAATGCTGGAACGGTCCAAACAATATAAAGGGGACTCTAAAGCGTCTTTTGCGAATATTATTACAACCAGCGTAACGCCAAACTTCTTCGATGCAGCCTCAGCCCACAGGGTTTTACACCTGCCTGATCCTGATGACTTACCAGCGATTTTAAACAGAATAAGCATGTCACTAAAATCAGAGGGCCGAATTGCTTTTACATTTAGACGACCAGATGATTTTGATCCTGATAATATGATTCGTATTGATGATTATACCGCAGAACGAAAAGATCTTAATGGTGACCTTACAAATTTCTATGATGAAGAGCGGGCAAACCTACTTTTATCAAAACATTTTACTGATCTTGTATATACGGAAATAGAAGAACCAGATGCTTGTGATAAATTCAACAAAGATGGTTCACCTAAGATGACCCAACTTCTTTTAGCCACAGGTCGCAAGAAAACAGATAAAGAGCGCGAACAAACTAACGGCAATAATGGCCATACTTCACAGCCACAAACAGAAATGTCTTAGTTATCACGGACAAGCAATCACACCATAGGTCATGCCATGAGTTTCTTCTTCCCGCATGATGGTATCCGCTAATTCCTCTGATTGATTATGGCTAGCAAGAATCCCCCCGATCATGTCACGGCTAAACTTTTCTTGCTGGCAACGCTGCTCAACATCGACAGCAATTTGATCAACTTCCTGCAACTGAAGCCCTGCTTCGATCAAGGTGCGCTGCAAGAGCAGCATATTGGGCGCATTAAGAGAGAAGGTTTCCTGAAGTGTTTCTGATAAGGGTTTCATCATTATATAGCCTCTTTTAAATGCGGTTGTTTTACAATTTTATTATTTTCATCCATCAAAAGGATGGTCGGCTTGTGGCTAGTCGCAGCCTGTTTTTCCATAGATTCATATGCGCAGATAATGACCAGATCTTCTTTTTGTGCCAAGCGCGCTGCCGCGCCATTAATGCCTATAATACCAGAGCCTGCCTCACCTGTAATTGCATAGGTTGTGAAGCGGTCTCCTGTATTGATGTTCAGAACATCCACTTGTTCAAAAGGTAAAATTCCGCTGGCTTCGAGTAGGTCCGCATCAACTGTGATTGATCCTTCATAATTCAGATCACATTGCGTTACAGTAGCTCTGTGAATCTTGGCTTTGAGCATTGTTATCGTCATTCTTCACGCCTTTCTTCTTATTCTTTACAGTCTTTATAGCTTTTTATGCAAAAAAAAATCAACCAAAACATAAGAAACCCCGCACATAGCGGGGCTTCATATTCTTTAGGTAATAAGCAAATGAGCATATGTTATGAGCGGGATTAGAATCCCATGCCGCCCATACCGCCCATTCCACCCAT
>DCKO01000038.1:22386-33966 GCA_002320665.1 Micavibrio sp. UBA1672
CCGCCCATTCCACCCATGCCGCCCATTCCGGCAGCAGCAGCAGCGCCTGCATCGTCATCATTAGCCGCTTCTGTTACAACCGCTTCGGTTGTGATCAGAAGTGATGCAACACTAGCAGCATCCTGAAGCGCTGTACGGACAACTTTCACAGGGTCGATGATACCGGCTTTCACCATATCAACGAATTCACCGTTTTGAGCATCCCAGCCCTTATTTGTGTCTTTGCCCTCAAGAAGCTTACCGACAATCACGCTACCTTCATCGCCTGCATTTGTTGCAATCTGACGAATAGGAGCCTGAATCGCGCGGCGGATAATATCAACACCAACAGTCTGGTCATCATTATCGCCTGTAAGACCTTCAAGTGCTTTTGTTGCATAAAGAAGCGCTGTACCGCCACCTGCGATAATGCCTTCTTCAACGGCTGCGCGTGTAGCATGAAGTGCATCATCAACGCGGTCTTTGCGTTCTTTCACTTCAACTTCTGTAAGTCCGCCAACACGAAGAACAGCAACACCACCAGAAAGCTTGGCAAGACGCTCTTGCAGCTTTTCCTTATCGTAATCAGAAGATGTTTCTTCGATCTGACGTTTGATCTGGGCGCAACGTGTCTCAATGTCTTTCTTCTTGCCTGAACCATCAACAACTGTTGTGTCGTCTTTTGTGATGGATACTTTTTTGGCAGAACCAAGCATATCAAGGCTTACGTTTTCAAGCTTGATACCAAGGTCTTCAGACACAACCTGACCACCAGTCAGGATAGCCATATCTTCAAGCATTGCCTTACGACGGTCACCAAAACCAGGTGCCTTCACAGCAGCAACTTTCAGACCACCGCGCAGCTTGTTCACTACCAATGTTGCAAGCGCTTCGCCTTCAACATCTTCGGCAACGATCAATAATGGACGGCTTGATTGCACAACCGCTTCAAGTACTGGAAGCATGGCTTGCAGATTTGAAAGCTTGCTTTCGTGCAAAAGGATATATGGGTTTTCAAGTTCACAGATCATTTTATCGGCATCTGTGATGAAGTACGGTGAAAGGTAACCGCGATCGAACTGCATACCTTCAACAACTTCAAGTTCATTGGCCAAAGATTTTGCTTCTTCGACAGTGATCACACCTTCATTGCCAACTTTGTCCATGGCTTCGGCAAGCATTTCACCGATTTCTTTTTCGCCATTGGCGGAAATTGTCCCAACTTGCTTGATCTCGTCATTTGTTTTGACGTTTTTGCCGCGCTTTTGGATATCTTCCACAACAGCGGCTACAGCCTTGTCGATACCGCGCTTCAGATCCATTGGATTACGGCCTGCAGAAACAGCCTTAACACCTTCGCGAACAATCGCTTGTGCCAGAACTGTAGCAGTTGTTGTACCGTCACCTGAGTGATCATTGGCTTTGGACGCCACTTCACGGATCAACTGGGCACCGATATTTTGTTGCTTGTTCTTCAGTTCGATTTCCTTGGCAACAGAAACACCGTCTTTTGTTGTACGAGGCGCACCGAATGATTTTTCAATCACGACGTTACGGCCCTTTGGACCCAATGTTACCTTTACGGCATTTGCAATGATGTCGACGCCTTTTAGCAGCTCATCACGTGCATTTTCTTCGAATAATACTTCTTTTGCTGACATAATTATGTCTCCTTTAATTTTAAACTTTTTAGCGTTATCTCTTAAGCAGCGATCACACCGATGATGTCTGATTCTTTCATCACCATCAGTTCTTCACCGTCAATTGTGATTTCAGAACCTGACCATTTCGAGAAGATCACTTTGTCACCTTCTTTGACATCAAGAGCACGGACTTCACCATTATCGTTGATGTAGCCTTTACCTACGGCAATAATTGTGCCTTCAGATGGTTTTTCTTCGGCTGAATTTGGAATGATAATACCGCCGGCTGTTTTTGTTTCGGGTTCTGCGCGGCGAACAAGAACGCGGTCATGTAAAGGACGAAATTTCATCTTCCTTTTCTCCTTTTTTCTATGTTGAACAAGCAGGTCTTTCTTCGTGCTTTTTCTTAAAGCCATCGCTGGAAAGACCCCTCCTAAGCACTCACACTAAAGCGCTATTAGCACTCCATTGAAGTGAGTGCTAATTGTATAAATCGCTTCGTAAAAATTTTCAAGAAAATTTATTCAGTCTGCTGAGGTTTCTTCCAGATAGGGTTCAAGAAAACCATAAGCTCTAGGCATTAAAGTCTGGAATTTTGCGCCCCTTACAATATTTTTTGCATTTTTATTCATAAATTTGCATGCGGCTTTTTCATCAGCGTTACTGCCAATCATTTTGGCTACTTCCTTCATTTCCGTATCGATTAAAGGCATGATTTTGGGTTTTATAGCCTGATATGTTTGCTCGACTTGGTCTGGCGCAAAATATAGCTTCTGGACCTTACTATCCAAACCTTCATTCACTTTAATAAAGGCCTCAACATAAGGAATAAGACTTACCTCGTGACCTGCACAATATTCGGGTAAACCAAGAGTATGGCGGGCGTAATATCCGGCATAGGTTCCGGTGATAAATTGTTTTTTATAGTCTTCGGGCTTATCACTGGTCATTTCCTGCGAGATGAAATCCTTGGCCCCTTTCGACATTGCTAGGGTTTGGCTTTCATCATCATGAGATCTAGCGTTTTCCTCAATTCTAGACATGGCTTCATCTACGATTTCATCGACATTTTCTTTTGTTTCGGCATCAATTTTTGAAGCCACAGGCTCAGTCACTTGAACTGGCTGGTCTTTTTTAGGAGAAATCTTGATGTCCTGCATAAGAACACCCTCCCCCTTTTTGCTTACGAAAAATGCTGCCGCAGCCAAAACGACAATAACGAGTATCACTATAAAAATATTCAGACCTTTATTTGAAAACGCCATTGATAATCACTTCTTTGTTTGTTTGAACTTTTAAACGCTAGCGTTCAGCACGATGTCTGTCAAGATAAACGCTGTAAACGCGAGACAAAAAATCCATCCAACCCTCCTTGGGATTTCAAATGGATTGGCAAGATTCTAAGATCACCATTCTTATTGATCAGTTCTTCGTAATCGCCGATCTCCTCCGGCTTGATGGGAAGACGTTCAAAATTTGTATGATCAGACAAGAAAGTTTCAATTTGGCTTTCACCTTCAATTTTTTGGAGTGAACATGTGCAATAGATCAAAATTCCACCGATTTCCAAAAGACCTGCGGAATGCTCTAAAAGTCGCCTTTGCAGCGATACGAGACGAATAATATCGTTTTCACTCTTTAAATATGGCGTATCAGGGTGACGGCGAATTGTTCCTGTCGCCGAGCACGGTGCATCCAATAATATATTAGGCACAGGCTGGGCTGGACGCCATGCACAAGCATCAGCAACTTCGACAACAACCCCGCCTTTCAATTCGATACGCTTTAGATTTTCTTCCAGCCTTTTTAATCTTTTTGCCGAACGGTCAATTGCTGTAACCTTTGCCCCCATAGACGCTAATTGCATAGTCTTGCCACCGGGGGCTGCACACATATCGACTACAGGCTTATCATACACATCACCAAACAATTGAGCAGGAATTGCGGCAGCCGCATCCTGCACCCACCACTGCCCCTTTTCAAAACCTTCCAGATCACGAATATTTCCGCCAGCTATCCGGCGCAGTGTGCCTGTTGACAACATAAAGGCCTGCAAGGTATTTCCCCACCATGCATGATCTGCCTTGCTTTTGAGCGTTATATCAAGTGGCGCTTCGGTAAGATGAGCATTCATAATTTCAGCTGTGGTCCTGAGAGCATAATCTTCGATCCATAACTTCATGAGCCATTCCGGCGTATTTAGCCGCCCCGCATCTTGCTTTTCGAGTCGCGCTTTACCATCCCGCAGCAGCTTTCTTAAAATAGCATTCACAAAACCTTTTTGCTTTTCTGCCCCTTCAGAAGCTGCAAGGTTAACCGATGTATCGACCGCTGCGTGATCGGCGACCTCCATGAAAAATATCTGCGTAGTGCCTAATCTAAGAATATTAAGAACGACAGGCGTTTTCATTGCATCAGGGCGGTCTTGCGCAAAAGTAATCAAATCATCAATCTGGCCAAGCCGCCGAATAGTCGTGGTCACAAGCATGCGCACAAAGGAGCGCTCTCTAACAGGCAGGGCTGCAAATTCATTACTGCTATCAAATACAACGTCCAAAGCCTGCTTTTTATCCAGAACAGCACTTAGAATGTCCAAGGCGATTTTACGCGGAAGCAAAATATCGGCGAGACTTGCTTCGTCCTGTTTTATTGATTCCATTTGATCCTGATGTCCTTTTTATTTTAATATGGGGTATGGATACAAAAAAACCAACCGAAAACAAAGACAAGATTCCCAAGGCACCTGAAAAGTCTGTCGCAGATGGTGAGCAGGAAATTGGAGGTTTTGAAAAACGCCCTGAGCCGACGCGCTTTGGAGACTGGGAGGTCAATGGACGATGCTCAGACTTCTAAGTTTTTTTCTGATCTTCACCACAATTATTATTGCCAAACCTGTTGGCGTTCTTGCAAACAACCTCGTGTTTCTTGAGGTTTACCTTGCGCCAGGGTGTAAAGATAATACGAAACTTATCGAGGATTTATGGCAGATGAAGGAAAATGACCCTGATGTCATCATCATGAATTGCAATGTTGCGCTAGAAACCGTTAAAGACCCCGTGAACCAAAATAAAATAGCCTGTGTAGACAGACGCGTTCACTTTTCTCGTCTTTTAGGTTTTGATGGAAATCAAAGCAAAGCTCTGGTGAATGGCTTGCTGGATGCCAGCTTGAACGATGTTAATGCGGCTGTAAAAGCCGGGCGTTCTTTATATGATGTTGAAAGAATAAGCCTTGAGCGTAAGGGTGAAACCCTCCACATTACAGTTCCAGATTTGGACGCCGGCGTAGAAACAGGTGAGCTATTTCTGCATGTCTATGCCCCTAGCGAAAAGAATTCACATCTGATTGTTGATGCGGATGTCAACATGACCAAAGAGATTCAAGAAAAGCTTAAGAATAAAATGAGCGTACCTTATGTGACCGAGACACAAATCAAGCCACCCAAGTTTCGTGAAGTCATGGGGCAAGAACGAATAGGTCTTTGGCAAGAGGGGCAAAAAAGCATATCCATCCCGCTTTCCCGTTTTAAATTTTACGGCTACAGCCTGGATGATGTTGGATATATTGTTTCTCTGCACGAGGGTGAAGATTACGGAGCAGTATTGGCTGCCGGAGAGATTAAACCAGATACAGAAGCCAAAATGTCTATGCCGGAAGATCAAATTATCGAGCAGATTTCATATCCGCCCAAAAATCCGGTTAGACCAGAACCTGTTCCAAAACCTGATGTGAATTAAAGATCAAGGTCAATCATAAGCGGCACATGATCACTTGGCTTTTCCCAATCCCGTGCATAGGACAAAATCTCATGCCCGCTTAGTGCAGGCTTCAAGGGCGGGGTTACCCAGATATGGTCAAGCCTGCGTCCGCGGTTTGATTTCTTCCAGTCGCGATTACGATACGACCACCATGTGTAGCATTTTTCATCATGGGGCACAAATTCGCGTGATGTATCCACCCAATCCAGTGAATTTTGCATCCTAGTGTGCTTTTCAACCTCTATGGGTGTATGCGAAATGACTTTCAAGAGTTGCTTATGGGACCAGACATCATGCTCTAGCGGGGCAGTATTCAAATCCCCCACAGCAATCATAGGCTGGGCATTTGTGTAATTAGTGGCAAACCATTCGGCCATCTCATCAATGAAATCCAGCTTATGCTGAAATTTTTCATTAATTGTCGGGTCAGGCTCATCCCCGCCTGCAGGGATATAAAGATTATGCAGTTCGAATTCGGGGAATTTCACAGCGATGTGACGGCAATCCTCCCGCCCTACACGGTGATGAATATTGACATCATCAAATGGCTTTTTGGATAGAATGGCAACACCGTTATACCCCTTCATTCCGTGAAAATGCTGATGCTCGTATCCGGCCTCTTTTAGCGGGTCAGTAGGAAAATGCTCATCGGGCGTTTTGGTTTCCTGCAAGCAGATAATATCAGGTGATTTCTCGATGATCAGCTTTTGCAGCAAAGGCAAGCGCAAACGCACCGAGTTAATATTCCAAGTAATTAAACGCATAATAATTTTATATTAGAATGGTAAATTTGTATCGGCAGGCAGCCCTAGCTCAACCATCATTGATCTAGTTTCATCCTGTACCTTTTCATCCTTGGCTTCAT
The DNA here is from genome assembly GCA_002320665.1 of Micavibrio sp. UBA1672. GTDB lineage: Bacteria > Pseudomonadota > Alphaproteobacteria > Micavibrionales > Micavibrionaceae > UBA1672. The sequence continues at coordinate 28,632 of DCKO01000038.1, forward strand.
TAGCCGTATTTACTGCGGCCGCAATCAAGTCTTCCAAGGTTTCCTTATCAGATTCCATCAGAGAATCATCAATATTCACATGCGTAACCTTGCCCGCACATGTCATTGTCACCTTCACAAGGCCGCCTCCGGCCTCGCCTTCAACTTCGATATCCTTGAGTTTTTCCTGAACTTCCTGAAGCTTGAATTGCATTTCCTGCGCTTGCTTCATCATTTTTTGAAAATTCATCATGGTGTTTTGTCCTTATCGTTATCATCATGCTTGTGATGCACCTTTACCAGCTTGGAATCAGGAAACATCTGTAAAATATTTTCGACCAGAGGCATTTTTGCCACGTCTTCAAGCTCTTGTAAACGCTTAGCTTCGCTTAAAGCAAATAATGTCGGCGTACTTCCGCTTTCCGGTACAATTGAAACCATCCAGCGTTGACCTGTAATCTTTTTAAGAGCTGCGCCTAAATCCTGCGCCAATTTTGGCAAAGCGCCTTCTTCGGGGAAGAACTCCAAACGGCCATGGGCTTTATCGCCATGATTGACATGTTCGAGCTTAGCAAGTTTTACAAAATGATAGACTTGCTCGGCAAGGAGAAATTCTTCATAGGTCTTGAGCAGAACAATCATATCTTCCAAAGTTTTTATAGTCGGCACATCTTCGGGCATGAGCGCGGCTTGAGGCTGTTCTTGCGCATAAGCCATTTCTTGCGGCTTTGTCATCTGCCCGGATGCGGTAACCATCCCGCCGCCGCCAGAGGCCGGAACGCTGCCACCGCCCTGAGGCGCAGGAGAATCACCTCCCGTTAACGGTTTTGAATCTTTGAGCTTTTTCACCAGATCTGCTGGATCGGGAAGGTTCGCCGCATATGCCAGAGAGATAATGACCATCTCGGCCGCGCTTTGCGGATTAGGGGCTTCGTTGACTTCTGTAATCCCCTTGAGCAAAAGCTGCCATGTCTTACCTAGAGAGGGCATAGAAATACGACTTGCCAAGGTACTGACACGTTCAATTTGATCCGGCGAAAGGGATGTATTGGTTTCTTTGGCATTTGGCGCAGCGCGCAAACGCGTGAGCAAATGGGTCAGCTCCAGCAAATCCTGAATAAGTGCCAAGGGTGAACCACCATTCGCGTAAATATTATCCATGATCTGCAAGGCTCCGGGCATATCGCCAGATAGGGCATTTTCCAACAGATCGATATTTTGCGCACGATCAGACAGGCCCAGCATATCCTGCACAAGCCCGGCTGTGATCTTTTCGCCTGCCAGTGCCATGGCCTGATCAAGAAGGCTTAGCCCATCACGCACCGAGCCATCAGCCGCCCGCGCAATCATGGAAATCGCTTCGTCTTCGGCCTTCACGTTTTCAGATCCGCAGATATTCAAGAAATGCCCCTGCAATAAATCAATGCCTACGCGTTTAAGGTCAAAGCGCTGACACCGTGACAGAACGGTCACAGGGACTTTACGAATCTCGGTTGTCGCAAAAATAAATTTTACATGCTCGGGTGGCTCTTCCAGTGTTTTCAAGAGCGCATTAAATGCATTCTTGGAGAGCATATGCACCTCGTCGATCACGTAGATCTTATAGCGCGCTTCGCTGGGGGCGTAGCGCACCCCATCCAGAATTTCGCGGATATCATCAACCCCCGTACGGCTGGCGGCGTCCATTTCAATGACATCGGGGTGACGATCTTCGGATATGGCCTGACAGAGTTTGCAGTCATCTGTTGCGCCTGTGGTCGGACCGCTTTTCCCGTCTGCGCCAGTATAGTTCAAGGATTTGGCGATAATGCGTGCCGTTGTTGTCTTTCCGACACCACGCACGCCTGTGAGCATAAAAGCATGAGCAATACGCCCCATTTCAATCGCATTTTTAAGGGTGCGGACAAGAGCATCTTGTCCGATTAACTCATCAAAATTCTGGGGGCGGTATTTGCGCGCTAATACGCGGTACGCTTCTTGTTTCTCAGCCATGTCTAAGTTTTACTGCGATTCCAGAAGGCGTGCAAGGCTTAGCGTTTTTTAATGATAAGAAAATATAAGAGAAAAAGTGGAAAGCCGGACACGACCCGGAGAATTCGTTGGTGGCTGCTTCCTTTCGGACCTGACCGATTACAAGCGAGCTTCCGCCCGCGCCGACTTTCCGATTGTGGTTATAACGAAGAGTTTCTACAGTTGCAAGAATTGTCTTTGGTTAAGCTTTTAAGCTGCCCTCATCCGACTCATGGATAAAATGGCTTGGGCGCAGAGGGTTTCGGTGGGCATGCCTGTGCGCTTGCACTGCACCTCCAGATCGGTCAAGCGATCCATCACTTTATCAAGGCCCTCTAGTGACCAGTTGTTAAGCTGGCTTTTAAAGGCTGGGGCTTGTTTGAAAAATACTGGCGGAGCAAGTTTTTTCATTGCGATTTCCAAACTTGCCCCGTCTGCCATATGGGATTTGGTCATGTGCAAGCGGCGGTAATGATTTTGTAGTACTCTTAAGATCGTAATAAAACTTGTGCCCTCAGATATTAGGGTATTATAGGTTTTGAGCGCCAGATCACTATTACCGCCTGCAACGCTATAGACCAGATCATCAAGATTTTGAGCGCCTGCGGCAGCGCAGGCTTCTATAGCATCTTCCAGAGATATATTTTTTTGATTCGGGCCAATATAGGTAATCAGCTTATCGAGTTCACTGCGCACCTTGAGGCGATCACCCGAGATATTCTCCGATAACCATGTGATCGTATCACGATCTGCGTTTAATCCTGCGGTGGCTAAACTCTCGCGGATGAAACGGGTGAGATCGCGAGCATCTTCTACGTAACAAGGAAGGGCAACAGCCGCTTTATCCTTTTCGCATAAAACCCGAAGCGGGGAGCGCGGGCCAAGCTCTCCAGCCTGCACGATCACCAGGTTTTCCGGCGAAGGGTCAGCCAGATAATCTTGCAGGATTTTAGTGATTTTATCGCTTGCCCCTTCTATGCGAACGAGGCGATCTCCACCCATCATTGATAGGGCTTTGGCCTCGTCAAATAATTTGGCCGGATCATCGAGCAGTGAATCGCCCTCAATCACAGCAACGTTAAAGGGGTCATTCAAATCCTGAACGACTGTTTTGCCGATAATTGCACTGCGTTCTTTCACAAGACCATGATCAGGCCCGTAAATCAGGATCACACGAGCAGCCTTGTTCGGGTTTTTGACGAATGGCTCTATGTCTCGGAATTGGAGTTTCATATTAAGAAGATTAAGTGACTCGGGTTTTCAAGACAAGATTTTTTACCCGCAGCGCGCCATTACGCCCTCTTCCTTTTTCTTGGTGGTAATTTTATCTTCGAAAATCATAGAGGCTGAAAGGTTTGGGTCATCGAAAATATGAGGGTCATAATTTTTCTGAAATGCCAGAACGTTTTCATAAGTGCCTAGCAAAAAGCGGTTTACTTTTGAATCAGTGCAACCTGAACGGCAAATGGTGATGGCGGGCATAAGTTCATCAATCATGTCATGGCGCTCGGCAATTTCCTCTAGTAAGTTCGCAAAGCTTTTAGCAAATTCGTTCATGCGTCCTGTGCCATAGGGAATATCAAAAAATGCGCCATTATGATTTTCTGCCGCGACATAGGCCTCTTTGACGCTATTATATGTATGGGTCAGATTTTGTTTTTGATCCATGCCATAGGCCTTAAGTAACTCATCTACACCAATCGCAAATTCCAGATCATAAGCCAGTGCCGCCGTAATCAAATAGGCAGTTTGCGGCTGATGGTTACCCACGCCGAACATACGCGCCTCATAGCGATGGGCGTAGACTTCACCTTTTTCATTTTTGAGGGCTGCAACCTTAACATCTGGCCACATAATGCTTTGGGCCAAAAAGAAATTACTCGCAGTGTTCAGACCTTTTTTCTTTAAGCTTTCAAAGGTTACGCTCCAATCGCCTGAGGGCACGCCTGTCAAAATACCCTCTTGGTTATAATACATAAATAACGGGTTATTCATGGCGTGATGGATATGAGCCGCCACGAATTCTTCGCCGCTTTGGGCTGTAAAGACATAAGGGGGCACGCCACCGCGATTTTCTCTAAGGCCATTTCTGCGCAAGAACATGCCCTGATGACCTTTGAAGGGTTTGCCCTCCATGAAACCGGAGCTATTTTCGGTTAGCAGGAACAGGAATGGTGCAAGTGTATAAAGTCTGCGGATATTTTCCAGCATGTGATCCGCATTGCGCGGTCCTACTGATATTTGTGTGGATTTACATACGGCAAAATAGCGCACGCATTCATACATATCGGCGCGATATGGTGCATACATAATTTTATAGCGCTCTACATCAACAATGCGTGAGAGTAGATCATCCGCGGTTTTATCAGGCAGTTCTTGGAAATAGGAGCGTTTCAGGCCTAGATCCTCGGCCTTTTTGCTCAAGACATTAATCTTTTTTTGCGTATCATCCAGTACAGTACGCCAGCCCTTAAATGGCATGGCAATTGAGGCGACTTCCAGCAAATCGCTAGTGGGTTCATTGTGGAGCCAATCTCCAGCTAGCGCGTTCATCGCGCTGTTTTTCAGAACCTTATTTTGGGAAAGGCTCATCGCAGATAAGTCTGGCTCTTGCGGGTTAAAGAAGGGGAATTCGACTTCTATGCCGGATTTACTGTCTGCACCTACGCCCTCATACAGGTTAAGCAGATCCTCAATTGAATGAATCTCTTTGAAATCCGTTGCATTAACCTCGGACATATTGCGTGCCTTTCCTCATATGAGCGGTAAATGCCCAGTATAATGTGGAATGTATTCGATGACAAACAAAACAGCGTTACAAAAAGACCATCGCAGTCAAACTTATTGGCGATTTAGATAAAGCACTATTTGTTGCTCGATTTGCTGGGCGATATCCTCAAGAGCGTTTTTGCGGGTATTTTCTTTGGAAACACGGTTTGTGAACTCACTGTTCAGGATATTATAGCTGTTAATTGAACGAAGATTACGGTTCAAAACTTCTTTGCCTGTATTTTGATCAATAAGGCTCATCACGGTTGTGATGCGCATCTGACCACGCGTGGCATCGGATGTTTTTGTAATATCCAGATCAATAATACTCTCTGTTATTTTATCAACTGCCAAGACATAACGTGCATCCGAAGGATAACCGCCTTTATAGAATTTATCGATCAGGAGATTGCGTAGATATTGCCCTTCCGCGTCGGGTATGTTGGCAATCTCGATATTGGAGAGCGCCGCACGAACTTGCGCGGTTTCCTGCGGGTCGCCGCTAAGGTTGCCGTACATGGGCGTAAAGCCGCAAGCGGAGAGAAGAAGGACAGATAGTAGTGCAAGTTTTGATTTC